>CAZCJW010000291.1:0-3260 GCA_964499185.1 uncultured Propionivibrio sp. | reverse complement strand
GACGCTTTCCGAACATCACCGACCCGATCTCGACGCCGCGGATACCGCCTTCGAGGTACAGCGCGTTGCACAGCGCCCAGGCCGGATAATGCTCCACCGGCATGTCCGGCAAGACGGTGCGCGCATCGAGATAGACCGCATGGCCGCCCGTCGGCTTGACGAAGCCGATGCCCGCCGCGTCGAGTTTTTCGCCAAGGTATTCGGCGGTACGCAGGCGGTAGCGCAGGTAATCCTCGTCCAGACCTTCTTCCAGCCCGACCGCCAACGCCTCGAGATCGCGCCCGGCCATCCCGCCGTAGGTCGGGTAGCCCTCGGTCATGATCAGCGCATTGCGTACGTCATCCATCCACGTGTCGTCGCGCAATACGATGAACCCACCCATATTGACCATGCCGTCCTTCTTGGCGCTCATCGTGGCCCCGTCGGCATACGAGAACATTTCGGCAGCGATCTCGGCAATCGACGCGTTTTCGTATCCCGCCTCGCGCATCTTGATGAACATGGCGTTTTCGGCGAAGCGGCACACATCGAGGATGAGCGGCTTGCCATATTGCTTGAGCAGCCCGGCATAGGCACGGATGTTGGCCATCGATACCGGTTGCCCGCCGCCCGTGTTGTTGGTCACCGTGATCATGCCGAAGGGAATGCGATGCGCGTCGGTCTTCAGGACGGCTTCAACCCTCGCCAGATCGATGTTGCCCTTGAAAGGATGCACCAGACCGGGCTGCAGGCCCTCGGGGATGACCAGATCCACCGCCTCGACGCCGATGAATTCCAGGTTGGCGCGGGTGGTGTCGAAATGGCAGTTGTTCGGTACCAGATCGCCTTTCTTGCAGGTCGCCGTAAACAGGACCTTTTCGGCAGCGCGGCCCTGGTGCGTCGGCACGAAATGCGTCATGCCGGTGATCTTGCGAATGACCGCTTCGAGGCGGTAAAAGCTGCGCGCGCCAGCGTAGCTTTCGTCCCCTTCCATGATCGCGCCCCACTGCCGCGACGACATCGCGCCGGTGCCGGAATCAGTCAGCCAGTCGATCAGCACGTCTTCCGCGCGTAGCTTGAACACGTTGAGCCGGGCCTCCTCGAGCAGGCGCACGCGCTCGTCGCGCGACGTCATGCGAATCGGCTCGACGCTCTTGATGCGGAAGGGTTCAATCAGGGTTTTAGGCATCTACGGCTCCTCAGCGGGTTTTGAGGAACCGAAAACTATCACCGGAAATCACGTCGTGGTGTCGGTTATTTACAACACTCGCGAAATTTTGCCGGAAAAGTCTCAGGGCGGATTTCCCTACTGGATTCCCAGGCGTTCCCTGTTTCGCTTGATGAAGGCCGAAAACCGCATGTCCTGGACGAGAATCTGCTCCAGAAAGAGCTGCAAATGGTGATCTCGCAGCTCCGCAATGTCGTCATCGGTCAACTCCCGGTTCCTGTAACCTTCGAGCGATTTGAGGATTTCTAGATGCGATTTCTGGTGCTCCTGATATTCCGGATACGCGAAAACCTTCATGATGGACTCTTCGGCATAGAAGTGGAACCTCACCTTTTCGCAAAGGTTCTCAACAAGCGCAGGCCGACGATCCTTGTCACCGATGGCCTCCTGTAGCGCCTTGAAACCAGTTTCTATTTCCTCATGTTGTGAATCCAGCTCGGAGATGCCAAGGAGGTATTTTGAATCCACGTAGAATTCCTTTTTCGACGAGTGTTGAATGATCCTTCGCGTTTCCGGAAGGAGAGGAAATCCCCTCTGAGCCGATTGTGCCCTCGAGCAATTGCCGTGGCAATTCCGCGAAGCAAAAAAATGAGCGCGGTGCATAGAATATGGTGTGGCAAATGGAGAAAATCGCCCGATCGCCGGCACTCGCCCATTCTCAAATCTATGATGTAGAGAGTCGGAGCAGCTCACTCGTGAGCATCGGAGGAAAAAATGAGCATTCTGGATTGGTTCAGGAACGGTTCGGCGCCCTTCGATCCTGACCACATCTCGGACGAAACTCTGCGTTGGGCCGTTGGGAAGGCCATCGCGCTGACCAACCCGCGCCTGCGCCTTGTGCGCAATTACAAAAAACGCCTTTCCCCCGCGGTCACGAACACCATCCGGTTCATGAAGCAGCTCGTCCATTACTTCCCGCCCGCCAGACCATTGTCCCCCAAGGCATGGTCGACCGACCCCGTGCTGAAAGCATTCTTCGTCGCCCCTGCCGACCTGCAGACCCTGTTGAGCCGCGCCGATGATCTGCGCGCCCTTTTCTCGGCATCACCCAAGCTCCAGTCGGCCTGCCTTATTCTCGGCATGGATTATCGCCAGGAGCGGGTTTTCGGCCTGGCCTTGCAGGGCGACATGGTAATCCGTGATGTTGCACAACGCGTGGTCAACTTCTCGGACCACAAGACGCGTCTTTGCGCTGAAGACGAAACGCGCCTGCGCCGCGTGGTCGGAATCGAAGTTTTCGAGCACCTTGTATCCAGGGCATTGTCGGACATCGGCACCGAAAGGAACGAGCGCGCCGAACTCCAGGCCGCACGCTCGCTCATTCGAGCTCGCCTGCGACTGCTGAGCGAGCATGGGCCCGGCCTGGGGTCAATGCTTGGCGAAGCACCCGCAATGCCAAGCAAACAGGCAGCACTTGAAGCACAACTCCTTGAAAACGAACGACAGCTTGAAGCGCTCGACACGGCCGAATCGCTGCTTGAAAGCCAGTTCGAGTCGCTGAAGGCGGTTCTCGACAATCCTCAGGATTATCTCTCGATCGAGCCCGTGCATTTACGTCTCAGCCCGATGAACGTTGTCCTTGACGGAACCAGTACGGAGGCGGCGGCAGACGTCGATTTTGCTGCCATCACGCTGAAGGGGGCCAAGCCGCTGACGCGGGCGTTCATCGTGGCGCGCGTGGACCGCGACCAACTACCGCCGCCGAAAAAGGTGGACTTTCAGGAGGCATCACGTTACCTCTAGCAAGGCTCCGTTTTGATTCGGGAGAAAGCCCGGTCGATCAGCCCCGGTATCTGTTTCGTCTCCGCCATCCCGTAGCCGAGTACCAACCCGTTGCCGCCCCCGGGCTTCGCGTAATAACCACTCAGCGCGCGCAAGACAATGCCTTGGTTCGTCGCCATTTCCGCGATCACCGTATCCGGCAGTCCGCCCGTCCAGCGCAGCACCAGGTGCAAGCCCGCCTGTCCGCCGAGAATCTCGCAGCCGTCGCCGAACCGGCTACTCAATTCTTCGCGCAGGACGTTCTGCCGCTCCCGGTAGATAGGCGCCATGC
>CAZCJW010000290.1:0-3277 GCA_964499185.1 uncultured Propionivibrio sp. | reverse complement strand
TGGCTTCGGCAACTGCTGTTCCCGAAATTCCGGCAAAGAGCATCGACCCAGCGACGTTGGTCAGGCCCAGACCGCCGCGAATCCAGCCGACTCCGGCGCTGGCAAAACGGATGATGCGGTCGGTGATGCCACCGCCGTTCATCAGGCTTCCAGCCATGATGAAGCCGGGGATGCAGAGCAGGACGAACGAGTCGACGCCGGCAAATATCTTTTGCGGAAAAACGACCAGCGGTATGTCCGCATAGAAGACGAGGTAGGCGACAGACGAAACGCCGAGGCAGATGGCGACAGGCACTCCAATGACAAGGCACAGGATGAAGGTGCCGAACAGAATTGCAATTCCCATGAATCAGCCCTTCGTCGGAGAGTGAGCCGTCGGTTCCGCCACGGGAACGTTGAGCAGGATATTGATGAACTTGATCAGTCCGAAGACGCCGAGCAGAACGGAAAAGAACATGACACAGCCAAAAACATATTGCATCTGTACTTGCAGCACGGGCGATGTCTGCATGGTTCCCGATACGGTGAATTCCCATGAGCCGGGCACAAGCAGGAAACCGAACGCCGAGACCAGGGCGGCCGATACGATCTCACAGAAACGGCGCAATCCCTTGGGCATGATCATCAGAGCCAGGTCGACATTGACCAGATCTCCCGTCAAAAAAGATGCGCCAACCCCCAGGCTCATGATGTAAAGCAGCGCCACCCGGGACGTTTCTTCGGTCCAGATGGGCGGTTGCGATACGAAAGTGCGGGCGACAACCTGTACCACGACCGCGGTGATCATGACGGCAAAGGCCAGGCAGGTGCCCCATTTGATCAGGCGTTCAATTCTCTTTAGAAGTCCAATCATTTATCGATAACCTTCTTTTGTTTGGAGGCAGCGTACAACGAACGCGGACAGCTGTTCGCTGCCCGCGTTCGTGGGGGAGTGGCCGCGATGAATCAGTCGGCGTAGAGCTTCTGGATGGTCGGCTTGAGTTCTTCTTTTGCAGCTGCCAGTACCGATTCCTTGGCTTTCTTGGCAAAACCGCTCTGGTCGGTGTCGACGAACGTCATGCCCTTGGCCTTCAGTTCAGCCTCGAGTTTCTGCTCGTCGGCAAGCATGATCTCACGCTCGTAGGCTTGAGCGCGTTTTGCCGCTTCCTGAACGGCTTTTTTCTGTTCTGCATTCAACTTGTTGAAGGACTTTTCGCCGATCGCCAGGTAGATCCACGAACGCACGTGTTCGGTGCGATTCACGAATTTCTGGACTTCGAAGAAGCTCGCCGACTTGATCAGCGCCAAGGGGTTCTCCTGCGCTTCGATCACGCCGGTCTGCAGGGAGGTGAAGACCTCACCGAAGGCCATCGGGGTCGGTTGCGCGCCAACACCGCGCCAGAATTGCACGAAAACCGGAACGTTCGGTACGCGCATTTTCAGGCCCTTGACGTCATCGACGGTCTTGATTGGCTTGTTGGTCGTGAGGTAACGGGCACCGCGCGCGAAGTAGGCCAGCGGAATGACCTTAACTTTCTCCTGGATCTCTTTCTTGATTTCTTCACCCAGCGGACCATTCACCGCCTTGTCCATCTCGGCAATGTTCTTGAACGCATAGGGGAGGGCCAGCAAAGCCGCCTTGGGCGCCCAGTTTTGCAGGGATTCTCCAGTGATCGTCATGTCGGCCGTACCGAGCTGCATGCCGTTGACCAGGTCCATTTCCTTGCCGAGCGAATCATTAGGGAAGACCTTGACTTCGACCTTGCCATTGGTGAGCGCCTTGACTTCCTCGGCGAACTTGAGCGCACCCTTGTGCCAGGAATTCTCTTCGTTGGCCAGGTGGCCGAGCTTCAGGGTGATGTCCGCGGCCTGGATAGGAGACGAACAGACGAGTGCTGCAGCAGCTGCCAAAACGAAACCGGAAATTTTCTTGTGCATGTAGATCATGTTTCCCTCCAGGTTGAAAAGATAATTGGATCGAACCTTATTTATACTACCTTCGGTTCGCGGTTGGTGTACAAAGTCATTCCATCAGGCGCTTCCGAACACCAGATTCGGCAGAAACAACACGCTGGTTGGCCACACGATCATCATGACTACCAAGGCAATGACTGCCAGAAGCAGCGGAAGCGCCTCCATCGTGTATTCGTCCATCGGACATTTCAGCATGCCGCAGACGGTGAACATCGCCACGCCAACGGGTGGCGTCATCCCACCGAGCGTGACGCAGGTCATCATTACCAGTCCAAAGTGAACGGGGTCGATTCCAAGGCGCGTGATGATCGGCATCAGGATTGGTGTAACCAGGAGAACAATGACCGTGCTTTCCAGGAACATGCCAAGTGCGATGATGAACGAGATCAGCAGGAACATCAGTACTATCTTGTTGTTGGTGATGCCGACAAGAAAGCCGGCGGCTGTTTGCGGAACCCCTTCCAGCGTGATCATGTAGCCGATCATTGATGAGAACATGATGATCAGCATGATCATCCCGACATCGGTCACGCTATGCCGAAGGGCGCCGAGCAATTTGTCGATCGTCAGTTCTCGGTACACGAACAGGCCAATAAAGATTGCATAGGCCACCGCGAAGGCGCCAGCCTCGGATGGCGTGAAGATTCCGTAGCGGATACCGATGATCAGCAGAATCGGGAAAATCAGCGCCCATTTACACTCCCAGGCGCTTTTGGCGATTGTCTTGAACGAGGGGAACTCTTTCAATTCCGGTTCATACCCCCTTCTGCAGGCAATCCAGTAGGCCGTGCTCATCAATACGATGGTCATCAGCACACCGGGGACAACGCCCCCGACGAACAGTCTCCCAATGGATACATTGCCCATGAATCCATAGAGAATCAGCCCGATACTGGGCGGAATGGTAGCGGTGATCAACGAGCCGACCGCAATGACCGCGCTGGCATAGCCGCGGGTATAGCCGCTCTTGAGCATGGCCGGACCGAGGATGCGAGCCTCCATCGCCGCGTCGGCGACGGCAGACCCCGAGACGCCGCCCATGAGTGCGCTGAGCATGATGGCGACCTGCGCCAGCCCGCCACGCATCCATCCCGTCAACACCGTGGACAGTCGGATTAACCTCTCCGTGATACCGGATTCGTTCATCAAGTGCCCGGCAAAGACAAACAGGGGAACGGCCAGCAGCGGAAAAGACTGCGTAATCGTCGCCACCTTCTGAATGGCGATCTGTGTGGGGACGGGGCCGAAAATGTAAAACATGACGGCCGAGATGCCGATGGCGAAGGCGACCGGCATGCCCATGAACATCAGAAACAAAAACAAC
>CAZCJW010000289.1:0-3299 GCA_964499185.1 uncultured Propionivibrio sp. | reverse complement strand
GATCGCGAAACCATGGATTACGGGATTGCCTTTGCCGAGACCGGCCACCTCTGCCTGGCTACCCTGCACGCCAACAGCACCAACCAGGCCATCGACCGGATTATCAACTTCTTCCCAGAGGATCGGCGCCATCAGTTGCTGATGGATCTGTCGCTCAACCTGCGTGCGCTTGTTTCACAACGGCTGCTGGCGAAAAAGGATGGCAAGGGGCGGGTGGCAGCCGTGGAAATATTGCTCAATTCGCCTCTCATTTCCGACCTCATCTTCAAGGGCGAAGTGCACGAAATCAAGGAAGTGATGAAGCGTTCGCGCGAACTGGGCATGCAGACATTTGATCAGGCTCTGTTCGATCTCTACGAGGCAGGGCGGATCACCTATGAGGATGCCTTGCGCAATGCCGACTCGATCAATGACCTGCGCCTGCAGATCAAGTTGCACAGCAAGGAATCAAAGGATCGCGATTTGAACTCCGGAATCGGTCACCTCGAAGTCGTTTGACGTGGCCGCTGCCCTTTCGGGCGGCGCTGTAACCTCGTTCTCCTATCGCCCCGCGTGCCGGGGCGTTTTCTTGTGCGGCATTCCGATTTCTTCTCCGGGGCTCTGCGCTTCGACACTCCCCCAACCGCACCTTTCCGATTCGAACCTCTGGCAGAAATACCCCAGAAGTTTTGTCAGATTTTATTGGTTGAAATACTGTTTCACAATTCGGAATTCGAGCTGTACAATTAGTTACTTAACGTCATCGTTTAGTTCCATTAACTCATTAAGTAGTTGGTTGATGGGTGGGTAGCTTCGAAAATCAACGGATCGGAGAAAGCATGTTCGAAGTGCGTATTCATGGCCGTGGAGGCCAGGGGGTCGTGACGGCGGCAGAGATGCTGTCGATAGCGGCATTCGAGGAAGGGCATCATGCGCAAGCCTTTCCCAGTTTCGGCTCGGAGCGGACAGGCGCGCCGGTGGTGGCCTTCTGCCGTATTTCGGACCATGAGATCCGGTTGCGCGAGCCGATCATGAACCCGGATGCCTTGATCATCCAGGATCCGACCCTGCTGCGTCAGGTCGATGTGTTCGCCGGCTTGAAGAAGGATGGATTCATCCTGATCAATACCAAGAATACCTTTGAAGAACTGGGTCTCGAGGACTACGTCCGCGACTGGCCCGTAAATCGCCTATGTACGCTGCCGGCGATCGATCTCGGGCTCAAACACGTCGGCCGGCCGGTGCCGAACGTTCCTCTACTCGCCGGGTTTGCCGCGCTTTCGGGAAAACTGGAACTGGAATCGGTGTGCAAGGCCATCAATGCCAAGTTTTCCGGCAAGGTCGCGCAGGGCAACATTGCCGCGGCGACGGAAGCGTTCAATCTGGTCCTGGCGCGCGCCAAGGCCGCCAGCAAGGAGGTCGCCAATGCTTAAGCAAATCGAAGGCTCGCACGCCGTCGCCGAGGCGGTCGCCCTGTGCCGGCCGGAAGTGATCTGCGCCTATCCCATCTCTCCGCAAACCCACATCGTCGAGGGCATCGGCGAGATGGTGAAGGCGGGAGAGGTCAAGAACTGCGAATTCATCAACGTCGAATCCGAATTTGCCGCCATGAGCGTGGCGATCGGTTCGTCGGCGGCTGGCGCCCGGACCTATACGGCGACGGCCTCGCAGGGCCTGCTGTTCATGGTCGAGGCGGTTTATAACGCGTCCGGCTTGGGACTGCCGATCGTGATGACGGTGGCCAACCGCGCGATCGGCGCGCCGATCAACATCTGGAATGACCACTCAGATTCGATTTCGCAGCGGGATAGCGGCTGGATCCAGCTTTTTGCTGAGACCAACCAGGAAGCGCTCGATCTGCACATCCAGGCCTTCAAGCTGGCCGAAGAGTTGAGCCTCCCGGTGATGGTGTGCATGGACGGTTTCATCCTCACGCACGCCTACGAGCGCGTTGACATGCCGACGCAGGAGCAGGTGGATGCTTTCCTGCCGCCTTACGAGCCGCGTCAGGTGCTCGATCCGGCCGACCCGGTGTCGATCGGCGCGATGGTCGGGCCGGAAGCGTTCGCCGAAGTGCGTTACCTGGAACACGAAAAGCAGATGCGGGCGCTCGACCTGATTCCGAAGATCGCTGACGAGTTCAAGGCCGGATTTGGCCGCGATTCCGGTGGCCTCGTCCGCGGTTACCGCCTGGACGACGCGGAAACGGTTATCGTGGCCATGGGCTCGCTGCTCGGAACAATCAAGGACACGGTTGACGAGATGCGTGCGGCCGGCGTCAAGATCGGCGTGCTGGGCGTGATCTCCTTCCGCCCGTTCCCGCTGGCCGAAGTGCGGGCGGCGCTCAAGGGCGCCAAGCGCGTGGTTGTCGTCGAAAAGACCTTTGCCGTCGGCATCGGCGGCATCCTGGCTACCGACATCCGGACGGCCATGGACGGCATCAGCATCCTCGACTACACAGTGGTTGCCGGTCTCGGCGGTCGCCCGATCACCAAGAAATCCCTGCACGCGCTCTTCGACAAGGCGGTGCGAGACGATTTGCCGGCCCTGACTTTCCTCGATCTCGACTGGAACATCGTGAACAAGCAGCTGGAGCGCGAGCGCCAGAAGCGCCGTTCCGGCCCGGCGGCCGAGAACATCCTGCGCGACGTCGGCAGCAGCCACGTCGCCCAACACAGTTGAGGAGTCGAGCATGAGCTTTCAACCCGTCAAGTTCTACCAGACCGGCACCTTCACTGTCGGTAATCGCCTGCTGGCCCCGGATCAGCGCAGCGTCCAGGCCAACATGGAGCGCACCAATTCCCTGAATTCCGGTCACCGCGCCTGTCAGGGCTGTGGCGAGGCGCTCGGTGCCCGCTACGCCATCGATGCGGCGATGCATGCCACCAATAACCAGTTGGTGGCTGTCAATGCCACGGGCTGTCTGGAGGTGTTTTCCACTCCTTACCCCGAGACCTCGTGGCAGGTTCCCTGGATTCATTCGCTGTTTGGCAACGCCGCCGCGGTGGCGACCGGCGTCTCCGCTGCGCTCAAGGTCAAGCGTCAAAAGGCCGAGAGGGGCGATGTGCGCGTGGTTGCTCAGGGAGGTGACGGTGGCACGACCGACATCGGCTTCGGCTGTCTGTCCGGGATGTTCGAGCGCAACGACGACGTGCTCTACATCTGCTACGACAACGGCGGCTACATGAACACCGGCATCCAGCGCAGCTCGGCCACGCCGCCGGCCGCGCGCACGGCGACGACCATGCCGGTCGGGCCGGAGCCGGGCAACCCGTTCGGCCAGGGCAAGTTCGTGCCGGCCATCGCCATGGCGCACGAGA
>CAZCJW010000288.1:0-3331 GCA_964499185.1 uncultured Propionivibrio sp. | reverse complement strand
ACCGCGGTGCCCTTTTCTGTTTGCAGCAACGGAAGAAAACCGGCTACCGATTACCCACCTGCTGCACGATGAAGCGCTTCACGGCAGCGGCATCGACATCCATCACCTCGACGCGCTGCGGCAGATTCTCGATTCCCAGCATCGCGGCAGGGCGTTCCGGGGCCCGACCCAGCGCCTCGATGATCGTCTCCTCGAATTTGGCCGGTAGTGCCGTCTCAAGCACCAGCATCGGCATATCCGCCGCGCGATGCTCCTGTGCCACCTTGAGGCCATCCGCGGTATGCGTGTCGATCATCACGCCGAATTTCTCGTAGGTGCGGCGAATGGTCGTCAACCGGTCGGCGTGGGTGCTCTTGCCCGATACGAAGCCGAACCGGGGAAGATTGGCGAAGAACGGTGTGGCAGAAAGATCGAAACTGCCACCCGCGTCAACCTTGCTCCATAGTTCTCGGATCACGGCAGGATCGCGGCCGACCAGGTCGAAAACGAAGCGCTCGAAATTGGAGGCCTTGGAGATATCCATCGACGGACTGGTCGTCGTCCAGGTATCCGCCGTGCCGCGCGGGCGATACATGCCGGTGCGGAAAAATTCGTCCAGCACATCGTTTTCATTCGTCGCCAGCACCAGTCGGCCGATCGGCAAGCCCATCATGCGCGCGATATGTCCAGCGCAGATGTTGCCGAAGTTGCCGGAAGGCACGGCAAAGGCAATCTTCTGGTCGTTGGATTGGGTTCCGGCGAAATAGCCCTTGAAGTAATAGACCACCTGCGCCGCGACGCGCGCCCAGTTGATCGAGTTGACCGCCCCGATCTTGTAGCGCGCTTTGAACTCGTGGTCATTGGACACCGCCTTGACGATGTCCTGAGCGTCGTCGAACATGCCGCGCACGGCGATGTTGTAGATGTTGGCATCCTGCAGCGAGTACATCTGCGCCCGCTGGAAATCGCTCATCCGTCCGTGCGGTGAGAGCATGAAGACGCGGATGCCGTGCTTGCCGCGCATGGCGTATTCGGCCGCCGACCCTGTGTCGCCGGACGTTGCACCGAGGATGTTGATCTCCTCGCCTTTTTTCTCCAGCACGTACTCGAACATGTTGCCGAGCAACTGCATGGCCATGTCCTTGAAGGCCAGCGTCGGGCCGTTCGACAGTTCGAGCAAGCCGAATCCCGGCTCCAGCCAGCGCACCGGCGTGATTTCTTGTGCCTTGCCGGCATCGCGGCCGTTGCAGTACACCTCGGCGGTGTAGGTCTTGTCGACAATGGCTTTCAGGTCAGCCGCAGGAATGTCGTCGATGAACTTGGAGAGGACGGCAAACGCCAGTTCGGCATATGAAAACCCGCGCCATTGATCGAGTTCGGCCCGCGTGACCTGCGGATAAGCCTCCGGGAGATACAAGCCCCCATCGGGCGCCAGGCCGCCGAGCAAGATTTCAGTAAAGGTTTTCTTTGGCGACTGACTTGCGTCGCCACGGGTCGAAAGATAGCGCATGGACGGAACCGGCAGAATGAAACGATGGAAAACCGAAAGGGCGTCAGTCTAACATGCCCGGCCCTTGGGCCATCGCAGCAGGAACTCAGCCGGGCACGACCCGGTTCTTGCCGGCGCGTTTCGCGGCATAGGTAGCCGCATCGGCCCGCTCGATCGCTTCGTCCAGCGATTCGAAATAGTCATGCCCCACCACACCGGCACTGAAGGTCATGGCCTGATCAGCTCCGGGAATCGCCTGCGATGAAAACTCTGCCAGGAAACGACGTGCCGCCTTGCACGCGTCATCAACACCCGTGTCCGGCAGCATCAGGATAAACTCTTCTCCACCGAAGCGACACAACACATCCGACGGCCGCATTGATTCCTGCAGCACGCTCACCAGATGCTTCAACGCCTTGTCACCGACCAGATGGCCATAGTGGTCGTTGAGTCGCTTGAAATTGTCAAGATCGATCATCACCAGCGCCAGCCGGCTGCCGCTGCGCCGGGTGCGCGCCATTTCACGTTCGTACGCCTTTTCGAAGCCACGACGATTCAAGGCGCCCGTCAAGGGATCGACGAACGCGATGCTGCGGGCTTCTTCGAGCGCTTTCTCAAGCTCGGCAATGCGCATTTCGGCGGCCAGCAGCTCGAGCATGCCGGCTTCCTTGACGACATGGCTCGAAAGGCCAACCAGAGTCTGGGGAGCAGCCACCGGCATCGGCTCGGAAGTACCAAGACAGGGACGCGAAGCAACAGGCAGCGCGAAACGGCGATGCAGGCGACGCGATGCCGGCCGGTTCGACTGTAGTTGCGACGTGCTGCTGCGGTTCATCCTGCTTGCTCCTTCGAAAGTTCAGAGGACATTGACTGCCTCCCGCTCACGTAACGGAAAAAGCGGGAAAATCTTTAGAAGTATTTTAGGAATACACCGCAACATTATGTTTTGTATGTAAAAAAATTCCGGCCAATGCCGGAATCGAGCAACCATGAGGAGCTGGCCCCGGCTCGCACCGGGGCGCCAGTCAAACGTCAACGCTCAACTTCCCTCGCTGCGCAGGGCGCGGCGGCGCTCGTGCTCGGAGAGGAAGCGCTTGCGGATACGCAGGCTCTTGGGCGTGATTTCGACCAGTTCATCGTCGTCGATGAACTCGACGGCGCTCTCCAGCGTCAGCTGGACTGCCGGTACCAGGCGTACGGCTTCGTCGGTGCCCGAGGCGCGCACGTTGGTCAGTTGCTTGCCCTTGATGGGGTTGACGACAAGGTCGTTCTCGCGCGAGTGGATGCCAATGACCATGCCTTCGTACAGCTTGTCGCCCGGAACGGAGAACATGCGGCCGCGATCCTGCAGTTTCCACAGCGCGTAGGCCACTGCCTCGCCATGCTCGGCGGAGATCAGCACCCCGTTGCGGCGGCCCGGGATGTCTCCCTTGACGGGCGCATAGTCGTCGAACACGTGGCTCATCAGCCCGGTGCCGCGCGTCAGGTTCATGAACTCGCCCTGGAAGCCGATCAGCCCGCGCGCCGGAACCCGGTACTCGAGACGGACACGGCCACGGCCGTCGGAAACCATGTCCTGCAGATCGCCCTTGCGGTAACCGAGCGCCTCCATGACACCGCCCTGGTGCGATTCCTCAACGTCCAGCGTGAGCATTTCATACGGTTCGCACTGCTCGCCGTCGATGGTCTTGAAGATGACCTTCGGCCGACCGACCGCCAGCTCGTAGCCTTCGCGGCGCATGGTTTCGAGCAGGATCGTCAGATGCAACTCGCCGCGCCCGGAAACCAGGAAGGAATCGGTGTCGGCCGTATCCTCGACACGCAGCGCCATGTTGGTCAGCAGTTCCTTGTGCAGGCGCTCGC
>CAZCJW010000287.1:0-3337 GCA_964499185.1 uncultured Propionivibrio sp. | reverse complement strand
TGCATCACGCGCAAATGATGCCGCAGTTCAAGGAGTCTTCCACCTACCGTCTGAATACCGCGAACGTGACCGCGGGGCTGATCATCTTCGCCGTCGGACTGTTCAAAAAAATCGTCCTCGCCGACGGCATCAGCCCGTATGCAGATGCGGTCTTCAACGCCGCAACGGCTGGCCATCAACCCGATTTCGTGGAAGCGTGGATCGGTGCGCTCGCCTATACCTTTCAGCTTTATTTCGATTTTTCCGGTTACTCGGACATGGCCATCGGACTGTCATGGATGTTCAACGTCCGCCTGCCCTATAACTTCAATTCACCGTATAAAGCGCTGAACATCTCTGACTTCTGGCACCGCTGGCACATGACACTCTCAGCGTTCCTGCGCGATTACCTCTATATCCCGCTGGGAGGTAACAAGAAGGGCGGTTTTCGCCGCTATGTCAACCTGATGACTACGATGGTACTGGGCGGCTTGTGGCACGGCGCAAGCTGGACGTTTGTCTTCTGGGGAACCCTGCATGGAATCTACCTGGTCATCAATCACGCTTTCCAGAAACTCGCTGGAGCCCGGATTGACGGGTGGCGTAGCAAGGCGGGATACAGATTTTTGGCCTGGTTGATCACCCTGCTTTCCGTCATCGTGGCGTGGGTCTTCTTCCGGGCCACCGATTTTTCATCGGCACTCAAGATGCTGTCGGGCATGGTGTCTTTTGCGAGCAGCATCATTTCCCAAACTTCCCATACAACTCTTGCGAATCAAGGCCTGGATACCTTACGCGGCGCGTACTGGCTGGCGCTACTTTCTGTCATTGCCTTCCTGTTTCCCAACAGCAACCGGATCGGCGAAGTAGCACTCGAAAAATGCCGAATTCACACTAAACGAGTCCCTGCCTTGCTGGGTGCAGCGTTGACCTGCAGTGCCTTCTTCGTGCTGATCAATAACACCCGCGACAGCGTAAGCGCGTTCATCTATTTCAACTTCTGATGAAAAAACAGATACCGCTCTTTCTCGCCGGAGCATTGTTGATCCTCCTAATCCTGGAGATCGTTTTCAGGCTGCTGCCAGTATCCACTGCCACGCGCACCGGTTACCACGTGCATCCGTTGATTCTGACCTACCCACCGCACCACTGTTTTACGGTTTCCACCGGCTGGGATCTGAAAAACGCGCAACGCCACTGCGCCAACAATCACGGCTTTCTATCCGAAAACGACTTTTCGTTCGATCCGAAGGCTATCGCTCTGATCGGCGACAGTTTCGTTGAGGCCAACATGCTTCCGGCCAAAGAACGCCTTGATGCACAAATTGAAACAAGGCTGGGCGGACGTAGCGTCTATGCGATGGGCGGACCGGGATCGAGCCTTCTGGACTACGCCCAGCGAGCTGAATACGCAGCAGAGAAATTCGGCACAACGACATTCGTCTTCATTCTCGAACGTGGCGACATCAAACAGGTACTTTGTGGATCGGGAAACATCCACGGACCTTGCCTCGACGCCAAGTCTCTTGAGGCAAGAACCGAACTCCAACCGCAGCCAAGCCGGCTCAAACAGTTGGCTAGAGAGTCCGCATTGGCGCAGTACGTCTTTTCACAACTACGCTTTGATCTTTCCAGGACACTCGCCCGCTTGAAGCGTTCGAGTAAAACGTCGACCTCCTCGTTATCAACCGATCTTCCCGAGGCTACCAGCGAAAAGATCGTTACCGCCTTTCTTGAGCGCATTAAACGTATCAAGAACGCCAGATTCATCTTCCTGATCGATGCCGATCGTGCCAGTATCAACGCTGGCAAGGCCCCGAATCCAAGCCGCGACATTGAGGTGTTCAAGGCGGCAGTTCAATCCGTTGGAGCCACAGTGCTTGACCCGGATTCGGCATTCCGCAGTGCGGTAACGCAAACCGGAAGAGTTCTCGAAATCGGTCCTTATGACCGTCATTGGAACGTTCAAGCAATGGCGATTGTTGCAGATCAACTGGCAAACGTACTGCAATAGCCGGATGCAGTGATTCGCTGAAGCCGTAGATGTAGGAGGCCCTCATGCAGTTGCCAAACTTGTATCGAAAACGGCCTTGCAAGCCCATTTGCACTGCGCAATTTTGCTCTTGGTGCGTATCCTTCAAAAGTGGTATTTCATGCAGCTCCCGGGTGTTATTGCCGATTTTCACTTTGTTTCTCAGCACTTCAGGCATCACCGCCGACCGCATCATTGATACCGGAGTCATTCGCGCCAGCGTAGGCCAAGGCGGTTTTATCGACGAGGCTTACCTGGACAGGAATGGCGATGGCGCCTACACGCCCGATGAATTGATCGTCAAGCAGCCTGTCGGAGAACCCGCCCTGGTCGTTTCCTATGTCTACCAACGGTCATCAGGAGAAAACGGGGTTCTCACCGGGAAACAAGTGCTCGGCAAGCCACGAATCGATACCGTTGAAGTCAAGAATTTGACAGCCGTCATCAAGGGAACATTAGTTTTCGATGGCTATGGTTCATCTCCGTTCGAAGTAACGATCCGGGGACGGAAGAACAGTGGTGTGCTTGTCGCTGATCTCTCGCTGGCGATTCTGAAAAAATCGCCAGGACTCGCGCTCAAGGAAGCCTCGCTGCGACTCTACGGAGCCTTCGATCCGCGTGAACCCGGCACGGCACGGCGCAGCATGAGTACCGGCGACTTTCGCAATACGCCGCGACCGGAGTCAAACTATCAGCCGCTCGTCTGGCAGTTGGGCGGCCACCTCGTGGAATCTCCCTGGTATTGGCGCAACTGGACGTCCTGGTCCGAAAGCACGGGGCCGGTCACCGTTCAAGAAGGGCCGGTTCCGCCCAAGGAATTGACTTTCTTCATGCGCGACGACCGCCACGGCATCCAGGCCGCGCTGATCGAGCCCGCCGCAGTCGCGCCGGTTGAATTCTCCGGCACCGGCCTTCCATCCAACCTTGGCCTGTTCGCCTGGAGTCCGCGCATCGCGCCACTGCCGATGCATGAAGGGCTGGACGGTCGGCTGGAAATCAAGGGGATAGGACTACATTTTTTCCCCACTGCACTGGAGTCGCTGGTTAACAAGGGGGCGCCTTACTGGAAACGCGCCGGCGAAGTAGTTGATAGCTCCCGGCAGGAATTGCTGCGCACGCTCAGGCCGGCGCAACGCACCCTGCCTTCGCCGCGCCATGATTCCGAGCTACGCGCCAAGCGCCTCGAAGAACTCGGCACCCTGTCCAATCGCGGCTGGGCCGCGAACATCGCGGCGACAAAGCCTCCCGAGTCGGCATCTCCCGGCATTCCCGGCGGCATGGGGAATGGCTGGGTCGAGCTACAGATCGACAACCCGCCCTCGACAA
>CAZCJW010000286.1:0-3343 GCA_964499185.1 uncultured Propionivibrio sp. | reverse complement strand
TCATACAAACCGTATGATTTCGTTCTTCTGGTGGTGCTGACGGGCTCGAACTATCGGTCACACAGCTCGCCATTACAAGACACTTCCGATTCGGACTTTAAAGTTACCGCCAACAAGAACTAGTTGCCACCTCACGAAGGAGTGTGATTGTAACCGAAGGCTACCGAATAATAAATACAAGCTTAAACTTCTTACATGAATCCCAAAGGCAAAGCCGGGCGGACTGACTGAAGCAGTCAATCGATCCAACTACTCACCGGCAACTCGTCGGCCACGGACTAAGCCGCTCGCCCGGTGGCGGCCACGGCGGCTTGTGCTCGAATTTCGCGCAGCAGCACCTCGCCGGTATCCACACACCCCCTAGTTGCACACTACGCTTCCACCTGCGTCAAGCTTCCAATTTTTGCGAAACAGTTTCATTCATCGCCGTTCAGCATCTTTTCGACCACGTCAAGGCGGTGCCCGACCAATCCCAGCTGTTTCGCCATGCCCTCCAGCGATGTCTCGACAAAAACGTCATGCTCGGCCTTCAATCGCGCGAAGGTCCGCCAGTGCATTCCCTTGGGCTTCCAGCCATTTCCATTGAGAATGCCGGGCTCCCATTTCAGTCGGTCCCGGATCGTGTCGGCCCGCCGAGCCGCCCGATCATAGGCGCGTTCCCGTTGGCAGGCATACGCCAGCTTGTGGCAATGCCGACAGGCAAAGAGGGAGCCGCCGTAGAGAATCGCTACGCGACGGCCACATCCTCGGGCCGGACAACGAAACCACGCCCTCTGCCCCCCAAGATGGCAAGGCGTCCATTCCAGCGACACCGGATATTCCATCGGTTGCCATTCGCCGCCGTTATTCCGGCTGCGGTAGTTCAACACCACTCGGTCGGCTTCCGTGCCGATCTGAATGGAGGCTATTTCTTTTCCATTGCGCGACCACGTCCAAGTAGACCATCGGCCCGGTGTCAGTAAGCCATCCCGCTCCAACCGCCGCACATCGAGCACCAACATATCGCTCGTGGTGTCCCTGCCCTCTTGTCCGCGTCCGCTACCGAAGCCGCCCATAATTCTTATCTCCAATATTCGCCGAAATCATTTGGCAAGTTAGCCCTATCGTTTTCGGTGGAATTGGCCGGAAACCTTGCTCCGTCTATCCTTGCGCCTGTTCTCACAAAGTTTGATTTCATGCGCGACGCAGGTCTTTCAGCTTCAAAAGCATGGCTAAAGTGCGCTCGAATTTACGATCCAGATGCGTTTCGTAGCGGTTTAGCGTCAGTAATCGGTTCGCTTGCAGCCCTTCGCCGAGGGTTTGCGCCTTGATGGCCGCATGGTGACGGGCTTCTTTCTCGTTCCCCAGGCAAAGAGGTTCCAGATGCTTTCGGATGAAGTCGATCAATCCGTCCGCAGTAGCGGGATATTCCTCGTCATCAACGTACTCTTGCCACCAGTCTCGTGATTCTGGCAACAAGGTGCGCAATGCCTTGTCGTAAGCCTTGGCACCGCCACGGCGGAGGATCGCCGCCGCCTTGCGGGTGGCCGCCAAGTCGTGTTCAGCATCACGCTGTCGCTCGGCGATCTCTTCCGGCGTCAGCGCCACCAGATCGCGAATTTCGGTTCCCTTGCCGGATAGACCAACCTCGAACGGTGCAGCCGACGGAACGACGCTCTCGGCATTGCGGGCGGCAGTTTTCAGACCCTGATTGATCGTCGCCCCTTCGGCCAACAAGACCCGCCGCTTGCGCCAGATGATCGTCGCCAGTTCTTCGATCAGGTGCCGCTCGGTGATGCCCGCCGGCCTATGCTCATCGATCAGGGCGGCAAGCAGGTCGTCGAATTCGGCATGATCTTCATGGGCCAGGACCGTAAGCTTGGAGAGGATGCCGTGCTTCATTGCATTGAAGCGCACGGCCTCATAGTTGCCGCTTCGCGCTAACGGTGCCGCTTCGTCACGGGACATCAATGCCGTGTCGTTGATCGTTTCGGCTTCAATGATTGCCATCAGTTGATTCCTTTCTATTCGATGGAGATCCCGCGTATCTGGTGCAGGAAATTCAGCCAGGACGGTGACAGTGCTGCTCCACTTCGATTCGCCACAGCGCCACGTTGGCCATCCGCCCAGGGCAACGTATCAATCGCAATCCGCCCGCAGATTTACCTTCCCGTGCCGCCAGCAAACGCCCCAGACTTCGTGCCGAGGGAATGGAAACACCGATCGCGGCCGCCAGTTCGGCATTACCGTTGCAGGCCTGCCGTCGCAGCGCTGCCGTATGTACCGGGCGACCACCGAACGTCCCGTGCCAGATGTGAAGAAGCCGCTCAAAATTCATGTTCTGATCCTCGATATTGGTTTGAACGGTTTGAATGGTTTGCTGCAACAGTCGTATACAAATATGGGGATTTATAAATCCCTAAATTCCCATAGGGGTTATGGCGCAAACCTTTCAAACCAATCAAACCAACGTTTTCAATGGAAGTCGACCCGATACATCTGACAAGCGCCCACCAAACGTTTGCTCAGACGCAGCGAGCCCGCAATCGATCCGTCGCGGTAGTGCAGCACGCGTCCGAGCGACTTCACCGACCAGTCCATCGACGATTTCTTTGGAGAAATCTCTTTCAATGCCTCCCAGAAACGTTCCGTCGCTGTATCGGGAGTAGGCGCGTAACCGTACGATTCTGATTTCGCCTTGGTAAAGAGCTCTGCGGCCGTGAAGTTGCACCCTGCGCCCATTAGCTCTGCGATCGCCTTCAGCAACTGCTCGAGCGCATCGCGGACGGGATCGTTGGCCAGGCTGGCGTGAAACAGGTCGGCCACGTCGCCATACTGGCCCGGTGCCACTTCGGCATGTACCCGCAACACAGGCTGGCGCACCAGGCGATCCCAATCCTCAAACGATGCCGTTTTTCCTGCACCCAGGCGCTCTCCATTGCACACCCCAAAGTGATAGCGAAGCAGCGTCAATACGGCCACTGCCATCGTTTGGCGATTCACCGCGCAGTACCGATCGGGAACCATGTCGAAATCCCGTAAAAACGGGGTTGGTGACATCGGATCGATACGGGCGGTAACGATACGCCGGGCCATGTCTCCGATCGGCGTGAGATTGTTTCCGGTGATCAGCATCAAACACCGATTTGGCAGGGACACTTGTTTTGAGGCACCCAGGATGCGATCCGAGGATTTCGCCGATGTAAGAAAGGCAGCGATAGCCGCGGAATCAAATTGGCCGATCACGTTATCCCAGACAAATGCTCCCTGTCCGTCCAACAAGATTGCCGTCAGTCGTTTGCGAATTTCCTCGTCGACATCGGTCGGTGCATAGACCGCCGGCTCGTCGCCCGTGGCCAGGATT
>CAZCJW010000285.1:0-3344 GCA_964499185.1 uncultured Propionivibrio sp. | reverse complement strand
GGGGCGTTGTTGCGCATCGACCGGCTGGTCGAATTCGACGACAGTGTGTGGGTTCTCGATTACAAGAGTTCCGGCAGCGACACCTCGCGGCTCGATGACTATCGGCAGCAGGTGACCGGTTACTGCCTGGCAGTCGCGGCGGTGTTCCCGGGGCGCAGGGTGCGCGGCGCGTTGATATTTGCCGACACGACGCTGGTTGAAGTGGCCTAGCGGAAGGGCGACGCGTTGTTCGCCGCTGGTTTATGGGCGCCTCGTGGCGTTGGAGTGCTTCGGCGCGCACGGAGTGCGAACGATGAGCCTGCACCATGCGGTGCTCGGGCATTCCCGTGATGCTTACCAAGAAAGCGTAGGCCGTTTCGCCGACAGGCGCACGGATCCTTGCCCCGTCGGGCCTATACGGCGTGCCTCAAGGCGATAGAGTCGCTTGAAATGTTTGAACAGCGTCGTCTCAATGCCTTTGAGCGCGGCGGGGTCGGCGCATTGAAATACGTAGCTGGCGTCGATGTCGGCGTGGCCGTCTTTAGCGGCTGCGCTTCCGCCGGCATGCGGAACGGATACCTGGACCGATGCGACCGCACATTTTGCGTTGGCTGTAGGAATGAAAACGGCCTGCGCATCGTTCAGCAGGCTTGCCGCGTCTGCCAGGGCTGCCTTTTCCTTGCCGGTCTTCGGCGCGCGTTCGAAACCGACCGCGGAATCCAGCGGCAATTCGAGCGCGATGCTGATCTGCCCGCCGTCGATGCTCACTTCGACGGATCCGGTACCGTGACTGTGGCCTTCGGCGGCATGTACGGCGGGCGCGTTCAGGCCGACCGTCAATGCGGCAATCAAGGCAAGCGGGTTCAAATTCATGCGATTCTCCTGGTGTCAGTGTGAATGGGCGCTGCCGAATACGACGACGGCGATGCCGGCAATCAACAGCACACTGTGCCAGCCAATCGATTTCGTTTCGCGTTTCAGGCGAGGCATGAGATCAGCGATGGCGACGTAGAGGAAACTCGAGGCAGCGATGGTGATGATGACCGGAATCCAGTCGCGCGCACTGTCGAGTACGTAGTAGCCGGCCAATCCACCAAAGATTGCCGTCAGGCTCGATACGACGTTCCAGAACAGCGCCCGCGAACGCTTCCAGCCGGCGGCGAGGAGCACGGCGAAGTCGCCGGCTTCCTGCGGGACTTCGTGGGCGATGATGGCCAGCGTGGTGCTCCAGCCAAGCGCCGGGTCGGCCAGGAAGGCGGCGGCGATGAGCAGACCATCGGTGAAGTTGTGGAAACTGTCGCCGACCAGGATGGCGAGGGTTCCGTCGTGCGCTGTATGGTGGTGGCTGTGCGTATGGTCTTCGCATTGCCGGTCTCCGGCATGCACGTCGTTTTCGCCCGTGCCGAGATGGGCGTGACGCCACAGGGCGATTTTTTCCAGGGTGAAAAAACACAGGATGCCGCCGAGCAGGATAGGAAACGCCTCGTGCGGAGTCAGTCCCTGTTCCAGCGCTTCGGGCAGCAGATGCAGCAAGGCCATGGACAGAAGCAGTCCGGTCGAGAAGCTGATGGTCAGCGTGATCCACTTGCGCGGCAAGCCGAACATGATCAGTGCCGCAGCGCCAATACTGAGTACTCCGCCAAGCAGGCAAGCGAGGATGATCTGGGCAAGGAGCGGAATTGGCATCGGTAATGGAGGTCGTCGCGGATTGCTCGCCATTCAAACACAACAGGTTCTCAAATGCAACATCGTTGCATTTGAGAACCTTTATTTTTTGCAAGCGCAATTATCCTCACGTCGCTTCGAGGCGGATGCGGCGGTGATATATTCGCGGGAAAGCCGAAATATGACTTGTCCGGGCGTCGTTGGGGTGTTTCGGCTTGGCCGTTTGAATGGCTGCGCGGGAAAACGTTCCCGGTCGGAAAATGAATCTGCGTGTGGGTTGAGTCTATGTGGAAATCGATAGTGGCGATTGCCATCGGAGCCGCGCTCGGCGCGGTGCTGCGCTGGCTCTTGGGAGCGCGACTCAACAGCCTGTTTCCGACCCTGCCGCCCGGCACGCTGGTGGCTAATTTGATCGGGGCGTATGTCATCGGACTCGCCATCGCTTTTTTTGCCACTTTTCCGGCAATCTCTCCGGAATGGCGGTTGTTGGTTATCACCGGATTTTGCGGCGGGTTGACGACTTTCTCGACCTTCTCGGCGGAAGTCACGACGCTGTTGCAACAAGGACAGATTCTCTGGGCATTCGGTGCAGTCGCCGGCCATGTCGTCGGCTCGGTACTCATGACACTGGCCGGAATGGTGACTGTTTACGGGCTGAAGAACGTTCTGCAATAACGCGTGGAGGATGTCATGGAAGGTGCGTTTCTGAGGTTCTATGTTGAGGAAGGCGAACGTCACCACGGGGCGCTGCTCTGGGAGTGGCTCCTCGAAAAAGCCTGTGAACTCGGCGTGCGCGGCGGTTCTGCGTTCCGTGCCATCGGAGGCTTCGGCCGGCATCACATGCTGCACGAGAACCGGTTCTTCGAACTGGCCGGCAGCGTTGTTGTCGAGGTGGAATTCATCGTCGACGAACAGGAAGCGGAGCGATTGCTGGAGATCGTGCAGATGGAGGGGGTACGTGTCTTCTACGCACGCATCCCGGCAAGGTTCGGAGTGATCAATCCCGACAGCGATGATCCGTGTGAGACCAACCACTGATCTTGCTGAGATGCGTTCCGCATGGCGTCTTCCCGTCATCGCTCCGGTTGGGAATTGACGTCACATTTTCGTTGTATAATCACAGCTTTGTGTTTATTGCCGTACCTTGTTCAACTTCTGTAATGGAATCCAAAAATGGCCACTGTCGCTAAAGCTGCAACATCCAAGAAAGCTGTTCCTGCCAAAAAAGCTGCTCCTGCTGTCAAAGCCGCTCCTGCCAAAAAAGCCGCTCCTGTCGCCAAGAAGGCCGTTGCCGTGAAGAAGCCCGCCGCAGCCGCCAAGCCGGTGGCTGTTCCGTTCGTCAAGATCAGCAAGGTCGTCGGCCGCCAGATTCTCGATTCGCGCGGTAATCCGACCGTCGAAGTCGATATCCTTCTCGATAATGGTTTCCTGGCGCGTGCCGCCGTCCCGTCCGGTGCGTCAACCGGCGAATTCGAAGCCTGCGAACTGCGCGACGGCAACAAGAAGGTTTACCTTGGCAAGGGCGTGCTCAAGGCGGTCGAAGCCGTCAACGGCCCGATCGCCAAGCTGCTCAAGGGCAAGAACCCGCTCAACCAGCGCGAACTCGACGAGGCGATGATCGCGCTCGACGGAACGCCGAACAAGGCGAAGCTCGGCGCCAACGCGCTGCTCGGCGCCTCGATGGCCATCACTGTGGCCGC
>CAZCJW010000284.1:0-3364 GCA_964499185.1 uncultured Propionivibrio sp. | reverse complement strand
GCGTCGTGACGCTACGCCGCAGGATAGTGCTGTTCGATACCCCTGATCATGTTGAACAGAAGCTCATTGACCGGAGTCGATAGGCCGTAGCGTCGCCCCTGTTCAACGACGGCTCCGGCAAAGATTTCAATCTCTGTTTTGCGATGCGCCTCGATATCCTGGAGCATCGATGTTTTCTTCTCGGGGGCCAACCGATCGATGATGGGGAATATCGCCTCAATATCTTGTTCGCCAAGCGGTATGCCGATTCTTTCAGCGATTTGGAGCACTTCCCGACATGACATCCGCACGCACTGGCGTGCTTCGGCGCTTTTCTGGAACGTTCCGTAAGGGGCTCTCATTACTGCAGAGGTGGGGTTCATCCCGACGTTAAGCATGAACTTCCACCAGAGTTCGCGCAGCATATCTTCGGGAATGCGATAAGGAATCCCCGCGCGCTCAAACAATTCTCGAACAGCGGACACCCTGGGCGAGAGGGTGGTGTTCCGCTTCTCGCCGAAAACGATCGTGCCCAGCGTTCGATACTCGATGTTTTGTCCTTTTCGTCCGGCGTCAGTCTCGACTACAAAGGAATAAAGCGGCAGCGCAATCCCCAGTTCCCGGCTAATGACTTCTTCACTGTCGACACCGTTCAGCAGGGACAGGATGATCGTGTGTTCTCCGACAAAGGGCTGCACTTCGGTGATCGCCTGATGTAGCTGATGCCACTTTACGCTGATTACAATCAGGTCCGCGACGGGAGCGGCATGGCCCGGTGACAAGAAAGAGAGGGGGAGACGGCTGCCGTTTACTGAGACTCCTTCTTCCTGATAATGCCGAATTCTTTCAGGATCGGCGATAACCTTTACGCTCTCAACGGGGGCCGAGCAGAACCGGCTCGCGTACATGGCGCCGAGGGCGCCTAGTCCGCACAAATAGACGTGTTGCAACGGTTTCATTTTTTTGATCCTTGTCACGGGAATGTGTTGGGAGAACAGAGCCGCCGGCAATCGCTTGGAATCCGGAAATGACTGTGGTGTCATCCCCGATTCTAAAACGCTAATCGACAGTCTATGCGGCGAACCGGTAATTCCAGGGAAATCGTGCCTCGCGTTGGCGAGATTTTTCAGCGTAGTTGCTCGCGAAACCTCGTTTCGCGCCAGTTCTGTGTTGTCACAAACAGCAAAGAAGATGCGAAGGCATTGAGCGTCGTGCTGGCCGAAGCGCGCTGGTAGAATCGCGTTTTCCCTGTTCCGGGCATCCGGTGGATGTGTTCCGCTGGTCCGTTTTTCCCCCTTGAAACGCAAATCCGAATTCGAAGACTGCCTTGCTGTCGACCAGCGCCGCCTACGCTCGATGGCGCGCGACCTGCGCCATCTGTTCGGTGCCAAGCGCGACGCCTTGCAGACCGATTACGACAGGTTGCTGGAGAAATCACGCATCGCTGTGGCCGCTCGTCGCGAGGGCTTGCCACGTCCGAAGTTCCCGTCCGAGTTGCCGGTCAACGAGCGCCGGGCGGAGATCGCCGAGCTGATCGACAGGCATCAGGTGGTGATCGTTTGTGGCGAGACCGGGTCGGGCAAGACGACGCAGTTGCCGAAAATATGTCTCGAGCTTGGGCGCGGGGCGACCGGCCTGATCGGCCACACCCAGCCGCGGCGCATTGCCGCCCGCTCGACGGCCGCGCGCATCGCGCAGGAACTGGAAAGCGAACTCGGCAGGGTCGTGGGGTACAAGATTCGTTTCACCGATCGCACGTCGCCGCAGTCGTACATCAAGTTGATGACCGACGGCATCCTGCTCGCCGAGACGCAGGGCGACCCGTGGCTGGCGCAGTACGACACGCTGATCATCGACGAGGCGCACGAGCGCAGCCTGAACATTGATTTCCTGCTCGGCTACCTCAAACAATTGTTGCCGGAACGTCCCGATCTCAAGGTGCTCATCACTTCGGCGACGATCGACGCCGAGCGGTTTTCGCGGCATTTCACCGCCAACGGAAAAGCGGCGCCGGTGATCGAGGTGTCGGGCCGCATGTATCCGGTCGATATCCGCTATCGCCCGGTTCAGACGGAAGAGGCCGAAGAAGACGACGAACGCGACCTCTACGACGCGATCGTCGATGCCTGCGACGAACTCAACCGCATCGGCCCCGGCGACATCCTCGTCTTCCTGCCAGGCGAGCGCGAAATCCGCGATGCCGCCGAAGCGCTGCGCAAGCACACCTTCAATCGCGGTGGCCTCAGTACGGAGATTCTGCCGCTGTTTGCCCGCCTCTCGGCCGAGGAGCAGTCGCGCATCTTCAAGCCGCACCAGGGGCGGCGGATCGTGCTGGCGACCAACGTCGCCGAGACTTCGCTGACCGTTCCGGGTATCCGCTACGTCGTCGATTCGGGGCTGGCGCGCGTCAAGCGTTACTCGTACCGCAACAAGGTTGAGCAACTGCAGGTTGAGAAGATCGCCCAGGCCTCGGCCAACCAGCGCGCCGGGCGCTGCGGGCGGGTATCAGCCGGCGTGTGCATCCGCCTCTACGATGAGGAGGATTTTGGCAAGAGGCCCGCGTATTCCGATCCGGAGATCCTGCGCTCGTCGCTGGCCGGTGTCATCCTGCGCATGAAGGCACTACGCCTCGGCGACGTGGAGAATTTCCCGTTCATCGAGGCGCCGCCGCCCAAGGCGATCAGCGATGGCTACCAGCTGTTGCTCGAACTTGGGGCGGTGACGGAAGAGCGGGCGCTCACTCCCGTTGGCAACGAGTTGGCCAAGATGCCGCTCGACCCGCGCGTAGCACGCATGATCGTCGCCGCCCGCGACGAGGGGTGCCTGAAAGAAATGCTGGTCATCGCCGCCGCGCTGACCGTACAGGACCCGCGTGAACGTCCGCAGGAAAAGCAGGGCACGGCCGACGCCGCGCACAAGAAATTCGCCGACGAGAAGTCCGAATTCCTTTCCTGGCTCAAGTTGTGGCAGTGGTATGACTCCGAACTGGAGCACAAGAAATCGCAGCGGAAACTGGTGCAGGCTTGCCACGCCAACTTCCTTTCGGCGCTGCGCATGCGCGAATGGCACGACATCCACAGCCAGTTGCATGGGTTGGCCGCCGAGCATGGATGGCGGGAGAACGAAATCGCGGCCAACTATGATGCCATTCACCGCGCCCTACTTGCCGGCCTCTTGGGCAACATTGGCTGCAAATCCGAGGATTCCGGCCATTACCTCGGCGCGCGCGGCATCAAGTTTCTGATCCACCCCGCTTCCCCGCTCAATAAGAAAGCCGGCAAGTGGATCGCTGCGGCCGAGATCACCGAGACCTCCAAGCTCTTCGCCCGCTGCGTCGCCCGCATCGAGCCGGAGTGGCTGGAGAAAGTGGGCGCTCACCTGATCA
>CAZCJW010000283.1:0-3374 GCA_964499185.1 uncultured Propionivibrio sp. | reverse complement strand
GTCGATGTCGGTTCGGCTTCCGACAAGATCACCTCGCTGCTCGGCGGGCGCATCGACCTGGCGTCGATCTCCTTCGGCCCGGTCAAGGACTACGCGGCGACAGGCGACATGACCATGGTCGCGCAATTCAGCAAGGAGCGTAATCCGCTGCTCGGCGACATCAAGACCTTCAACGAGCAGGGCGTCCCCTTTGACATGGAAAAGCCCTACATCATTGCCTTCCCGAAGGGTACCGATCCGGCGATCATCAAGAAGATGGCCGACGTGATGCAGCAGATCACCAAGGATCCGGCCTACGCCAAGGCGCTGGAAGACGGCTTCAAGCAGCCGGTGTCGTTCCTGCATACCAAGGAAGCCATCGAACACCTGAACAAGGTGCGTGACGACTTCATGCAATACAAGGATCTGCTGCGCCAGAAAAAGTAATTCCGGCAAGATCGAAGGCGGTGCGCCCAAGGCGCCGCCTTCGGCAACCAACATATCAATCAGGGATCAATCATGGGTGACGCAAGAAAACGCGAATTCATTCTCGGCGCCTTCATCCTCGCCACTGGCATCGCGTATCTGCTCCTGACCAGCCAGCTGCCGCGCAAGCAGTTCATCGATGCGGCATTCGTGCCGTACTTGCTGGGGAGCATCATGGTCCTTCTGGGTGTGCTGCAATTGCGGGCCGCCAGGAAGTTCGTGCCGAAGGCCTCCGGCGCGCAGGGTGACGTAGATTATCCGACCGTATGGAAGACCGTCGGGTTGATCGTCGGCTACGTCGCGTTGATGAGCTACGTCGGTTTCCCCGTCATGACCGTGCTTTATCTGGTGGCGCAGTTCACTCTGCTGACGCCAGCCGACCAGAAACCCAACTACGTTCTTTATACCGTGATCGCGGTCGTCTCGTCGGCGGTCATCTATCTCACCTTCCGCTACGCATTCGACATGATGCTGCCGGTCGGCCTGTTCGATTTCTAGGAGGCGGCGATGCTCTCCCTCTTTCAACAAGGCATCGAGGCCGTCTTTACTTTCCAGATTTTCGGCCTCGTTTTCGTCGGCACCGTCCTCGGCATCATCTTCGGTGCCATTCCCGGTCTCACGGCGACGATGGCTGTGGCGCTGTTCCTGCCCATCACTTATACCCTCGGTCCGGCCGCGGGGATTTCGCTGCTCGTCGCCCTGTACATAGGCGGAACGTCGGGTGGCCTGATCTCGGCGATTCTGCTCAAGATTCCGGGCACACCCGCTTCGGTGGCGACGACCTTCGACGGAGGGCCGCTGATGGAAAAAGGCCAGGGCGCCAAGGCCCTTGGTGTTGGCGTCGTGTTCTCGTTCATCGGCACCATGCTGAGTATCGCCGCGCTGGTTTTCATCGCACCGACGCTGGCCAAGATCGCGTTGAGTTTCGGGCCGCATGAATACTTCGCGATCGCGATCTTCTCGCTGACCCTGATCATTACGCTGGCTACCGGATCGATGCTGAAAGGCCTGTTCTCGGGGGTCGTCGGCTTTGCTTTTTCGACGGTCGGCATCGCCCCGGTCGATGCGATTACGCGCTTCACTTTCGGTCGGACGGAGCTGAATGGTGGTTTCGATGTGCTGACTGTGCTGATCGGCCTCTTCGCCATCTCCGAAGTCATCAAGGTGGCCGAGGATGTGAAGCACGAGAAGGCGGCGACGATCATGCAGGTGAGCATGAAGGGGATCAAGGGCTTCGGGTTCTCGATCGCCGAGTTTGTCGGCCAGTTGTGGAATGGATTCCGCTCAGCGCTGATCGGCATCGGCATCGGTGTTCTGCCGGGCATCGGCGCGGGTACGTCGAACATCGTCTCGTACATCGTGGCGAAAAAGCGCTCGAAATATCCGGAGAAGTTCGGCACCGGCGTCATCGACGGCGTGGTGGCATCCGAGACGGCGAACAACGCGTGCATCGGCGGCGCCATGATTCCCCTGCTGACGCTCGGCATTCCCGGGGATGCGGTGACGGCCGTAATGCTCGGTGGCTTCATGATTCACGGCATCCAGCCGGGGCCGTTGCTGTTCACCTCGCAGGGCGTCCTCGTTTACACGATCTTCGCTGCGCTGATCCTATCCACGATCATGATGCTGATTTGCGAGTTCTACGGCATGCGCATCTTCGTCAAGTTGCTCGCCGTGCCCAAGCACATCCTGCTGCCGATCATCATGGTGCTCTGCGTCGTCGGTGCCTTCGGTCTCGGCAACCGCCTCTTCGACGTCTGGACGATTCTCCTGTTCGGGATGATCGGCTATGGCTTCGTGAAGTTCGGCATCCCGCAACCGCCCTTCATCATCGGCTTCATCCTTGGGCCAATGGCGGAAACCAACCTGCGCCGCGGTTTGATGCTTTCGGACGGCAGTTTCATGGGCTTCGTGGAATCACCGATATCCGCGGTCTTCCTGGGGCTTTCCGCAGCTTCGGTCTTCTGGCATCTCTATCAGGCGCATCGGTCGAGGGCGTTGATTCCGACCGGCGGGCTGTAATCATTCAGTTTGAGGCCGGGGCGTTCGCGCCCCGGTGTGGCTTCCCCCTCGCAGGACAAAACCATGAAATCCGTCCGTCTGCCCTCAGGAGAACAGGTTCCCGCGCTCGGCATGGGCGCCTGGATGATCGGCGAGGATCGTTCCGCGCGTGCCGAAGAGATTGCCTCTTTGCAGCGCGGCATCGATCTGGGTATGACCGTGATCGATACGGCCGAGATGTACGGCGAAGGAGCGTCCGAGCAACTCGTTGGCGAGGCAATCAAGGGGCGTCGCCAACGGGTGTTCCTGGTCAGCAAGGTCTATCCGCACAACGCCAGCCGCAAGGGCGCGGTGGCCGCCTGCGAGCGCAGCCTGAAGCGCCTCGGCGTCGAGTGCCTTGATCTCTATTTGCTGCACTGGCGCGGCAGCGTGCCGTTGGATGAAACCATCGAGAGCTTCGAGGCGTTGCAGGCGCAGGGCAAAATCCGCCATTGGGGTGTCAGTAACCTCGGTACGGCGGATATGGAGGAACTCGTTGAGCAACCCGGCGGCGCGCAGGTGGCGGTTAACCAGGTGCTCTACAACCTCTCGCGCCGCGGCATCGAATGGGATCTGCAGCCGTGGTGCGAAGCGCAGCGGATTCCGCTGATGGCGTATTCGCCGATCGAGCAGGCCCGATTGCTGCGACATCCCGGCCTGCGCGCGCTGGCAGTGAAGCACGGCGCCACGCCGGCGCAATTGGCGCTGGCGTGGCTGCTCGATCGCGAGCAGGTGATCGTCATTCCCAAGGCCTCGACTCGCATGCACCTCGAAGAGAACTTCGCCGCGTTGGAGTGTCCACTTGATGCGGAAACCGTTGCCGAACTTGACCGATTGTTTCCGCCGCCGCGTCGGGCCACGCCGCTTGA
>CAZCJW010000282.1:0-3458 GCA_964499185.1 uncultured Propionivibrio sp. | reverse complement strand
GCGCCGAACAGGTAGGCGCCGAGCATCAGCCGCGCCGGCTTCCATGAGGCGAAGACGACCAGCGCGACGGCGATCCAGCCGCGCCCGGCACTCATGTTCTGCACCCACAGCGGGGTGTAGACCGTGGAGAGATATGCTCCGGCGATGCCGGCCATGGCGCCGCCAAAAGCCACGGCACCGAAGCGGATGCTGATCACCGGATAGCCGATGGAATGTGCCGCCTCCGGCGATTCGCCGATGGCTTTCAACAGCAGTCCGAGGCGGGTCTTGGTGAGGGTCCAGGCGACACCGGCAAAGGCCAGGAACGAAAGGTAGACCACCCAGTCCTGCTTGAACAGAATGGGGCCGAGTACCGGGATGTCGGACAGCAGCGGGATGGCGATCGGCTTCAATCCCGGCAGGCTGTAGCTGATGTAGTGCTGGCCGATGAATGCCGAGAGGCCGATGCCGAAGATGGTCAGCGCGAGTCCGCAAGCCGCCTGGTTGGCGGCCAGGGAGAGGGCGAAGAAGCCGAAGATCATCGCCGTGGCCGCGCCGGCCAGGGCGCCGGCAGGCAGCCCGATGGCGGCGCCGTGCCCGGTTTCCGCGGCAGCGGCGAAGCCGGCGATGGCGCCGACCAGCATCATGCCTTCGACGCCGAGATTGATTACGCCCGTGCGTTCGGTCACCAGTTCGCCGAGGCCGGCGAAGATCAGCGGCACGGCGGCGCCGAACATGCCGGCGAGGATGGGGATGAGGTGTTCGATCATGGTTCCGTCCGGAGAACTTACGCCAGGCGGCGAATGCGGTTGTCGATGAAAACGTCCGAGCCGAGCAGGAAAAACAGCAACATGCCCTGGAATACGCCGGTGATGGCGTAAGGCATTTGCAGCGCGACCTGCGCGGCTTCTCCGCCGAGATAGATCAGGGCCATCAGGAAACCGGCGAGGGCGATACCGAGCGCGTGCAGCCGGCCGAGGTAGGCGACGATGATGGCGGCGAAGCCGTAACCGGGCGAAATGTTCAGGTTCAGTTGTCCGACCGGTCCGGCGATTTCGCCGATACCGGCGATGCCCGCGGTCATCCCGGACATCAGCAGGCAGAACCACACCGTCTGTTTGCCCGAAAAACCGGCATAGCGCGATGCGGCCGGCGCGAGTCCGCCGACTTCGATCTGGAAGTGCAGGAAGCTTCTGGCGTTGAAGATCCAGAACGCCAGCACGGCGAACACGGTGATCCAGACCGACGTGTTGACGCGCGAACCTTCAAGCAGGATGGAAAACAGGGCGCTGTCGCTGAACATGATCGACTGCGGGAAATTCATGCCTTCCGGGTCGCGCCACGGGCCGTTGACCATGTACGAGAGGATCAGGCTAGCGACGTAGCTGAGCATCAGCGTGGTCAGCGTTTCCTCGGCGTTGAAGCGGGTTTTCAGCAACGCCGGGATGGCGCCCCACAGTGCCCCGCCGATGGCGCCGGCGACGACCATCGCCGGGACGATCCAGCCGGCGTCGCTGCCCTCCATGGCAATGGCCACGCCGCCGCCAGCCAGCGCGCCGACGATCAGCTGGCCTTCAGCACCGATGTTGTAGATGCGCGCCTTGAAGCCGATGGCCAGCCCTTGCGCAATGAGGATCAGCGGGCAGGCCTTGATCAGCAGTTCGCTCCAACCGTAACTGCTGGTGAGCGGCTGGATGAAGAAGACGTGGAACGAGGCGAGCACGGGCTTGCCGAGCGCCCAGAACAGGAAGGAGCCGGCCAGCAGCGTGGCGACGATGGCGATCAGCGGCGCCGTCCAGCGCATGACGCGCGAGGGGTGAGGGCGTGGCTCAAGCAGATGCATGTTTCGTTTCCATCGTGGATGCGGTTGGCTCAGGAGCTGCGTGGTCGAACAGGCCCGCCATCTGCAGACCGACCTTTTCCGCATTGAGTTCGCCTCGTGGGCGTGCCGGCGAGAGTCTGCCCTGGGCGAGTACGGCGATACGGTCGGCGATCTCGAACAATTCCTCCAGTTCCTCGGAGACGACCAGGATCGCCACGCCGGTGCGCGAGAGATCAAGCAGCGCCTGCCGCAGCACGGCGGAGGCGCCGACGTCAACGCCCCAGGTCGGCTGCGCAACGATCATTACCTCAGGCTTGAGCATGATCTCGCGCCCGACGATGAATTTCTGCAGGTTGCCGCCCGACAGCGCGCGGGCATTGGTCGATGCATCGCCGCCGCGCACGTCGAAACGGCTGACGCATTCGTCGGCGTAGTTGCGCGCCTTGCCGTAGCGCACCAGCCCCCAGTTTTTCATGCCCAGCCGGTGCGCGGTGAGCAGGGCGTTGTGGCTGAGCGAGAGCGGCGGCACGGCGCCCCGCCCCAGCCGCTCCTCCGGCACGTAGACGATCCCTTTGTTGCGCCGCTGGCCCGAGTTCAGGTGACCAATGGGTTTGCCTTCGAGGTGGATCACGTGCTTCTCAACGGTGACTTCGCCGGAAAGCGCTGACAGCAGCTCGGCCTGCCCGTTGCCGGAGATTCCGGCAATGCCGAGGATCTCGCCGGAATTCACGGTCAGGCAGATATCCTTCAGTGCCGTACCGAACGGCGTGGTCGGTTCGAGGCTCAGGCCGTGCACGGTCAGCACCGGGCGGTGCTCGCCTTCATAAACGGGCGCCTCGCATACCGGCAGTTCGCGGCCGATCATCATGCGCGCCAGGCTGGCCGGCGTTTCCTCGCGCGGCACGGCCTTGCCGGTGACGCGGCCGTTGCGCAGGATCGTGGCGTGGTCGCACAGCGACTGGATTTCGTGCAGCTTGTGACTGATATAGAGGATCGACACCCCTTCCGAGGTCAGTTGGCGCAAGGTCTCGAACAGCTTGACCACGGCCTGTGGCGTGAGTACCGACGTCGGCTCGTCGAGGATCAGCAGCTTCGGCTTCTGCAGCAGGCAGCGCACGATCTCGACGCGCTGGCGCTCGCCGACGGACAGGCTGTGCACCATCCGGTTCGGGTCGAGCGGCAGCCCGTAATGTTCGGAGACTTCCTTGACGCGCTTGGCCAGCGCCGGCAGGTCGAACGGCTCGTCGAGCACCAGGGCGATGTTCTCGGCAACGGTCAGCGTCTCGAACAGCGAAAAATGCTGGAACACCATGCCAATCCCGAGCCGGCGTGCCTGCGCCGGGTTGGCGATGGAAACCTCGTGACCGTCGAGCATCACGGTGCCGCTGTCCGCCTTGACCGCGCCGTAGATGATCTTCATCAACGTGCTCTTGCCGGCGCCATTCTCGCCGAGGACAGCGTGGATCTCGCCGGGCAGGACAGACAGGCTGACATCGTCGTTGGCCACGATGGTCGGGTAGCGCTTGGTGACGTTCAGCAATTCCAGGCGAGGAACGGGGGTGGTCATGCGGGCTCCGGCAGGGGCTCTGGCAGGCAATCGGGTGGATGCGAACAGTGAATTGAATCGGGTGATACCCGGCGAAGAATCCCGCGCGGG
>CAZCJW010000281.1:0-3484 GCA_964499185.1 uncultured Propionivibrio sp. | reverse complement strand
CGGAAAAATCCAACAATCACAAGGGGTATGAAATGAAAAAAGAAACTTTCCGCAACCTCGCAACAAGCCTCGTCGTCGGAGCCAGCCTGAGTGCCGGCGGCGTTCAGGCTGCCGACCAAGTTAACATCATCTGCTCGGTGCAGGCCGAGTGGTGCAACATGATCGGCACCGTTTACGCACGCACCACCGGCACCAAAATCAACGTGACAATGAAAGGCTCCGGCGAAGCCCTGGCGCAACTTATCGCCGAAAAGGAGAATCCCAAAACCGACATCTGGTTCGGCGGCACCGGCGACCCGCATCTGCAGGCCGCAGAACAGGGCCTGTCCCTTGAATACAAGTCGCCAAACCTGGCGCAATTGCACCCTTGGGCGCAGCAGCAAGCGCAACAGGCCAAGTACAAGACGGTCGGCATCTATTCCGGTCCGCTCGGTTTCGGCTACAACCCGGAATTGCTGGCCAAGAAGAAACTCCCCGTGCCGAAATCGTGGGCCGACCTGCTCAAGCCTGAATACAAGGGAGACATCCAGGTCGCCAATCCCGCGTCCAGCGGCACCGCTTACACGATGGTCGCCACACTGGTGCAACTGATGGGCGAGGACAAAGCCTTCGAATACCTGAAGGCCCTGCACCGCAACGTCGGCCAATACACGCGCTCCGGCACCGGCCCGATCAAGGCCGTGGCACGCGGCGAAACAGCCGTCTCGATCAGTTTCATCCACGATGCGCCGGGCGAGAAGATGGCCGGCTTCCCCGTCGAGACCGTCACGCCGAGTGAAGGCACGGGGGCAGAGATCGGCTCGATGAGCATCATCAAGGGCGCGCGTAACCTCGAAGCCGCTAAGAAATTCTACGAATGGGCGCTGACTCCGGCGGCGCAGGAAATGGCGGCGGCGGCCAGGCAGTTCCAATTGCCGTCGAACAAGAACGCCAAGGTCGATCCGCGAGTTCCTGATTTCAAGTCGATCAAGTTCATCAACTACGATTACGCCAAGTACGGTGCCAGCGCCGAACGCCGGCGATTGATCGCCAAGTGGGAGAAGGACGTCAACTCGCTGCCGCGCTGATCCGCGCGCTTGTGCCGACCCTCGTCATTCCGGCCTGCGCCGGGATGACGAAAGCTAACCGCGTTCGCTGAGACATCTTGTGCGGCGGATTTCTGACGTTTTCAAAGACTCGGGCAAACCTTCCGTGAATAAGCACCCCAACAAGGCGGTCGGCATCTGGCTGGCCATCGGGCTGTTCGGCTATCTCGCTTTCCCGTGGTACGCCATCCAGGATACGGCGTGGTATTACGTACTGCCGCAAATCCTGGGCGGCTCGGAGACGGCCAACGGCCTGATCCAGGCGCTGGCCAACGGGCGCGGCTGGTTGCTTTCCGGCCTGCTCGGCCTGGGCATCGCCGCTGCCGGGCTGGCTTTTCCGGCCGGCAAGCGGCAGGGCCTCTGGCTCCTCGGCGGAGGACTCGTCGGGCTGATTGGCCTGATCGGCAGTGGTTTCCTGATCGGTGCGCGCGGGTGGTCGTTCGAAGTCCTCAACACCAGCCTGGGCGAACTGGCCATCAATCAGTTCGGCATGGGCATGGGGGCTTTCGTCGCCCTGCTCAGCCTGGTGGTAATCACCGCGTTCGGACTGGCCAGGCTCGGGTATTTCAAGGGCGACCTGTTCGTGGCGTCCGCGGTCATCTGCTGCTCTGCGCTGCTTGCCCTGTTCATCGCCTTCCCCGTCGTCAAGGCGTTATCCGGCGCTTTCATGACCGAAGAAGGGCAATGGGCCACCACAGCCATTTTCCAGCGCATCAGCGACAGCCGTATCTGGAACCTGAATTGCCTGGGCGGCGGAGTGCAGTGTGGCGTAGCCTGGAATACGCTGTTCCTGGCGTTGGCCGCGGCCTTCGGAACGACAGTGCTTGGCACCATGATGGCGCTGCTCGCCGAACGTTGCGCGGGCCCGCGCGTCCAGGCGCCCCTGCGCGTAATCGCCTTGCTGCCGATCATCACGCCGCCTTTCGTCGTCGGCCTGGGCCTGATCCTGCTGTTTGGCCGCGCGGGAATCGTCAACCAGTTCCTGGAATACGCCTTCGATATCACGCCGACGCGCTGGTTTTACGGCGTCCAGGGCATCCTGATCGCCCAGTTGTTCGCGTTTACGCCAATCGCCTTCATGATCATGCGTGGCGTGGTGCAGGGCCTCGCACCGAGTCTGGAAGAAGCCGCGCAGATCTTGCACGCCGACCGCAAGCAGACGTTCTTCACGGTCACACTGCCATTGCTCAAGCCGGGTCTGGCCAACGCTTTCCTCGTCGGCTTCATCGAAAGCATCGCCGATTTCGGCAACCCGATTGTCGTAGGCGGACAATACTCGGTGCTTTCCACCGACATTTTTTTCGCCATCGTCGGCGCCCAGTTCGACCAGGGACGGGCGGCGACACTGGCCTGGATCTTGACCCTGTTCGCCCTCGGCGTATTCGCCCTGCAGCGCGGACTGATCGGCAAGCAGAACTACACGACGGTCAGCGGCAAGGGCGATTCAGGCATCCCGATGGCTCTCCCCGACGGCCTGCGCCGCACCTTGAATGCCGTGGTCTATCCATGGCTGGCGTTCACACTGGTCGTCTATCTGTTCGCCTTCATCGGTGGATTCGTGCAGACGTGGGGACGCGACTACACGTTCACCCTGGTGCATTTCAAGACAGCGTTCGGAATCGAATGGGGGCAATTCGGACTGGTGTGGTCCGGAGCGGCGTGGAACTCGCTGTTCACCACGCTGAAGCTCTCCGGCCTGTCGGCCCCGCTGACCGCCGCGGTTGGTCTGCTCATCGCCTACCTGCTCTCGCGCACCGATTTTCGCGGGCGCAACACCTTCGAGTTCGTCGCCCTGCTGGCTTTCGCCATTCCCGGCACGGTACTTGGCGTCAGCTACATCCTGGCCTTCAACGTGCCGCCGGTGGAACTGACCGGCACTGGCCTGATCATCGTCATCTGCTTTATGTTCCGTAACCTGCCGGTTGGGGTGCAGGCGGGTACGGCGGCCTTCAAGCAACTCGACAAGGCGCTCGACGAAGCCTCGCTGATGCTGCGCGCGACCACCGCCCAGACGCTGTTCACCATCATCCTGCCGTTGCTCAAGCCGGCCCTGGTCGCCGCGCTGGTTTACAGCTTTGCGCGCGCCATGACGACCGTCAGCGCGGTAATCTTCCTGGTCACCGCGGAGAACGAATTGGCCACGACCTATATCATCGGCCGTGTCGGCAACGGAGACTACGGCGTAGCGCTGGCCTATTGCACCGTAATGATCATACTGATGTCGCTGATCATCGCACTGATCCAGTGGACCGTCGGCGAGCGCAAGCTCGGGCGAAGGAAGGCTGCCGTTGCGACGGCACTCGTCACACCCGCGTAATTCGGCTCTTCAAACACAAGGAATGGAAGCATGACTTTCGGCGTTGAATTCAGGAACATCACCAAGCGCTACGGCACCGACC
>CAZCJW010000280.1:0-3491 GCA_964499185.1 uncultured Propionivibrio sp. | reverse complement strand
GCTTGGAGTCGATTTCCATCTTGATGCGCGCCGCGGCCTCGTCGATCAGGTCGATGGCCTTGTCGGGCAGGAAGCGGTCGGTGATGTAGCGGTGGCTCAACTCCGCCGCAGCGACGATCGCCGGGTCGGTGATATCGACGCCGTGGTGCAACTCGTAGCGTTCTTGAAGACCGCGCAGGATGGCGATGGTGGCTTCGACGCTCGGCTCGTCGACCAGCACCTTCTGGAAGCGGCGCTCCAGCGCGGCGTCCTTCTCCACGTACTTGCGGTATTCGTCAAGCGTTGTCGCGCCGACGCAGTGCAGTTCGCCACGCGCCAAGGCCGGCTTCAGCATGTTGCCGGCGTCGATGGCGCCCTCGGCCTTGCCGGCGCCGACCATGGTGTGCAGTTCGTCGATGAAGACGATGATCTTGCCCTCTTCCTGGGCGATTTCCTTGAGCACGGCCTTGAGGCGCTCCTCGAACTCGCCGCGGTACTTGGCGCCGGCCAGCAGTGCGGCCATGTCGAGGCTCAGCACTTTTTTGCCCTTGAGCGTCTCCGGCACCTCGTCGTTGACGATGCGCTGCGCCAGCCCTTCGACGATGGCTGTCTTGCCCACTCCCGGCTCGCCGATCAGCACCGGATTGTTCTTGGTGCGCCGCTGCAGGATCTGGATCGTGCGGCGAATCTCGTCGTCGCGGCCGATCACCGGGTCGAGCTTGCCCTGCCGTGCGCGTTCGGTCATGTCGATGCAGTACTTCTTGAGCGACTCGCGCTGCCCCTCGGCTTCCTGCGAATCTACACCCTGCCCGCCGCGCACGGTGGCAATCGCCTGTTCCAGCGCCTTGCGGTTCAGGCCATGCTGCTTCGCCAGGCGCCCGGCCTCGCCCTTGTCGTCGCACACCGCGAGCAGGAACATCTCGCTGGCGATGAACTGGTCGCCGCGCTTCTGCGCTTCCTTGTCGGTGAGGTTGAGCAGGTTGACCAGGTCGCGGCCGATCTGAACCTCGCCACCGTGCCCCTCGACCTGTGGCAGGCGATCGATCGCCTGGTCGAGCGCCGTCTTCAACGCCTGCACGTTGCTCCCGGCCTGCGCCAGCAGGGACGCTGTGGAACCGTCTTCCTGTTGCAGCAGCGCCAGCAGCAGGTGCAGCGGCTCGATCATCTGGTTGTCGTGGCCGACTGCCAGGCTCTGGGCATCCGCCAGCGCCTGCTGGAACTTGGTGGTCAGTTTGTCTTGTCGCATGGCGAACTTCCTTGGTGAAGTATCCGAATGACGACGAAATGGGGGGAGAAACGCCAGTTTTCAAGGCCACCGGGGAAACTTTCCCCTTGTATCGCAAGTCTATGTGTCACCGAAAATAATGGCGCTCCTGTCTTCAGGCATGGCTTATCTGCACCCAAAACGTCATTGCCCGCCAGCAAACCCTATGCTTGAATGAAAACGAGACGTTTCCGGGAGAAGGCCATGAGCACGATGTCCTTGCGCAGCAAATTGAAGGGCCTGACCGCGGTTACCGTCGTCGGCCTGTGTCTTCTCTCAGCGATTGTCTTGATCGGCGAGCGAAACCAGCTTCTGTCCGATCGCCAAGACAAGGTCCGGAATCTGGTCGAAGTCGCACAGAGCACCGTAAGCATGTACGAAAAGCTGGCCAGCAGTGGCACGTTGAGCCAGGACGAAGCCAGGAAGCAGGCCGCCGAAGCCGTTCGCAGCATGCGCTACGATGAGACCGAATATTTCTGGATCAACGACACCGGCGCGGTCATCATCATGCATCCGATCAGGCCGGAACTCGAAGGCAAGGATCTCTCCGACTTCAAGGACAAGAACGGGAAACGCATCTTTGCTGAATTCAGCAGCGTGGTCAAAGCGAAAGGGGCCGGCTTTGTCGAGTATGTCTGGCCGAAACCAGGGTTCAAGGAAGAAGTTCCAAAAATCTCCTACGTCAAGGGATCGGAGCTCTGGGGGTGGGTCATCGGTAGCGGTATCTACATCGACGATGTCGACGCCCTGTTCCGGAAAAACGCGCTCAAGCTGCTGGGCTGGATCGTGTTGATCGGCGGCTTCATCGCCATCACCCTGACCCTGGTGGGGCGCAACGTCATCAAGGCCATTGGCGGTGATCCGCAAGAGGTTTCGCTGGTCACGCAACGCATCGCCACAGGCGACCTGAGCACAGAGGTAACGTGCGCACCGGACGACAAGAACAGCGTGATGGCAGGCATGAAGGAGATGCAACAGATGCTACGCAACATGATCGAGGACATCATGCGCAGTTCCCAGGAACTTGCGGCCGCCTCAAGCCAGCTTCTGAGGTCGTCGGAAGACGTTGCCGGACGTTCGCAACAGCAAAGTGAATCCGCCTCGTCCATGGCCGCCGCGGTCGAGGAAATGACGGTCAGCATCGACCAGGTCGCCGAAAACGCACGCGAAGCGCACAACATCTCCGTGCAGGCCGGCAACCTGTCCAGTCAGGGTGCCGAGATCATCCAGGACGCGTCCAGGGAAATGAACGACATTGCGGGAACTGTTCGTTCGGCTGCGATGGTCATCGAGGATCTTGGCCGCCAGTCTGACCAGATCACCTCGATTGTCCAGACCATCCGCGAGATTGCGGACCAGACCAACCTCCTCGCACTCAACGCCGCCATTGAAGCAGCGCGTGCCGGAGAACAGGGCCGGGGATTCGCGGTCGTCGCCGATGAAGTGCGCAAGCTCGCAGAGCGCACGAGCCTATCAACCTCTGAAATAGCGGCGATGGTCACTAGAATCCAGACGGGCACTCACAGTGCCGTGGCGAATATGGAAAGCGGCGTCAAACAGGCCGGCGAGGGCGTCGAACTTGCCGCCCGCGCGGGCGCGTCGATTACCGAAATCCGCGATGGCGCGCTTCGCGTCATGCAAGTAGTCAACAACATTTCCGAAGCGATCCGCGAACAGGGAACCGCGTCCAGCGACATCGCCAAGAATATCGAACACATCGCACAGATGTCCGAGGAAAGTGCCAAAGCGGTTAATGAAACGGCAACGGCGGCACGTCACCTTCAACAACTTTCATCGACGCTCAGCGTTTCCGTCAGCCGCTTCAAACTGCAATAAGTCTTTTTTGCAGGGCGAAGCACTCGCGCCGCTGCAATTGAAAACGCCCCGGGTGCTCAGTTTCCACTGAGCCCACCGGGGCGTCGTCTGTTTCAGACGACGGTAGCGTTCAAACCGTCACGCTCTCCGCCGCTTCCTGGAACTCGGCGATCTGGTCGAAGTTCATGTAGCGATAGACGTCCGCTGCCTTGGCATTGACCGCCTTGATCTGCTCCATGTACTCGGCCACGGTCGGGATCCGGCCGATCAGCGAGCACATCGCGGCCAGTTCGGCGGAACCGAGATAGACGTTGGTGTCGATGCCCAGACGGTTCGGGAAGTTGCGCGTCGAGGTCGACATCGCGGTACTGCCCTGCTTGATCTGCGCCTGGTTGCCCATGCACAGCGAACAGCCCGGCATTTCCATGCGCGC
>CAZCJW010000279.1:0-3555 GCA_964499185.1 uncultured Propionivibrio sp. | reverse complement strand
GAGCGTTCCAGTAATTAAGCCTTCCAGTCCGCGATCTGGTTCGAATGAACGTCAAGCTGTTGCACCAGTTCGGCCTGCGTCTTGCCCCCCTGACGGCCGCAATCGCCACCTTGCCCATGAATTCCGCCGCTTCATTCTCGTCATGCTCTTGCTCCTTCCTTCGACCGCTACGCGTCCTTCTGTTAAGCAAGGCTATCACTTATGTTCCTGCCCAGATTTCTGCGGCCGACTCCACCTTTTTATAGAGTGTCGGAATTATTTACACCAGAGCAATACCAAGAACCCAATAAAATATGTTAAGCGATTGAAATATAAAGTTGTTTTTTCATTTTCACGCGCTGGCTCGATATGTGCTTAATGCCAAACCGTAAGCCCTTGACCTCTTGTATGAGGCGAGATCTTGCGAGGCCCTTCGCTCTTGTAGCGCTTCTACGTATTGAAAGGACAAGAAATGAAACAGTTAAGAAGACTCCTGTTCTCGCTTGTGATGGGGATTGCCGCCGTGGCCGCATCAGTCGGCGCATGGGCAGTGCCTGCGTATCAACTCGGTTTCGCATTGGACGGCTCGGGGAGCGTCAGCACAGCAAACTATAACCTCCTACGTAGTGGTCTAAGTGCCGCGCTCGCCGGAATTCCGGCTGATGGCACAATTGAGATCACAATCGTTACGTACGGTAGCAGCACAACCACCGTAACAGCCCCGACGCTACTGACCGCAGCAACCCTGCCCACCATTCAGGCAGCGATCACCAGTCATGCTAAGGCGGGGGGAGGCACCGATACGGCAGGAGCTATCACGACCCTGACCAGTCTGCTGACTAATTCTTCAGTATTTTCGGATCCGAACGTCAAGTCCCTCATCAATCTGGCCACCGATGGTGTCCCGAATAGCCAAAGCGCCGCGGAAGCTGCTGCCGTTGCCGCATTCAACGCGGGAATTGATGCGCTCTCCATCGAAGCCATCGGAAGTGGAGTAAACAGCACATCAGCGCTAAACAACATGGCTGCCATCGCTTTTCCGGACACAGTCACCATCCTAGCTGTCAATTCCACCAACATCCCCAATCCGACGGGAGGCAGTTTCGTCGTGCCGGTGAGTGACTTTGACGCTTTGGCACCGGTTTTGCTGGCAAAAGTCAGAGCGTCGGTAAACATTGATCCGAATCCGGTTCCAGAGCCTGCAACCCTGACTCTACTGTCAGTTGCGTTGTTTGGGCTTGGCTTGACCACGACGCGTCGCCGTAAAAACTGAACTCTTGACCTTGGCAGGTCACGCTTGAAGTAGCGCTATAGTGAGGAGCGCCGCATTTCACCATGCGGCGCTCTTTTTTTGGATTTATTGGCGCAACTTGACGACTAAACTGTTAATAGTATTCAGATCGAAAAATTTGAACAATGGAGCATTTGTCATGAGAAGAGCACTGAAAGCTTTTATTTATGGAGCATCAACCTTCGCATTCCTGCACACCGGATTGGGGCACGCTTCTGAGCAGGGTTGCAGCGTAAAGGACCGGACCGAGGCGGTAGTCTTGATGTTCTGCCCTGGTCAACTCGGCGAAAAGGCATGGATTGAGGCAGGAAAAAAGGTATGCGGCTCAGTCACGGAGTGCAATGTCTGGATTTGGAATGATCAATCCAAAATGCCCGATGCGGCGACCAAGACCGATGCCGAACTCTCGAAAAAGCATACAAGTGCTGCCATCGCAATCTGGATCAACGACACCCAAAGTCTGATGAAGCTAAGAAAGGTTCATTGATAGCTAGGCACGAAAATAGGAAGAGATATCAGAAACGCAGACACAATACGCGCGAACAATATTGTTTGGAAAGAGAACAGACTTCCATTGTTTTTTACTGTGATATTTCACGCGCCATGATGAAACTTGACCGGCGGTTTGTTGCCCAAGACCGCATGGCCATCTCGGTTGCAACGCGGGATTTCGCCGACGCCATTTCTCCATGGGTGATTCAAGTGCGAGGAGCATATGAAGCGAACCGCGCTGTACAGCAGTTCTGGCAAGAAGCGTCCGCCTATCATTGAGGCCTCGGAGCCGCCCCTAAATCCTCAAGCCGAAATACCCCAATCAGGAGTGGGGGCCCGGCTCAAGCTTTTCATCCACAGACACCGCACTTCGGCACTGGTACTCGCGGGAGTACTGGCCGTTTTCTCCGGAGTCTTGCTCGACCGCCATCTCGCCGACCCCCAACTCGTTATCACGCAACGAGATATCGACCGCGCGGTGCGTGCGAGTCTTGAGGAAAAGCCGTTGCCTTCGCAAGCGGCAAAGGCTTACGAGGTCATCCTCCCGTCGGTAGTGCGCGTCGACGGCTTTGATCATCCTGAAGGCGTTGGTAACCTGCCGAAGAATGCATCCCCCGAAAAAAACAAAGACAAAAAGGAAAAAGACGACTCATCAGCCAGCAAACGTCAATCGGTCGGCACCGGCGTAGTCATTACCGAGCGAGGCAGCATCCTGACCAACCTGCACGTTGTCATCGGCACCAGCCGCATCCAGGTCGTGTTCGCCGACGGAACCGAATCGGAGGCCGTTGTCACGGGCGTCGATCCGGACAACGACTTGGCCGTGCTGCAGGCGAAGAAACTGCCGGACGATCTGCAGCCGGCCACCCTGATCACCACCGGCGACCTGCGTCCAGGCGACGAGGTGCTCGCCGTCGGCTTCCCGTTTGGCTTCGGTCCCTCCGCGTCGACTGGAGTCGTATCCGGGCTCAAACGGGAATTTTTCTCTTCCGACGGAAAGCGCGCATTGAGCAACCTGATCCAGTTCGACGCCGCCGCCAATCCGGGAAATTCGGGCGGTCCGCTGGTGAATATGGAAGGCGAAGTGCTCGGCATCGTCACCGCGATTCTCAATCCCACGCGGCAAAGCTTCTTTGTGGGCATGGCGTTCGCGGTACCGATCGAGAACGCCGCCTCGGCGGTCGGAGTACCGCCATTCTGAACTCTTCTTTTCACTTTGATGGAAGCGACATGACAAACCCGAACATGACTCATGGTGACGTAGCTTCATTGATGGAACGCATCCTGTACGAGGTCAAGAAACTCATCGTCGGCCAGGATTATTTTCTTGAACGGGTGATGGTCGCCATCCTGGCGCAGGGCCATTTGCTGGTTGAAGGGGTGCCAGGATTGGCCAAGACGCTGACCGTAAAAACGCTGGCCAGCACCATTACCGGCGGCTTCCGGCGCATCCAGTTCACTCCCGACCTGGTGCCAGCGGACCTGATCGGCAACCGCATCTACAACCAAAAGACCGGCGAGTTCACCACCACGCTCGGACCGATTTTCACCCACCTGCTGCTGGCCGACGAAATCAACCGCGCCCCGGCCAAGGTTCAGAGCGCGCTGCTCGAAGTGATGCAGGAACGCCAGGTCACCATCGCCGGCGAGACGCACGTGCTGCCCGCGCCGTTCCTGGTCATGGCCACGCAGAACCCGATCGAGACCGAGGGCACCTACCCGCTGCCCGAAGCGCAGGTCGACCGCTTCATGATGAAGGTGCTGGTCGACTACCCCACACCGGAGGAAGAATT
>CAZCJW010000278.1:0-3562 GCA_964499185.1 uncultured Propionivibrio sp. | reverse complement strand
ATCTCGCCCTTGATGAACTGGGCGTACGGCGTGGTCCCCAGCACGCGCAGCACGTTGCCCGCCTTGTGCAGTTTGCCAAGGTAGTCGAGGCCGGGCTGGACGTTGTTCATGTCGCCTCCGGCGCCGAAGTTGGCGGCAAACGTGAGCACCTGCCCCACGCCCGTCGAGCGCGGATCGAGATAAACGATCGAGTTCTTGTATTCAGGCTTGAGTAGGTCGGCCCACGACTGCGGTACGTTTTTCACCAGTTTGGTATTGACGATGAAGGCAACCGTCAGCGAGTGGATCGTGAACCAGCGTCCTTCCGGGTCGCGGAACACTTCTGGCAATTTATCGAAATTGACCGGCTTGAACGGTGCCACGACACCCTTGTTAACCGCATCAACCGCCGAGGCCGCGAAATAGTACGCGGTGTCGGCCTGCGGGCGGTTGCGCGCCTTTTCCAGGGCGACCACGGTGGCTGCCGAACCGAGATCGTTGTAAACCAGTTCGACTTCCGGGTAGCGTTTCTTGAAGGCGGCGAATTGCGCCGCCCAGTTTGCCCAGGTCGGCCCGGTGTCGAAGCTGACCACCATGCCTTCCTTCTTCGCGGCCTCGTAGAGGGTTTTTTCGCCGGCATACAGTTCGGGCGAATCGAGTACCGTTTGCGCCGACAAACCCGCGGCGCACAGCACCGTCATGGCAGCGAACATCCATCGTTTGGCTTGCATCGTTTTCTCCTTCATGGCGTAGGTAGAAATTGCACCGCCTCGCGCGGGACATGGATATGCGTGATGTCCTCGCGCGACGCGGTATCGATTTTCAGGAGTCCCTGCCCGACCGAAAGTTCGATCTCGCGGCTGGCCCCGAAAAAACGGTCATGGAGAACCCTGACCGCAAAATTGTTTTCGCCCGGCGCTTCACTGGCCGGATCGATGCACAGAGGAGCGATCTTTTCAGGTCGCACCAACAGGCGCACCGTTGTGCCATTTGACAGGGCGTGCTGAGTCGTGGCGATCCGCCCGATAGCGGTGTCCACCGTATCCGGCCCGACGACCGTTCCATCCAGCAGGTTGGCGCGCCCGATAAAGCTGGCGACGAAGGCATCCGCCGGCCGGTCGTACATGCTCTTTGGCGCCGCCACCTGAACCAGCCGCCCCTCGCGCAGAATGGCGATGCGGTCGGCGAGCGACAGCGCCTCGTCCTGATCGTGTGTGATGAGCAGCGACGCAATGTTCTGTTGTTTCTGGATGCGCCGGATCTCGTCGCGCATCGAAACACGCGTCGCGGCATCAAGCGCCGACAGCGGCTCGTCGAGAAGCAACACGCGCGGTTTGAACACCAGCGCCCGTGCCAACGCCACACGCTGCTGCTGGCCGCCGGACAGTGCGGCGGGCAACCGGTTGCCGTAGCCACCCAGTCCAACGAGATCGAGCATTTCCTCGGCGCGTCTCTGACGTTCGTCGATCGGCACGTCGCGCACGCGCAACGGGTAGGCCACGTTTTCCCAGACGCGCATGTGCGGGAACAACGCGTAGGACTGGAAGACGATGCCGCACTGGCGCTCGCGCACGGCCACCCCGGTGACATCCTCGCCGTCGAGCAGCACCCGGCCCGACGCGCAAGGCAGGAAGCCGGCGATCATCTTGAGCAGCGTCGTCTTGCCGCAGCCGCTCGGGCCGATGCACACAACCAGTTCGCCCGGATCAATGTCCAGCGAAACATCGAAGATGCCCGCCTTCCCGCCCGGATAACTGAACGAAGCGTTGGCAATGCGCACTGATGCCGTGCCGCCCATGGTCAATCTCCCGCTACCGATGCGCGCGCCGCACCGCGCGCCGAAAACGCCGCGCTGAACGAGGCAACGAGCGCCAGCATGAGCAAGATCACCGTTGCCGCGCAGGCGAAGCCCGTGGCACCGTAGAAGGCCTGCAGCAACACCACCGGATAGGTGCGATTGAGGAATCCCGACACCAGGTTGGAAAACTGGAACTCGCCGATTGACAGCGCGGTGACCACGATCAATCCCGACAGCACCGAATGCCTGAGCGCCGGCACGACGATGTGCACGAACCGCTGCAACGCGGAACTGCCGAGCGATTCGGCGGCATCTTCCAGCACGCGGAGGCCGAGGCGCTGCATGTCGGCCACCACAGTCTGTAAAAAATACGGGAGGCAGAGCACGATGTGCCCGGCGATCAGCAACCAGATGCTGCCCAGCCATGGCAAGGTATCAGAGGAAAAGACCAGAATGAAACCGAACGCCAGCACCAGCGGCGGCAGCGCGACCGGCAACTGGTACAGCACGCGCGCCGCGGCACGGATCTTTGCGCTCTGGGTGCGATAGACAGCGTAGGCCAGTGGCAGCCCGATGACCAGGCACGCCACGGAGGTTGCCAGCGCCACCGACAGACTGGCCGAGAACGCTCGCTGGAAGCTCGGATCGGCGGCCACTTCCCGATACCAGCGGAAAGTGAGCCCTGTCGGCAGCAGGGTATTCAGCCACAGGTCGCCGAACGAGCCGGTAAAGAGCAGGACGATCGGCAAAACCAGATAGGCGAGGTAGGCCACGGTAACCCAACGAGACAGCATGAGCGCTCCACGAGGAAAAGCGGTTGCGTCACGAAAAGTATAGGCAGGAAAAAATCGCAAATCGAGGCGGTTATCCCCGAAACGGGGCGATCTTCAACAACCGCCAGCATCGGGATGCTAAGCGGCAGGCATGACGGTTTTGTGAAAAACGTTCAGCGTTTCAGCGAGACGGACCCGACCGCAGCCAGGATCAGCAGCGCGGCAGTGATTTCCTGCCAGCCGAGCGGCTCGCCGAGAAAGACGACGCCGCCCAGTACGCCGATCAGCGGCGTCGACAGCGAGGACAGGGAAGATACGGACACCGGCACCATCAACACGATGCGATTCCACGCCCAATAGCAGAACATGAAGGCGACAAGGATGTTGTACACCATTCCGAACATCGGCCAGAAGCTCGGCATGGCCAGGCGCGAGGTCTCCAGCGGAATGGCCAGGACCAGCAGCGGCAGGCTGCCGAGGAGCATCGTCCAGCCGGTCAGCGAAGAGGTAGGCATGGCCACCGGCAAGCGCTTGAAGAGCACGACGCCGATGGCCCAACTCCAGGCGCCGAGGATCATGCAGGCGACTCCGGCCGGTGCCTGCATCATGCCCTCCAGGCTACCGCCCATGAGCACCACGATGCCCGCCAGCCCGAGCAGCAGGCCAAGAACGACGCGCCCCGTCAGCCGCTCGCCGAGGAACCAGATGGACAGCATCACCGACCACAGCGGCATGGTGTAGCCGAGGAGCGCCGCCCGGCCCGAGGGCAGCAGCGAGACACCGATGATCACCAGCGCGTTCCAGCCGAGGATGTTAAAGAGCGCCAGCCACATCACGCGCTTCCATTGTCCGGCGGGCACCTTGAGCGACATGCCACTGAAGCGCGCCAGCGCCAGCATGCCCACCCCGCCGAGCAGCAGGCAGGCGCCCCGGAAATAGAGCGGCGGCACTTCGGACAGCACCATCTTCATGATGGGCCAGTTGGCGCCCCAGAAAAGGGAAAGCGCCGCCA
>CAZCJW010000277.1:0-3565 GCA_964499185.1 uncultured Propionivibrio sp. | reverse complement strand
ACGAAATGCGTCGCCCGCGCCAGCGTCTCGACGGCGTGGCTGCGCGTCACCAGCAGGCCGGCGCGCGCCAGCGCCCCGCTGGCGATGGTCAGCGCCACCGGCGTAGCCAGCGACAGCGCACACGGACAGGTCACCACCAGTACCGAAACGGTGATCCACAAAGCACGACCCGGATCGACGAACCACCACACCACAGCCACCAGCGCAGCTACAGCCAGCAGCGCCTGGATGAAGCGCGCGGCGATACGGTCGGCCATTTGTACGAGGCGCGGTCGCTCCAGCGACGCGCGCTCCATCAACCCCACAATCGCCGCCAGCCGCGTCGCCTCGCCCACCTGCTCGACGCGCACATAAAGGGGGCTCTCGACGTTGACCGCGCCGCCGATCACCGCCACTCCCGGCGCCTTGACCACCGGCACGCTCTCGCCGGTCAGCAGCGCCTCGTTGGCGACACTCTGCCCCTCGACGACGACACCATCCGCCGGAATCGTTTCCCCCGGCCTCACCAGCACCACGTCGCCGGCGTGCAGGTCGGCCGCCGGCACCTGCGCGGGTGAGCGGTCGTCCGGATAGGCTGCGACACGGGCGGCAAACGCCGGCATCAGTTTGGCCAGCGCCTCGGTGACGCTCACCGCCCGCTGCCGCGCGGTCATTTCCAGATAGCGTCCGCCGAGCAGGAAGAAAACGAACATCGTCACCGAGTCGAAATACACCTCGCCGGACGCCGTCAGCGTCGCCCACACGCTGGCCAGGAAGGCCGCACCGACGCCAAGAGCCACCGGCACATCCATGCCCACGCGGCGCTGCCCGAAGTCGCGCCAAGCGCCGCGGAAGAACGGCGCCGCGGAATAGCCGACGACCGGCAACGTCAACACCAGACTGGCCCAGCGCAACAGCGATTCGATGTCGGCGCTCATATCGCCATCGCCAGCCAAATAGACCGGCACCGCGTACATCATCACCTGCATCATGCCAAAGCCGGCGACGAACACGCGCCACAGCGCGCTGCGCCGCTCCTTGCGCGCCAGTTCCTCGCTGCGCGCCGTGTCGTAGGGATGTGCGCGGTAGCCGACGGAGGCAATCGCCGCGAGGACGTCAGAGAGTTTGCCCCGCTTCTCGTCCCAGCGCACGCGGGCGCGGTGCGTGCTGAAATTGACTTCGACGCCCTCGACGCCCGGCTGCTTCGCCACGTGATGCTCGATCAGCCATATGCATGCCGCGCAGGTGATTCCCTCTACGATCAATGCCGCCTCGCGTTCGTGCTCGGACAGGGTGCGCACGAAGCCCTTCTGGAAATCGACATGGTCGTAGAGCGCGAGGCTGTCTAGCACCGCGGGCAGCGCCTCGCGTGGCGAATCCGGAAGCGCATCGCGAGTGCGGTAGTAATCCTCCAGACCGTTTTCGACAATGGCCTGCGCCACGGCCTGACAGCCGATGCAGCACACCGCGCGATCCTGCCCGTCGACCCGCACTGCCAGCGCGACGTCCGGCGGAATCGGCAAACCGCAGTGATAGCAGAGTTTCTGGCTCATCCCCGGTCAGGAAGAAGTGATCAAGCGGGCGAGTATAAGCGACTTGCAGCATCTCGCGGGCGTAGAAGAGCCGGCGTTCAACGCCTTCAGCGGCAACTGCCCGAGCTATCGCATTTGGAACCCCCACACCTTCCGCAGAGGCAAAGAGACCGAGACGACTCACAGCGAAGATTCGGAACCCCCCGGTCAGGTCTCTATTGTTTTCTTGGCTTTCTCTACGTTATCTCTACCCCTCGGTGTCTCTGCGGCGTGGGTTGAAGTCAAATGCGATTGCCTTGCGGCAACTGCTACAGCCGGCCCAAGGCCTTGAAACGCCGTTATAATTCAACCCTTTTCCGTGTCTCCGACAACGCCTCGCCCCTGATGCTCGTTTATCGTGGTTTTTCTCGCACGGCCCCCCAGGCCACGGCACTGACCATCGGCAACTTCGATGGTGTCCATCTCGGCCATCGCGCCCTGCTGGAGCGCCTGCGCGCTGTCGCCGGAAGCGAAGGACTACTACCGGCGGCCCTGACCTTCGAACCGCACCCCCGCGAATTCTTCGCGCCCGAATCGGCGCCGGCGCGGCTGTCCACGCTGCGCGAGAAACTCGAGATGCTCGCTGAAGAAAATGTCGCGCTGACCTGCGTCTGCCATTTCAACACCGCCTTCGCCCATCTGGAAGCCGAAGAATTCATCGAGCGCCTATTGGTCAATACCTTGCGAGTAAAACACATCATCGTCGGCGACGATTTCCGTTTCGGCACCAAGCGACGCGGCAATTTCGGAATGCTTCAGGACGCCGGTCGCGACCACGGTTTCACTGTCGAAGCGATCGCCAGCATCACGGTAGAAGGCGTTCGCGTATCGAGTTCCGCCGTCCGCGCAGCACTTGCCGACGGCCGCATGGAAGACGCCGCGCGATTCCTCGGCCGCCCCTACGTAATCGATGGCCGCGTGGTGCGCGGCCGCCAACTCGGCCGGCAGTTGGGCGTCCCGACGGCCAACATCCGCATCAAGCACGCCAATCCACCGTTGATCGGCGTGTATGCAGTCGAAGTGCGCGGGCTGGCCGACGGACCACACCACGGCATCGCCAACATTGGCTTTCGCCCGAGCGTCAATCAAGGAATCCACCCGCTACTGGAAATCCACCTCTTTGATTTCGATGAAGACATCTACGGCGCACACCTTTCCGTGCGCTTCCTGCACAAATTGCGCGATGAAAGAAAGTTCTCCGACATCGACGCGCTGAAGACCCAGATTTCCCAAGACCTTGAATCCGCAAGACAGTATTTCACGCACTGAGTGATCGCCATGGCCGACTACAAAAACACGCTGAACCTGACCGATACAACCTTCCCGATGCGCGGCGACCTCGCCAAGCGCGAGCCGCAATGGGTAAAAGCCTGGCAAGAAAAACGGCTCTACCAGAAAATCCGCGAGGTTTGCAAAGAGCGCCCGCGCTTCGTCCTGCACGACGGACCGCCCTACGCCAACGGCGACATCCACATCGGCCATGCGGTCAACAAGATCCTCAAGGACATCATCGTTCGCTCGAAGACGCTGGCCGGCTTTGACGCACCTTATGTCCCGGGCTGGGACTGCCACGGCCTGCCGATTGAACACCAGATCGAGAAACTGCACGGCAAGCACATCCCCGGCGACAAGGTGCGCGAACTGTGCCGCGCCTTCGCCAACGAGCAGGTCGAACGCCAGAAGAAGGATTTCATCCGCCTCGGCGTGCTCGGCGAGTGGGACAACCCCTACCTGACGCTGGCGTTCAAGACCGAAGCCGACGAGATCCGCGCGCTCGGCAAGATTCTCGAAAAGGGCTACCTGTACCAGGGCCTGAAACCGGTCAACTGGTGCCTCGATTGCGGCTCGGCGCTGGCTGAAGCCGAGGTCGAGTACGAGGACAAGACTTCGCCGGCGATCGACGTGGCCTTCGAAGTGCATCCCAACCATGCCGATAAGGTGGCCAAAGCTTTTGGGTTGACTCACCTGCGTTCGCCCGCCTTCGCCGTGATTTGGACCACCACGCCCTGGACGCT
>CAZCJW010000276.1:0-3569 GCA_964499185.1 uncultured Propionivibrio sp. | reverse complement strand
CCCGTCTCGGCGAAAATCGCCGAAGACTTTGATATTGACGCGCTTTTCGGTTAAGTTCCGTCTTCCTTTTTTGTTGCGTATTCAAGTATCCCGCCATGAGCAAGATTTTCCTGGCGCCCATGGATGGGCTGGCCGACAGCTTGTTGCGCGACTTGCTCACGCGAGTGGGCGGTTACGACGGTGCCGTTTCAGAGTTTCTCCGGGTTTCCGGGACACCGTTGCCATTACGTTCTTTTCGGCGGGTCTGCCCGGAACTCGACAACCGCAGCAGAACGCGTTCCGGAACCCCTGTCGCGGTGCAATTGCTGGGCAGCCACCCGGAGCGCATGGCCGAGACGGCGGCCCGGCTGGCGACGCTTGCTCCGGTAGGCATCGATCTCAACTTTGGCTGCCCGGCGCCGACCGTTAACCGCCACGGTGGTGGCGCCATGCTGCTGGATGATCCTGAACTCATTCGGCGGATTGCCCAGGCCGTTCGCGCCGCCGTCCCGCAATCCATCCCCGTGACGGCCAAGATGCGATTGGGAGTGCGCGATACCGGCAAGACTCTGGAGTGCGCCCGGGCCCTTGAATCCGGCGGCGTCGCTTCGCTGGTCGTTCACGCGCGCACCAAGATCGACGCGTACAAGCCGCCGGCGTACTGGGAGTGGATCGCGCGGGTGCGCGAAGCGGTAGCCGTGCCGGTGATCGCCAACGGCGAAATCTGGTCGGCGGCCGACTATGACCGTTGTCGTGAGGTGACGGGGTGCGCCGACGTGATGATCGGGCGCGGCGCAGTGGCCGATCCGTTGCTGGTGAGGCGTATCCGCGAAGCGTCGGGCGGCGTATCCGGGGCAGTGGCGCTTGACGTCGACTGGCGGGAAGTCTTTCCGCTGTTATGCGAGTTCTGGGGGCGCGTGCAGCAGCGTGTCACCGCGCGCCACGCGCCGGGCCGGCTGAAGCTCTGGCTCAATTCGCTGCGGCGCGGCTATCCGCAGGCAGAAGTCCTGTATCAGCGACTTCGTGCGGTGAATGACCTGCGGGAAGTGGATGCGCTGCTTGCGCCACATGGCGCACTCGCCGCCTAGATTGAACGCCCATGCGCGCCAATTCCCGTGTTCCGACGAGTGCTCAGACGGGTGTGCACGATCATCTGGCGGTCCTGCTCGAGCGCCATCGGCTCGCGCCGTTCCGCAAACCCTATGCCGACTACAACCAGGCAGCCTTCGAGGCCAGTATTTCGCGACGCGACCGCGAGGCGCCACATGCGCCGCTGATTCTCGACGCCTGCTGCGGTGTCGGAGAAAGTTCCATCGCCCTGGCGCGGGCGTTCCCGGATCATTACGTGATCGGCGTCGATCAGTCCGAAGCGCGCCTTGGCCGGTTCGAGCCGGCCAAGCTGCCACCGAACCTCGACCTCGTGCGCGCCGATCTGGTCGATTATTGGCGGCTGATGCGCGATGCCGGTATTCGTCTGGCGCGGCATTACCTGCTTTATCCCAATCCCTGGCCCAAGATCGGGCACCTCGCACGGCGCTGGCACGGGCACGCGGTGTTTCCTGCCATGCTTGACCTCGGCGGCGTACTAGAATGCCGCAGCAACTGGCGCATCTATGTCGAGGAATTCTGTCTGGCGGTCAACACGCTGACCGCATGCCGGATGGCCTGCGAGGAGTTCGTTACCGATTCGCCGCTGACGCCTTTCGAGCGCAAGTACATGGAGTCCGGCCATGCGCTGTTCCGCGCGGTGACCGAATTGCCGTAGTTTCTCTATGGATGCTGGTCCGGGCGCTGCGTTTGCGGGGATAATCGCGTTTTGTCCGAAGTGGTGATTCATGCGTTCCATTTGTGTCTTTTGCGGTGCTTCGTCCGGGCTGGACGCGGCCTATGCGTCGGCCGCGGCGGGTTTTGGTGGGGTTCTGGCGCAGGAAAATATCGAACTGGTCTGGGGAGGCGGCAATGTCGGTTTGATGGGCATCCTGGCCGATGGCGTTTTGGCCGGTGGCGGACGAACTTTTGGGGTGATCCCGTCGTTCATGGCCGAGCGCGAGCTGGCGCATCCGCAGGCGACCGAGATGGTCGTCGTGGACAGCATGCATGCGCGCAAGGCGGCCATGGCTGACCGCGCCGACGGGTTTGTGGCCCTGCCCGGTGGCTTCGGGACGCTCGACGAGTTGTTCGAGATCATCACCTGGGCGCAATTGCATATTCATGCCAAGCCGGTGGGCCTGCTGAATGTTCGCGGTTTCTTCGATCCCCTGCTGGCGATGGTGCGGCACATGTCGGCCGAAGGGTTCATCAAGCCTCACCACCTGGAACTCGTGCACGTGGCGGAAGATCCGAAGCGCCTGCTGGACTTGATGCGTGCCCACGCCGCGCCTCAGGGCGACTGGCTTCGGCAGAAACTGGCCCCTGAATCGAGGTGAGAATGCTGCCGGAAAGAACGTTTGCTGCGACCGCAGTGCTGCGAGACAATCCGCCCATGTTTCATCCTGCAGGAACTGACCGTGCCTGAACTGGCCTGCCTGAGTTGCGGCGCATGTTGCGCCGCGTTTCGCGTCGACTTTCACCCGGACGATCTGGCGTCATTGGAAAAACCGGGAGTGCCCGAGGTGATGACGCTCCGGCTGACGCCGCATCTGCTGCGCATGCGCGGCACAGATGAAGCGCCACCGCGTTGCATAGCTCTGGAAGGCGAGGTTGGCAAGCGCGTGCGCTGCACGATCTATCCCGACCGTCCGGGCCCCTGTCGGGATTTTGCTCCCTACGCGCCACTTGGTATTGGCGATGATGCCTGCGACCGCGCGCGCAGGCGTCACGGCCTTCCGCCGCTTGAACTTTGAGGAATCGAACATGTCAATAACGGTTGAGGTTCGTGGCGAGTACATCCAGCTGGACCAATTGCTCAAGACGACCGGGCTGTGCCATTCCGGAGGTCAGGCTCATGCCGAAATCCAAGCGGGTCGCGTTTTGGTCGATGGGCAGGTTGAAACCCGCAAGCGGGCGAAGTTGCGACCGGGCCAGAAGGTTGTCTATGCAGGTGAAGCCGTGTCTCTCGTCGCGTCCTGAGTTTCATGCACAATCGGCAGTACCTCCTGAAATAATATCAAGTGGACCTGTTTCTTTGGGGTTGTGCGCCAGCGGTACAATGGCCCTCCCAGTCCCCCTGGTCATATCACTCTCTGACTTATCTGAAAGGACGTTCTTATGCTGGAATCGTATCGTGCACATGTCGCTGAACGCGCTGCCCTGGGTATCCCGCCGCTGCCGCTGAGTGCCAAACAGACCCAGGAGTTGATCGGCCTGCTGAAGAATCCTCCTCAGGGGGAAGAACAGGCACTGGTCGAACTGATTTCCTACCGCGTTCCCGCCGGCGTTGACGATGCCGCCAAAGTCAAGGCCGAATTCCTGGCCAAAGTGGCCAAGGGGGAAGAATCCTGTCCGCTGATTTCCCGCGCCAAGGCGACGGAACTCCTGGGGACCATGCTGGGTGGGTACAACGTCAAGCCGCTGATCGATGTACTGGGGGATGCCGAAGTCGGCACCGTGGCCGCCGAAGCCCTGAAAAAGACCCTGCTCATTTTCGACTT
>CAZCJW010000275.1:0-3597 GCA_964499185.1 uncultured Propionivibrio sp. | reverse complement strand
CGCTGTTGAAGGCATACCGCAACACCACGTTGCCGAACACCATCACGATCATCGCTATCAGGCAGCATGCTGCAAAAGTTTTAAGGACCGTAAACGGCCAATCGATCAGTTTTGCGATCAACGTCAATCCCTCACTCTGTTTCTCTAAAATGAATCGAAACGCCCTTTGGAGCCGAACACTCGGCACCAAAGGCAGCCCTCCGATAACACAGCTTTTTGGGCCGCAGCGCCAATAAAGACGCTGCTGATAACGAAAGGAAAACTCGGGTAAAGACGGGCTTGCGCTTCCTTCAGCAGCTTTTCTTGTCAGCCGCAAGCCGTCTTGCGAGGCCAAACGTCAGCCAGTGACGAAGTAGAGCGCAGCCTCGTCGGTTTCGCGATTCGCCGTGACAATAACGTCACGGTCGTTTTCGTGAAGGACGTAAACGTTGCTTGGCCCGACGCCTTGCTCGATCAGTTCGAGCGTGAGCCTGGTCGGGTCTTGTGAATCCGCCCTGACGTAAAAAAGCTGCTGCTTTCCTCTTCGGCAACCTCCGATAAAAACCGGAGTCCCGGCAAGGGTTGTTCCGACCACGACGTGGTAGAACTCCGTTACCTCAGGGTGCTCGAATATCTTCTTGAAGACTCCGTCGACCCGCTTGTAAATCCGGAAGTAAGAGCCGTGGAAGGGCTCGATCGTCGCGAACTCAAGTTCGCCGTCACCGTCGAGGTCAATGGCTGAAATATCGCTGATGGGCCAATCCATGAATTGCGTGACGGTCCAGTCTCCGCCCTTGCCGTCCGGAGGTGTCACCTCAAATGCACCTTCAAGGCCGGTAACCAGGCCGCGTACTCCGTTCGGGGTTTCAAGACGGCTGTATCCATGATTTTGCGTAATGCCGTCTTTTAGAACTCTGATCGAGAGCGGGCCGACCCCCGTGTATTCGCCGACCCAGATTTTTCCTGGGTCAGACCATTCGTCAATGCTTTTCTTGGTGGTGGCGATGGTGCAGGCGATGAAATAGTGGCGGTCACCCACAGTCAGAAGATCAAAACGGTGGATGTAAGGCAACTCGAGAATATCCGTTACGGTGTATCCGCCGGAACCATCGGGGCGAACATGAACCACCTTGGCCTCTTCCCAATCGTAGAACCGGTAGAACTTCTGCACCGCAAGGAACTCGCCATTGGTTCCAGGGATGGGGACTATCGACATGGTGCCTCCCGGCCCTTTCCAAACAGTATGGGATTCCATGTAGTCAGGACCCTTCCAGGCGAGACAGGGGGCGTCCCCCTCGGAGGCGATGAGAACATGCCGTTGCCCATCGATCACGATGCTGTTTGTTGCATAGCACTTCGGTAACGTTGCGAGAACGCGTTTCTCAATTTTCATTTTTGATTACTCAACTCAAAATGTGATGACCGCTGAATTCATCTTGGGGCTTAGCCGAGGCGCTGTTGCACCGAGTTGCCGAGCGTCTTGAGGAGGAGGAAGCAGGAGGTCGAACCGGCATCGAGGACACCGATCGAGCGCTCGCCGAGACGCGCGGCGCGGCCGATGCGGGCCTGCAGATCCTTCGTCGACTTCCAGCCCTTCTCCGCCGCCTCGATCATCGCCGTGATCGCAGCGGAGAAATCCGCCCCGCCGGCCACCGCCGCCTGATACGCATCCCGCGCCGGCACCAGCGTGTCGATCAGCGTCTTGTCGCCGACCTTGGCGCTGCCGACCGTCTCCACACCCTCAACCCCGGCGGCCAGCGCCTCGCCGAACAGTTGCGCATCGAGCGTCTCCTTGCCGGCCAGCGTCTCCGCCAGCCCCATGAAGAAGCTGCCGTACAGCGGCCCCATCGAACCGCCGATGCCTTCGAGCAGGGTCATCGCCAGCGCATCCAGCCCTTCGGCCAGCCCCGGCAGTTCCGGCTTGGCGCGCAGCGCGTCACCGCACTGGGTGAAGCCCTTGCTCATGTTGATGCCGTGGTCGCCGTCGCCGATCAGGCCGTCGATTTCCGAGAGGTAGGCGCGGTTCGCGTTGATCGTGTCGACGAGGTCGAGGACGATCGGGCCGGCCTGTTTCAGTGCGAGTGTCTGTGTCATCGGTTCGTTTCTCCGGATTACGTTACGTCTACTTCTTCGTCAGCCCGATCGAGGCGCAGGGGGCCTTCATGTAGCCTTCGAGCTGATCGTCGAGTTTCAGCACCGAGAGCGTCACCCCCATCATCTCCAGCGAGGTGAAGAAGTTGCCGACCAGCGGCACGGCGACGGTGATCCCGGCCTCGCCGAGATACTTGGCCACGCTGGCGTAGAGGATGTACTGCTCCATCAGCGGCGTGGCGCCGAGGCCGGAGATGAGCACGGCGACGCGGTCGCCCGCCTGGAACGGCAGGTCGGGCAGCACGGTGTTGACCATGATCTTGGCCATGGCATCGGCCGGCACGATGTCGCTGACGTTGATGCCCGGCTCCCCATGGTGGCCGATGCCGACTTCCATCTGCCCGTCGGCGATGTGGAAGTTGGCGTGTCCGACCGCGGGGATGACGCAGGACGTGAGGCCGATGCCGATGCTGCGCGTGTGGTCGATGGTCTTCTGGGCCACGGCGATGACTTCGTCGAGCGAGCCGCCCTGGGCGGCGCAGGCACTGGCGGTCTTCCACATCAGGATCTCGCCGGCCACGCCGCGGCGCTTGGCTTCGTCGCCCTTGGGCGCGGAGGGCACGTCGTCGTTGGCCACCACCGTCTTCACCGGAATGCCGGCGCGCTCGGCCATCTTGATGGCCATCTTGACGTTCATGTTGTCGCCGGCGTAGTTGCCGTACAAGCAGGCGACACCCTGGCCGCCGTCGGCGGCCTTCATGGCGTCGAAGAAGCTCTTGGCGGTGGGCGAGGAGAAGATCTCGCCGACGGCCACGGCGTCGACCAGATTCTCGCCGACGTAGCCGAGGAAGGCCGGTTCATGGCCCGAGCCGCCGCCGGTGACGATGCCGACCTTGCCGGCGACCGGCGCGCAGGCGCGCTTGATCACCCGGGGATTGCCTTCGGCTGCCGCCAGTTCGGGGTGGGCGGCCAGAATGCCCACGAGCATGTCTTCGACGACGAGATCCGGATTGTTGATGACGCGGTTCATTGTTTCTCTTTCTTCAGTATCCGAAGGAATTCAGACCTTGATGCCCTGGTCGTCGATATACCCGCGGATGATCGACTCGACATCCTTGTCGGCGGAGAAGCCCATCTTCAGCGCGCGGTCGTTCTTGAAACGGGCCGGCCAGGAATTGACCAGCGCCTCGATGCGCGGCTCCGGCTTGATCTCGATCAGGTCCGCCACCTTGTCGCCGGCGATCCTGCGCAACGTGTCGATCATGTCGCCGACCACCGCGGTGTTGCCCGGCAGGTTAACCACGCGATTGACGCCCCATGCCGACGACGGCAGTTCGTAGGCGTGGATCAGCGATTCGATGACCTTGCCCGGCGAGAGCAGCCAGATCTTCGCATCGCGGCCGACCGGGCAGATCGCGGGAACACCGTTGAGCGGTTCGCGGATGATGCCGCTGGCGAACGACGAGGCGGCGAGGTTGGGCTTGCCGGGACGCACGGAGATGGTCGGCAGGCGCAGCGAGCGGCCGT
>CAZCJW010000274.1:0-3642 GCA_964499185.1 uncultured Propionivibrio sp. | reverse complement strand
GCCGGCAATCATGCCGATGTTCTCAAGCACCTGGTGCTGATCCAGCTGACCCGCTATCTCGGGCAGAAGGACACGCCGTTCTGGTATATCGACACGCATGCCGGCGCCGGTGCTTACGAGCTTGACACGGCCTACGCGCAGAAACTGGCCGAGTATCGAGGCGGCATTGGTCGCCTGTGGGAGCGCAAGGATCTTCCGCCTGCCGTTGCCGATTATGTGGCTTTAGTACGCCGTTTCAACCCGGACGGGCGGCTGCAGAAATACCCCGGTTCGCCGTTCTTCGCCCTGTGGACGCTGCGCGAGCAGGACCGATTGCGCCTGTTCGAATTGCACAGCAAGGATGCGCGCCTGCTGCAGGCAAATTTTCAGGGAGCCGGACGCCAGGTCATCGTCGAAGGGTCGGACGGATTTGCCGGACTGAAGGCGCTGCTGCCACCGCCGCCGCGCCGCGCCGCAGTGCTGATCGATCCGTCCTACGAAGAAAAGCAGGATTACGAACGCGTCTTCCATGCGCTCAAGGACGCGCTGACGCGTTTCCCCAGCGCTACCTACGCGGTGTGGTATCCCCAGTTAACGCGCCTGGAAGCGCGCGAATTGCCGCAACGCCTGAAACGCCTGCCGGCGAAGGGGTGGCTGAACGTGGCCTTGCGTGTGCGGGAGCCGGCGAAGGATGGGTTCGGCATGCACGGCAGCGGGATGTTCGTCCTCAACCCGCCGTGGACGCTGCACGACACGCTGGCCAGTGTGATGCCGTTCCTTGCGGAGGCTTTGCGCGAGGATGCCGGCGGCGGCTTCACGCTGGAGCAGCAGGCGGCCTGATCGTCCGGCCGCCGGAGCATCCGGTGTCTACGACAGGCCCGCGATCCTCTCCTTGAGACGCTGAACGCCTCGCTCAGGCGAGGTCAGTATCGGTGCGACCGACGGCGGCATGTTGCTCATCACGCGCGCCATCGAGGCCTGGGCCAGAACCACGACGTCGGCGGCGCCCAGTGCTTCATGCAGTCCGTTTGAAACGATGCGGTCGTGCGTTTCGTTGTCGCCCGCCAGCAGTGCTTTGAACGCCTCCGCCATGAGTGTCGGCAACACCGTGATCTGCTTGCCCGCTGCGCGCGCCTTGCGCTCGATGTATTCCAGCGTGGGCTTGAGCGTGGTTTCCACAGTGGCAAGTACGGCGATGCGCGGGCCTTTTTCGATGGCTTCCTCGACCATCGCCTCGTCGATGCGCGTGACCGGCATGCGGGTCAGGAACTGGCATTGTTCGACACTGGCGCCGATCGAAGAGCAAGCGGTCATGAAGACGGCGCATCCGGCTTTTTCCGCCGCCTGCACATAGCCGGCAATGCGGGCGTTGATGTCCGGCGACGGGCCGCCGTTTTTCATCACTTCGCGAATCATCGACTCCTCGACGAAGTGGACGATTTCAACGTCCGGCATGAACTTCGCCGTGAGTGTCTGGAACAGGCCGAGCGTGGCGACGCTGGTGTGGAAGATTGCGGCTTTGGCCATGCGAGTCTCAGGGTTTCGGTTTGATGTTGAGAATGCGGCGCGCTTCGTCGGGTGTGGCGATCTCGCGGTCCATGGCACGGATCAGCGTGGCCAACTTTTCGACCAGTTGCAGGTTGTTTTCGGCGCGCTCCTCCGGATCGATGAACTTGCTGTCCTCGAAGCCGATGCGCACGAGGTCGGCGCCCATGCCAATGGCTGCGGCCAGGAAGTCGAAGCCACGCCTTCCAAAATGCGTGACGCCCCACAGCGCATCCTTCGGTACGAAGTGGCGGAAGTGCACGAGCGCGTCGATGGTCGCCGGCATCGTGCCGCGATGGCCGAACACGGTGTTGATCAGCATCGGCTTCGATACCTTGATTTGAGACTCGAGTTCGCAGATCGAGTTGATCATGCCGATCTCGAAGACTTCGTATTCCGGAACGATTTCCTTTTCGGCGGCAACCGTCGCGCAGTAGAGGATGTCGGGCAGCGAGTTGGCATAGACGGCGTCGCCGAGATTCGTCGAGCCGCCGTTGAGCGAGGTCATTTCGACGATCGGGCACTTGAACAGCGGGGCACAGCGCTGTTCCATGTTCATTGCGGAAATGCCACCCGAAGAAGCCTGGATGACCAGGTTCGACCCCTTGCGGATGAGCCCGATGGTTTCGGCGAAATCGGTGACGTCGGGAGTCAGCTTGCCGGTCTGGTCACGCACATGCAGGTGAACCATGGCCGCGCCCAATCTTTCCGCCTGGACGACTTCCGCCGCCACTTCGGCCGGGATGACCCGGGTGTCGGCCGCTGAAACCGGCGCGAGCGAGATGATGACCTTGTTCATTCTGCAGTCTCCTTAGGGGGCGCCCAGGGTGGGCGCGTCGGAGGCTATTAGAAGAGCGGTGCATGACTGCTGTCAATGCGACAAGGCTGATTGTCTGTGATGTATTTTGATGTATTTCGGTAGTGCGGACGCGCGCGAAACCTGACGGATGGCCCGTTCCGTGGATCAGGGAAGATTTTCGCGGAACACCACGCTGATGCGCAGTGCTTCGACGCCGGCTAGCGGGTCGCGCTTGTCGCGCAGGTTGCAGAAGATGCGCACGCTGTTCATCACCACGCTCAGCGGCGGTTGCGTGAGCACGGCGTCCATGGCGCCGTCGATGAGCAGCGAGCGGGTGTTCGGTGTCAGCGTGTGCCCGACAAGTACTATCTTCTGGTCGCGCCCGGCATCCTTGAGCGCCATTCCTACCCCTTCGGCGCCGCCGCCAATACTGTAGATCCCTACCAGATCGGGAAACTGCTCAAGAAGTTGGCGGGTCTCGCGGCGGTTCTTCTCGGCATCGTCCTGGCCCTCGCGCAGTCCGACCACGCGCATGGCGGGAAACATTTCGTTGATCAGGCTGAGAAAGCCGACTTCGCGTTCCTCATGACCACGATAGGCGCGGCTGCCGGCGATCAGCGCGACCGGGCCGCGGCCTCCGGCGAAACGACCGACGATCAGACCCGCAGTGCGTCCTGCGGCGCGGTTGTCGAGTCCGACGTAGGCGAGTCGGCGTGAATGGGTCAGGTCCGAGATTAGAGTGACAACAGGTATTCCTTCGTCTGCCAGCGTTGCAACCGCTTCCCTTACACGGGGGTGCTCCAACGCCATAAAGGCGACGCCATCGCTGCGTCGACCATGGTACAAGAGGCGTTCAGCCAAAACGTCCGGATTGAATCCCTCGATGAAGTAGTTGCGGCAACGCACGTTGAAAGGCGTTAGGTGTCCTTCGCAGGATGCCACCATGTCACCGAGCATGCGCAGATAGCGATTGGTTCCTGAGGGCAGCAAGAAGGTCAGGCGTAGCGGTTTCGGACGCAGGGATTCGAACAGGCTGGCCTCGGGCAGGTAATCGAGCTTGCCGGCGATCTTGAGCACGCGCTGCGCCGTGGTTTCGCGTACGCCGGGGCGGCGGTTGAGTACGCGATCGACCGTGGCGGTCGAGACGCCGGCTTCCCGGGCGATGTCGATGATGCGCGCGCGCGATGTGGATGTGGATGTGGATGAGGGCATCTCAATAAACCATCAAAAGCAATCAGTCAATGTGTTTGACCGCGCTCAGAAGATACGCATAAGGTTCGCTTTGCCGCAGGGTCAATTCATCAATATTCATCAATTAA
>CAZCJW010000273.1:1633-3706 GCA_964499185.1 uncultured Propionivibrio sp. | reverse complement strand
GCGAGTTCGAATCCCGCCGCCCCGACCAATATAACAAAGACTTACGGCCTCCACTCGGAGGCCGTAATCTTATCTGGACACAGAATTGGCATTCTGGTTGCCGTAACTCAGAACCTTAAGAAAAGTCTGAGTGTCGATCACTTTCAGATTAACTTATATTTCTGAATTTGCACTAGGATACCCCGATGAGCCACCGAAAGATCCTCGTCGTCGACGACGACAAGCGCCTCCGCGATCTTCTGCAACGCTACCTGACCGAACAGGGTTTTACCGTCAGGGCGGTAGAGGGTGCCGAGATGATGGACAAGGCGATGGCACGCGATACGTTCGACCTGATCGTTCTGGATCTGATGCTGCCCGGCGAAGACGGCCTGTCGATTTGCCGCCGGTTGCGTGCCAGCGAGCCACAACAGCCGATCATCATGCTCACTGCCAAGGGCGACGAAATCGATCGTATCGTGGGACTTGAGATGGGCGCCGACGATTACCTGCCTAAACCGTTCAACCCGCGCGAGCTGGTTGCCCGCATCCAGGCCGTGCTGCGCCGGCGCGTCTCGGTTGTGCCGGGAGCCCCCACGGCCGAAGACAAAACCATTGCCTTCGGCAACATCGAGGTGGACCTGGCCACACGCACCCTGAAGCGTGGTGGCGAACCGCAATCCCTGACCACCGGCGAATTTGCCGTGCTCAAGGTGCTGCTCGAACACCCGCGCCAGCCGCTCTCCCGGGATCGTTTGATGACGCTGGCCCGCGGGCGCGAGCAAGGCCCATTCGACCGTGCTATCGACGTGCAGGTCTCCCGCTTGCGCAAACTCATCGAAACCGACCCTGCAACGCCGCGCTACCTGCAGACAGTGTGGGGGTTCGGCTACGTATTCATCCCCGACGGCGAAACCCGGTGAGTGCGCTGCAACGTCTCGTTCCGCAGACCCTACTTGGCCGCACCTTCCTGCTGATCAGCCTGCTGATTTTCGGCTCCGGAACCACCCTGCTCGCCCTGTTCGGACTGGCCGAGCGGGAACCGCGTGCGCGCCAGCTGGCGCAACTGACGGTCAGCGTCGTCAATCTGACCAACGCAGCCCTCCTGGCCGCCGACCCGGCAAAGCGCGTCGCCCTCCTGCAGGATCTTGCCGAAAGCGAAGGCGTCCGCTTATATCCGGCCGAGCCCGGCGACCTTAGCACTCCCCTGCCGGACACCTTCTTTTATGACGTAATGAAAGCAGCGGCCATCCAGCAACTCGGGCCGCGCACCCGCTTTGCCAGCGCAGTCAACGGGCAACCCGGAATCTGGGTGAGATTCTCGATCGATGCCGGCGATGACGATGATTACTGGCTGATGCTGCCGGGCGAACATGCCGAAGGCCTGATTCCCTGGCACTGGCTCGGCTGGGGGAGCGCATCACTTGGTCTGGCACTGCTCGTGGCCTGGCTGATTGTGTCACGCGTCACCCGACCGCTGCGTGCGCTGGCCAATGCCGCGCGAGAACTGGGACAGGGCCGACACCCAGACCCGGTCAGTGTCACAGGGGCCAGCGAACTGCGGCAAGTATCGGAAGCCTTCAACCGCATGTCGGACGACCTGAAACAGATCGCCGCCGAACGCACCGAAGTGTTGGCCGGCATTTCGCACGACCTGCGCACGCCGCTGGCACGCCTGCGCCTCGAGAGCGAACTGTCGATTACCGATGAGGGGGCGCGGAATGCCGTCGTGGCCGACATCGAGCAGATGGATGCCATCATCGCGCAGTTCCTCGACTACGCACGCGGCGAGGGTGACGAAAAAGCGGTCGAAACCGACCTGAATGCCCTGATTGAACAAGTCGCTAGCCGACATGGCCGTACCGCTACCCCGCCCGCACTCGTCCTGGGGGAATTACCCGCGTCGATCCATGTCCGTCAGAAAGCGCTGTCCAGAGCGATTTTCAATCTGCTCGACAACGCACGCAAGTATGGGGCGGAACCGATATCCATTGCGACGCGAAGCCAAGGCAACGAAATCGTGATCGATGTCGCGGACAGTGGCCCAGGTGTGCCCGAACGGGAAATGGAGCGCATCAAACGCCCCTTCACCCG
>CAZCJW010000273.1:0-1533 GCA_964499185.1 uncultured Propionivibrio sp. | reverse complement strand
TGAGCCACGTGATCCAGCGGCAGTACGTGGGTCTGCTTGACCTTCTGCAAAGCGATGTTGCTCTTGATATGCGCTACGCCTGGCAGGCGCAACACGCGTTTCATCATCAGTTCCGAAAACGCTTGCAGGTCCGGAGCAACAATGCGCAGGAAGTAGTCGGCGTCGCCGGTCACGGAAAAACACTCCATCACTTCGGGAATCGCCGACACGGCAGCCTCGAAGGCATCCGATTGCGTTTTCCCGTGGCGTTCGAGAATCACGTGGGCGAAAGCGGTCACACCAAGGCCGATAGCCACCGGATCGAGCAACGCAGCATAGCCGGCGATCAGGCCGGTTTCGCCGAGACGCTGCAGACGACGACTGATCTGCGACGCAGAGAGATTGACCGAAGCACCAAGCGTGGCATTGGTCGCGTTGCCGTTGCGCTGCAGTGCATCAAGAAGGGAAAGGTCATAGCGGTCAAGCGTTATAGTTTGCATATCAAATCCAATTCACGCACGTTAATTGCACAATTGTCGGCAAATTAACACAATAACGAACAAAAAAATCCGGAATTTCGCGCAAAATATCGCCATTACCTCCATCAAGTATCCCTTCATGAATCTCACCGAAGTCCTCCTCCATGCCCTCAAGGACCACGGCGCCCGCCAGATCTTCGGCATTCCCGGTGATTTCGCGCTGCCCTTCTTCCGCATCATCGAACAAACGAAGATCCTGCCGCTCTACACGCTGTCGCACGAACCGGCGGTCGGTTTTGCCGCGGATGCTTCCGCGCGTATCACCATGGGGCTGGGGGTGGCAGCCGTGACCTACGGGGCCGGCGCATTGAACATGGTCAACGCCGTGGCCGCAGCATACGCGGAAAAATCCCCGGTGGTCGTGCTATCCGGCGGGCCGGGCAAAGGCGAATCGCGCTCGGGCCTGCTCCTGCACCACCAGGCCAAGACGCTCGACTCGCAATTCCAGATGTTCAAGGAAATCACCTGCGATCAGGTGAGGCTCGACGACGCCGAACGGGCGCCGGAAGACATCGCCCGTGTCCTGTCGAACTGCCTGCGCCATTCGCAGCCGGTCTATATCGAGCTTCCGCGCGACATGGTGGCACAACCGTGTCTCCCGGTTGTACGCACCGCCGAACCGGTGCTGGACAACGAAGCGCTCGACGCGTGCGTTGGGGAAATCCTCTGGCGTCTGCATCAGGCGACCTCGCCGGTACTGATGGCCGGCGTCGAGGTGCGACGCTTCGGGCTGGAAGAAAAGGTGGCGCAACTCGCCCGCCGCCTGGGCCTGCCGGTGGTGACCAGCTTCATGGGGCGCGGACTGCTGGTCGAACACGATACTTCGCTGATCGGCACCTACATGGGCGTTGCCGGATTGCCGGAAGTCACTCGCCTGGTTGAAGAGTCCGACGGACTGTTCCTGCTCGGCGAGATCCTCAGCGACACGAACTTTGCCGTCTCTGAAACACGGATCGATCTGCGCAAGACCATCCAGGCGCTCGACGGCCAGGTCACGCTGGGCTACCACACCTAC
>CAZCJW010000272.1:0-3709 GCA_964499185.1 uncultured Propionivibrio sp. | reverse complement strand
CGCAGGTCGGAATGCGCTGCTTTCGGTGCCGGGACGCCGTAATACAGGAAGCTTTTCTGATCGGGGAGGTAAGTGATTCCGGCGATTGTCCCGCCGCGAGTTTCGTGGACGGGGGTCCAGGTGTTGGCTGGCAGGTTTTGGGCTGTAGCGCTGGCGCAGGCCAGGAGCAGAATGGCTGGAATGAGCCAGTGGAGGGGGCGGAATGTTCCTTCAGTGGCGCGCATGAGCATGGAGAGAGATGGCCTGGGCAGTGAAGAAATCAGAAGCCCTGAACCAAAAAGTCGATCGCAGCGGTGATCTCCTCGCGCTGATCAACCAGGCTGAGCAATTTGGTTTTGAGCAGTTTGGTGGGAACAGTTGCCATGAACTGGGTCACCATGGAAACGGCCGTTCCATCAATATCAAAAACCGGGTTGAGCGTATCTGCCGGCGTGGGTGCCACTTCCAGAGGAATCAAGGGTACAACGATCCGCGTGTTAAGGTGGCTTAGCAGGTCGGCTTGTATGTCGAGAAGGAAACCCGTTCCCTCCGGATTTTTATAGACACCGAACTTTGCCATTAGAAACTCCGATAACGTGCCAGTGGAAGCCCATGCTGCTCGACGTACGCGTTAGAACTCTCCAACGCGCTTTGATTGGATTTCAGCCACATTGCGGCGCGCTTTTCGGCTATGGCCCGGGCGACTCCCGCTTCGGCTGCCTGCGAAATGTTGATGTCGAGTTCCTTCGCTTCAGCCAGTAACAACTCGGCGAGGGTGACATTAGTTGCTTTGCGCGTTCCTGCGCGTTGAACATGGGTGTTTGCCATGAATCCTCCAAGAAACGGTTTCTGTGATGTTGCCATTTATGCGCATTAACGGCAACATTGTTTTATTTATTCCTCTATTCTCAAGACTATCGCAGAGCCCATAAGTCATTTCTGACAGGCTTCGCAGCGCCTGTTTCGTTCGGGCGCCGTCGTCCCGGCGGAGTCCGGGACCCAGTTTGTGCTCCGAGAATCTGGATTCCGGCCTCCGCCGGAATGACGTCTGTTCCTGCATGGATATTCATGCTGTTGGCGCTGCGAATCAAGGTCATGATCAGGGCTTATCCCTCACAATGATGTACGCCAATACGACCGGTTCGCTCTTTGCACCGGGAGCAAAGTCGACTGTCAGCATTCCGTCGGCTCCAACGGTGGCTTCGCCCGTATAAGACCAGCTGAGCTTTTTCGTGGCTTCCTTGGTGATGGCGATGTCGAGCGGACGTCCCTGGATGGCGACTTTGCCCATGGTTTCAGTCCAGAAATCGGTTCCGCCCATTTCGATGATGTACGTGCCCGGTTCTGCCTTGACCTTGACGCTGCCGGTGATGTGAACCTCGGGGCAGCCTTTTCCGCCGTGGCGGCGCGGTTCCGATGTGGGAACGATCCGCGTGCCTCGCGTGAAGCCGTAGCCTTTCGTATCGTTGTATTCGCCACCCTCGAAGCCGTCGACGTTGCCGCGGAAGCATAGTCGCGCCACGACGCCGGGTTCCCAGACCGTAACGGTCTTGCTGGCTAAGGCGCTACGTTCGGCGCTATCTGTCGCACGCAGGGTTATCTGGTGCCGGCCGGGGGGCAAGGCGAGCGTGTCGCTGGCTTCCCGGGATGCTGGTTTGCCGTTGACCTGCCATTCGTAACTCGAAATCTGGCCATCCCTGGCGCGCGTTTCCTTTCCGTCCACGCGTAGCGGCGCACTGCTCATTCCCTTGGGCATCGGCAACGTGGATGGGATGGAAAACGCGACCAGCGGATCTTTGGCTCGCAGATCGATGGCGTGCATCAGGTGGGGGAGCCCCTGGCCCGTCCAGGCCAGCATTGACAGCTTGTTGTCGAAGCGCTCGATGGCGCTGCCTTGCGCCCAGGCGTTGCGATTGGCTACGACCCAAAGCTTGTCTGCACGCTGCGTGGCATAGTTCAGGAAGGCGGGATCACCGGTATGGCGATAGGCGAAGGCCATCAGCCGGTAATGGCAATACATCGCCTCCCAGGTGTTGCCGCGCTGCTGCATGGTGTCGCGGGCCAGCTGTATCAGCGCGTCGACGAGATCCTTGCGTCCGGTGAGTTCTGCCAGTTCCATCAGCGAATAGGCGGCGCCGAAATTCTGGAAGAAGAAGTCGGTCGGCGGGCCGCTTATAGGAGTCTCCGGGATGGCGCGGCTCGCGTCCTTGCGGAAGTTCCAGACGCCGCTATGGATGTGGCCGAACTTGGCAAAATGCTTCATCTGGAAATCGAGGTAGGCAGTTAGAGCCTCCTGGTAGGCTTTTTCTCCTGTCGATTCCCAGAAGAAGGTGAGATATCCGAGGCCGGCGGAATGCTCCTTATCGTAGCTGTGCATGCTCTCCCAGTGGGCGTCCATGCCCATGCGCAACTGATCGAGGATTCTCAGGTCGCCGGTCAGGTAATAGCCCAGGCGGAATCCGTGTGGAGCCGCAACGCGGATGCCGACATAGCCGTCGCCCCAGTGATTGACGTTGTGCCGGTGGCCATGCATCTTGACCGTGCGATTGCCCTTGTAGTCGTGGCTGTTGATCAGGTCGACTTCCTGCGTGTGCCGCGTCATGTCCAGGGCGGCATCGAGGTAATCGCGCCGGCCGGTGCGCATGAATTGTTCGTAGAGAAACATATCGACCAGCGCTTCGTTGTTGGCCCATCCCCAGCGGCCGGCCAGGCGCTCCCAGCCACCACGGTTGTTCGGCACTTGCTGAAAGTCGCCGACGTCGTAGAAACCGAACCACGACCAAAGCTGGCGATGGTAAAGGAAGTAGTCGATGCCATCGTCCAGCATCCGTTCCCATGGCCTGAACAACAGGCCGTCGCGCGGACGAAATGGGCCGGCCGCGGTGCTGGCGGCGTACCAGGCGGGGGGCGCCTTGAGAAACGCCGGGCGGAGAAGGTTGCGGGCAACCTTCGCACTTTCCGCGGCAACGGCGTCGCCGGGATGGAAATAGAAAAACAGGTCGTGTGAGCGCGAGACACCTTGCGCGGCGCCCTGGCCGAACGAAGTGGATTCACCGTCGCCGTATTGCCGCGAGTATCGGCGCGTGTCGAGAAGGCGGGCGCGTTTGGGCCACAGTCCTACGGTGAGGCGGCCATCGTCAACTTCGAGTTCTTTGGCGTACATCTCGCGCATGTGGCGCACGCCGAACGTGACACCGGCCTTGCCGTCACTGGCGTCGCCCCAGCCGTCGGCGGCGCCGGTCACGCTGCGGATGCGATCCTGGCGGGTCGCAGGGTCGGCCACCCAAAGTTCAGCCGAATGTGGGTTGTCCTGAAAAATCCCGGCGCGCCGGGCGGAGAAAGAATCCGAGGATTTTCCGGCGGTACCGAATGTGAGTGTCGGCGTGCCGGAAAACGATACAGGGATGCTCAGGCTCAGTTCGCGGATCATTTCCAGATCCGGATTGCCCTCGAAAACGAAGGAGTGCTTGACTTCGACGTAGGATTGCCCGGCATAGACGGTGTAGCGAATCCAGAATTCATTGCCTTCGTTGCGATATTCCTTTCCGCGTCCGCGACCGAGGGTGGCATAGCGGTAGCGCCCCTTGACGAGGAGATGCGCCGAGAGTGGGCCTTGCCGCTCGATGCTGATGTCGTCTATTTCGGCGCGCGACGGTTCAGGTTGGGCGCCTTCGGCATGGAACGCGTAGGGGGCATATCCTGCCGCCGCCGGAAGCGCCAGCAGGTCCAT
>CAZCJW010000271.1:0-3723 GCA_964499185.1 uncultured Propionivibrio sp. | reverse complement strand
TCGGCGTAGAAGCCCTTGATGAACTCTTCACCGATCTGCGGGGCGAACTTGGCAACGACCGGCTTGACCTTTTCCTGGATCTTGGCGAGTTCGGCCGGGGCGATTTCGTTGACCTTGACGCCGGCTTGTTCGAACTTGCCGATCACGTCCTTGTCGCCTTCGTCGAGCAGCTGGCGTTGCAGGAGCTTGGCTTCGTCAGCCGCTTTCTGGATGCCGGCCTTGTCGGCGTCGCTGAGCTTGTCCCAGAATTTCGTGGAGACGACGAGCGCCACCGGGGTGTAGACGTGGTTGGTCAGGGAGATGTACTTCTGCACTTCCTGCATCTTGTTGGAGTACATGTGCACCAGCGGGTTTTCCTGGCCGTCGATGGCCTTGATCTCGAGCGCGGTGAACACTTCGGCGAAGGCCATGGGGACGGCGTTGGCGCCAATGGTCTTCCAGGTGTCGAGCGCCACCGGGTTGGCCATCACGCGAATCTTGAGGCCGCTGATGTCGTCGAGCTTGGTGACCGGACGCTTGCTGTTGGAGAGGTTCCTGAAGCCCATGCCGGTCCACATCAGGCCGTGCAGCCCGGAACCTTCGAGCTTCTGGAAGATCTTCTTGGAGGATTCGCCGTCAAGCAGGGCGTACACTTCCTTGGTGTTGGCAAACATGAAGGGGAGGTCCCAGACCTGCACTTCCTTGATGCGCGTGGACAAGGGGGCGAGCGTGCCGATGTAGAACTCTTGCGTGCCGGCCTGGACGCCTTGCAGCTGCTTTTCGTCGCTGCCCAGCACCGCGCTGTGGAACGCCTTCAGTTGCACGTTGTTGTTGGTGTACTTCGCCGTCAGTTCGACAAACTTGTTCATCGCCGCCGCCTGCGGGTGGCTGTCCGGCATCGCATGACCCACCTTGCCCGTCACCGCCGCCAACGCACCGCCCGCCGACAACATGCCCAACGCACCCACCACCAACAGCTTCTTCAATGCAAATGCTTTCATCTGTGACTCCTCGTAATGAATAAACAAATCACTGGACCAACGAAAATCAGCTACCAGCTCCTTCTGCCCTCTCGAGACCGGCAATCGCCCGGCTGGCCGTGCGGGTTACCATGCGTCGTGAGGCTTCCTCAGCCGCTTCCGGATTCTTGCGTCGGATAGCGTCAAAAAGATCGTGATGTTCCTTGATCGTGAGCTCCATGTGCTCGGGCTCCGTCTGGAACGTGAAATCAAAAATTGCCCGCTGCAACGCACCTACCGCGTCGCTCAGTTGCTGGATGACAAGATTGCGGGAAGCAACCAGCACAGCGTGATGAAACAGGATATCCGCCTCATGAAACACCGGCAGGTTTTTCAGATTGGCTGCCATCCGGTTGAAATTCGCTTCTATCTCCACCAGATCGACGGCGGTCGCCCGCTCCGCTGCCCAACGCGAGATGGTCGGCTCGATCAGGCTGCGCACTTCGATCAGGGAACGCACCAGCGCGGAATTCGCCCCTTTTTCGAGCACCCACTCCAAGACATCGGCATCGAGATAGTTCCATTGCTCGGACGGCATGACGAACAGACCGCGATGGCGTTGCGCATCAATAAGGCGCTTGGTCGACAACACCTTGATCACCTCGCGCATGACGTTGCGCGAGGTGTCGAAACGCTCGCACAACTCGCTTTCCGAAGGGAGCGCCGACCCCGGGGCGAACTCGCCTTGGGCAATCTGTTTGCCGAACAGGCGTGTCAGTCGATCCGTCTTGGTCATATCCCTCGCAATCCCTCTCTCGATCAGCCATGCTTTTGTTTTTTCAAGTTTGTCACCACCTATGGGACAAAGTCAACACAATTGTAGTACAAACCATAAACACTGTATTACAATGAACTTCGTTAACCGCTACAATCAGCGCCCGATCAGCGTCCGATTCCGGCGCGCCGCCACTCTGCGAATGGAGCACACATGACCCCCACCGCCCCCATCAACCCCGAATTTGCCGACCTTTTCGTCAAAGAGACACTGAACCCTTATCGTGCCTGCATCCAGGGACTGGCCAATGAGCCCTGCACGGTCCAGGCGTTGTTGAAGCGCGCACACGATTTCCTGCAGGACGAGGCCGACTATCTCGGCCTCGGAGACATTTCACAAACGGCGATCGTCGAGCGCCTGGTGGCGAACCGGCCCCGCATCTGCATCATCCAGGGATCGGCTGATCACCCCGCCCATCTCTTCGACCATGAACACACGCTGCGCGCGGCGGCGCGTATCTGGCAGAACGGCGGCGTGCCGTTCACCTTCGGCATCCCGGTCATCTGCGACGGCACGGCCCAGAGCAACATCGGACAAAGCTACTCGCTCGCTTCGCGCAACCACACGGCGATGGCGGTGAACATCAACTTCGAGGGACACAGCTACCACGCGGCCTACGTAATCTCCGGCTGCGACAAGACGCCGACCGGCATCCTCTCCGGCCTTGCCGCCGCCGATCGCGCCCGCCGCGAACCCGAGCGTGGCACCGCCCCGGCCTGGGCGGTGTTCGTTCCGGCACACGTGCTCAAGGGCGGCAGTATTCCGAAAAACACGCGCAAGAAACTGCAGGATATCCAGGACGCGGCCCGTGCCGCCGGCGACCCGCAACTCGCCGACGACATCGAGGAGAACTGTCACTACATCCTGCAATGCTCGTCCGACGAGGCGTTCCTCGGCATGCTCACCCGCGCCGTCGAACAACATCTGATCGACCAGCCCGCCGCCGACGCAATCCTCAACGAACTGGCCGCCGCTACCTGCGACGACAAGGGCGGCATCTGCGCCTTCAACGGCACCGGCAACTCGTCGCGGACGCTGGTCTCGGCGCTCGGCTTCGTTCCCGAAGGTTCGGAACTGCTGGTCGACGAAGCCCCGACCGCCTTGGTCGCCCGCAACGTTGACCAGTTGTTCCGCTTGATCAACAAGCCGGAATACGCCGTCTGCGAAATCCTCAAGCACAACTACGGCAACGCCGTGCGCATCCACAACGCCACCGGCAGTTCCAGCAATCTGATGTTGCACATGCCTTGCGTGATGCGCCACGCCGGTTTCGACGTCACGCTGTTCGATTACGAGAAAATCCGTAACGCCCATCCGGTGCCGGACATCTTCGCCCACAGCCTGACGGAAGGACGCGACACGTTCGTCCTCGCCGAACAGGCGCGCGCCGGCATGCACCACGGCATGACCAGCCTGTACAAGGTGCTCAAGGATCTCAACGTACCGATGAACTGGGATGCGCCGACGGTCACCGGCAAGACCTGGGGCGAGCGCGTCGCCGCCATTCCCGAGGCAGTTTCGCCGGCCCTGCCGCAGGAGCGTTCGGTGATCCGCATCAAGCCGATCCGCGACATTTCCGGCACCGACATCATGCGTGGCAATTTCTTCTCTTCCTGCACGCTGAAGGTCGCCGGCATGTCCACCGACTCGTACAACCGCTTCAACGGCAAGGTTTTCCTGGTGCGCTATTACGAGAACGAGACGCTCTGCACAAACGACTTGCGCTCGAGCAACCTGGTCGACACGCTCTGCAGGATGCCTGAACTGACGCCGCAGATGCTGGCCGCCTTCCGCAAGTTCAACAACGCCCCGGCCGACGAGGACGTCCTGACGATGGTCAACAACGGCACGCTGGCGTTCGCCTTCGTCATCGCCGGACAAGGGCCGAAGGCCTTCGGCATGCCCGAGATGTTCGCCCCGAGCCAGTACCTGAAGCACCACGGCGTGGTG
>CAZCJW010000270.1:0-3728 GCA_964499185.1 uncultured Propionivibrio sp. | reverse complement strand
CCGACCATCATCACGATCTCGAAGCCGCCGAACTCGGTCAGCACGGTCATGACATCCGCGTCAGCGGGCAGGTTCGCCCGGTCCAGCGCCTTTTGCATCAACGCGCGCTTGTGCGCGAGGCCGGCGTCGTCGAGCCCGGTACCGCGCCCGACACAGGTTTCCAGCGGCTCGCCGGTGAGCAGGTGCGTGATCAGCGACGCCGAGCCGGTGTTGCCGATGCCTTTTTCGCCGAGGCCCAACACGTTGCAGCCCTTGGCGACGACGTCGCGGACGAAGCCGGCGCCGCGCATCAGCGCCGTGTCGCACTGCTCGCGCGTCATCGCCGGTTCGGCGAGGTAATTGCGCGTGCCGGTCGGCGAGATTTTGGCGTTGATCAGCCCCTCGCGTTCTCCGAATTCGTGCGCCACGCCCGCGTCGACGACCACCATCTCCATGCCGTTCAGGCGCGAGAAGACATTGGCACCGGCGCCGCCTTGCAGGTAGTTCTCAACCATCTGCCAGCTGACGTCCTGCGGATAGGCGGAAATACCCGCCGTCGCTGCGCCATGGTCACCGGCGAAGATCAGCATGTGCGGGTTGGTAAACCGGGGCGACAACGTGTTCTGGATTCGCCCCACCTTGAGCGCGATCTTCTCGAGCTGGCCGAGCGATCCGAGCGGCTTGGTCTTGTTGTCGATCTTGTGCTGAAGGTCTGCGTCGAGGGAATTTGCTACCGGGCGAATGTTGAAATACATGGTGCCGCTCGCTGAAAAAAGTGGCGATTATACGCCCCGGTCACCGGTCGTTTTTTGCCCCACCGTATCGGATTGCCGCAGTTGCCGCCGCCTCGCGGCTAGCCGGGTTTGACCTCGACGACCGCCCGGAGCGTCAGCGGCATGCCGTTACGCAAGGAGTCGACGCCGATGACCGACCGGGCATGCACGCCAGCCGCGCCAAAGACGTCGGCCAGGAGGTCCGACGCACCATCGAGAACCTTGGCGTGCTCTTCGAACTCGGGAACCGTATTGAGGGAGCCTTGCAATTCGACCACCTGGCCGACTCGGTCGAGCGAGCCGAGTTTGTCTTTCATTACGGCGATCAGCTCCAGGCAGGCGGAGCGTGCGAATGCGCGGCCGTCTTCGGTCGAGTACTCGCGGCCCAGTTTGCCTTTGGGTACCTTGCCTTCCTGTGGGAGCGGAGCCTTGCCGGAAATGAACAACAGATTTCCGGTTTGCACCGCGCTGGCATAGTTACCGGCCGGAGCGCTGGCGGGGCTCAGTTTCAGGCCGAGTTCAGTAAGTCGCTGTTCGGGATTCATAGGTATTCTCCGAATAATGCGTTGTATGTTCGTCGGATCGAGGGGGTCACCACTCCAGGATGACCTTGCCGCTCTGCCCGGACAGCATCGTGGCGAACCCCTCCTCGAAGTCATCGACCGGGAAGTGGTGGGTGATGATCGGGGTAATGTCGAGACCGGACTGGATGAGCGCGACCATCTTGTACCACGTCTCGAACATTTCCCGCCCGTAGATGCCCTTGATCTCCAGCCCCTTGAAAATCACCTGGTTCCAGTCGATCGCGGTGTCGGGAGGTGGAATGCCGAGCAAGGCGACCTTTCCGCCGTGCTGCATGGTCCGGAGCATCATCTGGAAGGCCTGCGGATTGCCGGACATCTCCAGGCCGACGTCGAAGCCTTCGGTCATGCCGAGTTCCGCCATGACGTTCTTGGTGTCTTCGCGCGTCACGTTCACTGCGCGGGTCGCGCCCATTTTCCGCGCCAGTTCAAGCCGGAAGTCGTTGACGTCGGTGATCACCACGTGGCGCGCGCCGACATGCCTGGCCACGGCGACAGCCATGATGCCGATCGGTCCCGCTCCCGTGATGAGCACGTCCTCGCCGACCATGTTGAACGACAGCGCGGTATGCACCGCATTACCGAAGGGGTCGAAGATGGCGGCGAGGTCGTCGGATATCCCTTCCGGAATCGGGAAGGTGTTGAAGGCCGGCAGGGCGAGGTATTCGGCAAACGCGCCGGGGCGGTTGACGCCGACGCCGATAGTGTTACGGCAGAGGTGACGGCGGCCCGCGCGGCAGTTGCGGCAATGCCCGCAGGTGATGTGCCCCTCGCCGGAGACGCGGTCGCCGATCTTGAACCCCTGGACCTCGGAGCCGAGCTCGACGATCGTGCCGACGTATTCATGTCCGACATGCATGGGCACCGGGATCGTCTTCTGCGCCCAGTCGTCCCACTTCCAGATATGGATGTCGGTACCGCAAATCGCGGTTTTCCGGATCTTGATGAGGACGTCGTTATGGCCAATGACGGGTCTGTCAACCTCGCACAGGGTCAGCCCAGGGGCGGCTTCGAGTTTTGATAACGCTTTCATGCTTGAGATTCCTTCACTTTGCTGCCGGCTCAAGTTGATGCCAGAGTGGCGATGTAGGTATTCGTGAGTACTTCAAGAAATGCTCCGGGGAAAATAGCCGTCAATCCAGTCCACAGGCAGCTTTCCAGAGCTGTTCTTCCATCGAGTTGTCTGAAATCGAGTCCCAGCTCTGGGCTTCGTCCCGGTCAGCAATCACTGTTATGCCATTGCCCATGGCGCCGGCATGTGAGGTCGAGCCGAGGTATCGTTCTCGCTTCGCGGCGCAGTCGTAGGTCATCAGCACCATGGTGGATAGATAGGGCGGCTGGCCCGGGTCCGCCTGGGGTTCTCCCCAGCGGACGAGGTGCTGCACCTGCGCCATGTCGCCTTCCCTGCGGAGGGTGCTCCGGTCGACGTAGATCCGGGTACCGTCCTCGAAACGGGCCAGTTCTGTCCATTCGGCCAAGGCGCCGCTACTGGCGATGGCCAGCGCTGCGGCAATGAGGGGTCGTGTCACGTTCATGGGCGGCGATTCTACCGTGTAGGGGCTATCGGTCACCAGCCTGATCCTCCGCCGCGAGAAGTGCCATGCACATCTCGCGGCAAAGCTCGGCGACTCGCAGCGTCGCCGCGGCGGCGTGCGGTGTCCCGGAAAACACGTTGCGCCAAGCTCGCCCCGCCAGTGCCTCGGGCAGGTGGATTGCGGTATCGCCCCACGCCGACGGTCCGGTGGGCGGAGTGTCCCGTTCGCCGAGCAGCTTCCGGGTCAGTCGCGGGACGACGGTCAACACGGCGTTGCCTTCCTGGCAGCGGGCAAAGGCACAGACGTGGTCGGCATATTCACCGCTGACGTCGAGCGGCAGGTAGTCACCGTGCGAGAACAAGCCTGGATGCGCGGTGCGCAGTTGCAGCGTGCGCCAGGTGACGTAGAGCTTCAGGCGCGAATCGTCGATGGTCTCCATCAGCGCGGCGAGCCGGGCCGGCCAGGTTTCCTCGGGCGTCGCGAACTCCTCGCGGAGCTGCCGGAGCAGTTCGCGGCGATGGTTGAAATCGACCGGACGGCGGTTGTCCGGGTCGACGAGGTTGAACTGCCAGAGTTCGCACCCCTGGTAGATGTCGGGAACGCCGGGTGAGGCGAGCTTGAGCAGCGTCATCGCCAGCCCGTTGTAGTAGCCGTGACGGGCGAGGTGGGTGGCGACGGGAATGAAGTCGGCAAGGAAGGGGTTTTTCTCGATCGGCGCGAGGAGGGCGGCGATGAATTCCTCCAGCCCGCGTTCGTAGCTGGCATTCACGTTGACCCAGCTGCTGTGTTCCTTGGCTTCGCGCACGGACTTGATCATGTAGTCGACGATGCGCCGGCGATAGGCGTCAAGATCGATGGCG
>CAZCJW010000269.1:0-3729 GCA_964499185.1 uncultured Propionivibrio sp. | reverse complement strand
CCAATCCCGAACTGCACGACTACCGCGGCTTCATGGGGCGCGTCGAGTCGGGCAGCGTCGCCATCGGCGATCCCGTCACCGTCCTGCCCTCATGCCGCGAATCGCGCGTCAAGGACATTCGCGTCCTCAACGATTCGCTGCCCCGAGCGATTGCCGAACAATCGATCACGATCCTGCTGGAAGACGAGATCGACATCTCGCGCGGCGACATGATCGTCAAGACCGGCGAACTGCCGAATGTCACCAAGCAGTTCGACGCCATGCTCTGCTGGCTCTCCGAAACGCCGCTCGACCCGCGCCGCAAGTACCTGATACGGCACACCACGCGCGACAGCAAGGCCATGCTCGCCGGCATCACGTACCGCGCCGACGTCAACACGATGGCGAAAAAACCTGCGGATAAGCTGAACATGAACGACATCGCCCGGGTCAGCTTCAAGCTGGCACAACCGATTTTCCCCGACGCCTACTCCGTCAACCGGGGAACCGGCGCCTTCATCGTCATCGACGAATCATCCAACAATACTGTCGGCGCGGGGATGATTCTGTGAACGCCAGATTCGCCCCGACGATGAGAAGAGCCACCTGATTACGCCTGCGGGGCACCGGACTGCTTGGCGGGAGATTCAGGCGGAAGCTTTTGCGCCCTTGCGCAAACGTAGCAACGCAGTCAGCTCCACATCCTGAACCAGTCGAATCTTCTGGCTCTGGGCAAAACGCCGGGCGTTTTCAGAGACGCCACCGAGCGCCACGTAAAGCGCCTCGTGAGCCGCCTGTGATTGCTTCTGCGTCTCGAGCTCCCGCAACGGTTCCACTCCATGGCTGGCGGCCTTCCAACGTTTGCAGCTGACCAGCGTCACACGCCCCTCCTTTTCCAACCTGAGATCCGCCGCGCCGCTGATGCGTGACACGGCAAAACCGTCACGCTGGAATGCCGCCTCCATCACATCGGAAAACTCTCGCCAGGACATCGCCGACACTGCATCGACGGTCGATGCAACCCGGCTGGCGCCTGGCACACGTAACTGCTTCCAGGCGGCAAGAATACCGGTAAAGAGGAACGGGATGGTCACCGACAGCGCGGGGAGGAGATATTCCTCGGGCGCAAAGTACCTGACCAACAGAGCAATGACGATGGCCACGGCAATGCTGACCCACCAGCGGGAACGCAACAGGACTGCGAACAGCGATTTGTCGGATACTTTCAGACGCACGGAAGGACTCTCTCTCTGCAATCAGGGTTGTTCGACTTGATCCGAATGGCTCCGTAGTCACGGAACCGGCGGACGATTACGCGATCTCCGATTCGCCCGGACCTTTTTTCATCACTTTGCCCTCGGCCGCCCGCTGCTTGCGTACCTCCTTCGGGTCGGCGATCAAGGGACGGTAGATTTCGACTCGGTCACGATCGCGCAGCACGGAATCGGGCTTGGTCAGTTTGGCAAAAACCCCGAGCTTGTTCTTTGCCAAGTCGATTTCGGGGTATTTCTGGAGTATCCCGGAAGACTCGATGGCCTGCCGGACCGTTGCTCCTTCGGTCAATCTCACGGTCAGCAGTTCCTGCTTGTCCGGCAGGGCGTAAACCACCTCGACACTGATCATCTGCTCAGGCATGCGATGCTCCATAAACCTGGTTGGCCCGTTTCACAAATGCCTCGACGAACGTGCCGGTGATCTGGCTAAAAACGGGGCCAATAATCTTCTCGAACAGCTTACTCGAAAACTCGTAGGACAACTGAAATTCGACCTTGCAGGCGTGCTCGCTAAGCGGCTTGAACTTCCAGCCTCCCTCCAGGCGACGAAACGGACCGTCCACCAGCTTCATGCCCATCCAGAACGGGATTTCCTTGGCATTCTCGGTGGTGAAATGCGACTTGATGCTGTGGAAGTTGATATGCAGCGTGGCCACCGTCTTGTGCTCGTCGCGAAAGTCGACGCGCGTCTCGCTGCACCACGGTAAAAAACGCGGGTAGCTCTCGACGTCGTCGACGAGGTCGAACATCTGTTGCGCGGAGTGCTCGATCAGCACGGTTTTTTCAACCAGGGGCATGCTCAGCCGGACCCTTCGAATCCTGTAGAATTGCGGATTCTAGCATCCTCGCCGCGAATCCCGCCGGAAACCAGACATGAGCATCATCTCCAACAAGAAAGCTTTCCACGACTATTTCGTCGAAGAACAGTTCGAGGCCGGGATCGTGCTGGAAGGCTGGGAAATCAAGGCCATCCGCGCCGGACGGGCGAACATCAAGGAATCCTATGTAATCGTCCGCGATGGCGAAGTGTTCATCTTCGGCATGCACATCACGCCGCTGACCCAAGCGTCGACGCACGTCAAGCCCGACCCGGTGCGCACCCGCAAGCTGCTGCTGCACGCCTCGCAGATCAGCAAGCTGATCGGCAAGGTCGAACGCGCCGGCTTTACGCTCGTACCGCTTGACCTGCACTATCAGCGTGGCAGGGTCAAGGTGGAAATCGGCTTGGCCAAGGGCAAGAAACAACACGACAAGCGCGATGCGGAGAAAGAACGCGACTGGAACCGCGAGAAGGCGCGCCTGATGCGCACCAAAGCCTGACCTCAGGCGGCTCCGCCCAAGCGCTGCCGCACCGTTTCAAAAAGACAAACGGCGGCAGCCGCCGCCACGTTGAGAGATTCCGTCTTCCCCGGCATCGGGATGCGAACCCGTCGCTGCGCGAACTCCGCCACTTCCGGCCGGACGCCCTGCCCTTCGCTGCCGAACACCCAGGCGACCGGTTTCCGGAGGTCAAGCAAATGAAGCACTTCTGACGCTTCCAGGACGGTGGCGAGAGCCTGTCCCCGATAGCCGGCGAGGAACGTCGCCAAATCGCAGCTTTCGTGGATATCGAGCAGGAAATGTGCGCCCATGGCCGCCCGCAGGGTTTTCGGCGACCACGCCTGCGCACAGTCCGGTGACAGCAGCACCTGCCGGAACCCGGCCGCTGCGGACGTGCGCAGGATCGATCCGAGGTTGCCGGGATCCTGCACCCCATCGAGCAGAACGGCATCGGCCTCCTGATTCAGGCCTTGCTTGCAACGAGGAAGCGCCACGATAGACATGATGCCGCTCGGCGTATCGACCGTCGCCAATTCGGCAAACAGTGCATCCGCAAGAACTGTCACCCGTTGCCCAGGAGCCTCGTCTTCCAGGAATCGCCCGATCTCGTCGCGCAACACCCCGGCTTCGCTGACAACCACTTCTTCAGGCTGGCCGAAGATATCGATATAGCTTTCGATAAGATGCATGCCGTCAAGGACGATCCGGCCGGCTTTGCGCCTCTCGCGGCTGCTGTGGCACAGCTTCTTCAGTTCGCGGAAATGCGCGTTGTCACGCGAGACGATGTGCTTCATAGCAGCGACAATTGGGCAACCGGGGCATAACTGCGCCGATGCACCGGACTGGCTCCATGCAGGCGCAAGGCTTGCAGGTGAAACGCCGTCGGATAGCCCATGTGCCGGTCGAAGCCGTACATCGGGAAGTCAGCATGCAAGGCCAGCATGCCGGCATCGCGGACGGTCTTGGCCAGAATCGAAGCGGCGGCAATCGACGCCACCTTGCCATCACCACCGACAACCGCCTCAGCGGGGCAATCAAGCAGGGGACAACGATTCCCGTCAACCATCGCTTTCTCGGGTCGGACGGCAAGCCCTTCGACCGCCCGCTGCATGGCCAGCAAGCTGGCTTGAAGGATATTGATGCGGTCGATTTCCTC
>CAZCJW010000268.1:0-3730 GCA_964499185.1 uncultured Propionivibrio sp. | reverse complement strand
ACATGGCCGCCTCCCCCGAAACCGTCAGCATGGCGATGTTCTGCGACTTCGAAAACGTCGCGCTCGGTGTGCGTGACGCGAAGTACGACAAGTTCGACATCAAGCCGGTACTTGAACGCCTGCTGCTCAAGGGCAGTATCGTGGTCAAGAAAGCCTATTGCGACTGGGATCGTTACAAGCCGTTCAAGGCCACCATGCACGAGGCCAATTTCGAGTTGATCGAGATTCCCCATGTGCGCCAGTCGGGCAAAAATTCCGCCGATATCCGCATGGTCGTCGATGCGCTCGATCTGTGCTACACGAAGGCGCACGTCAATACATTCGTCATCATCAGTGGCGATTCGGATTTCTCGCCGCTGGTCTCCAAGCTGCGCGAGAACGCCAAGTACGTGATCGGCGTCGGCGTCAAGCAGTCGACGTCCGACCTGTTGATCGCCAACTGCGATGAATTCATCTTCTACGACGATCTGGTGCGCGAGAGCCAGCGGAAGGCGGCGCGACGCGATCCCAAGGCTGCGCAGACCGTTGCCAAGCGCACGCCCGAGGAAATCGAGGCGCGCAAGAGTGAAGCCATAGATCTGGCTGTCGAAACCTTCGATGCTCTGGTTACCGAACGTGGTGACAGTGGCAAGATCTGGGCGTCCATGCTCAAGGAGGCGATCAAGCGCCGCAAGCCGGATTTCAACGAGAGCTATTATGGCTTCCGTGTCTTCGGAAACCTGCTGGAGGAAGCTCAGGCTCGCGGCTTGCTCGAACTGGGGCGTGATGAAAAGTCCGGTTCGTTTGTCTTCCGCAGCAGTGTGGCCGGATTACGCAGTGAGCCGATTGAAGCTGAGGATTTAGCAAAGCCGGCGTCAAAACGCAGGCGCGGTGGCTCGAAGAAAATCTCGGAGGCCTCGGCAGCTTTGGGAGAAACTCCATCCGAAGCAACTCCCATCGACGTTTCTCCATTCGTGCCTGCTTCGTCCGAGGTCGCGCTGTCCGCGATTGTTTCATCTGAAGCTGCTTCCTCCGGACCTGAGGCTGTACCGGAAACAACGGAAAAGAAGCCGGCTTCACGCAGCAGGCGCTCCCGCAAGCCGAGGGCGAGCGAAGCCGCCCAGCAGACTCGGGCAGAAGAACATTAGGCCCGGCATGATCTGTCCAAGGTGGACAGATCATTGATGTCATCTTGATGGTACTGGCCGTTTTTTCGTCGATGAAGAAGGCTGAAGCCTACGGTGAGAGTGAGCCGCTGAAAAACAGCCTTGCGGTCTGGTCTGGAATGGCCTGCCTGCTGCTTACTTATACCGTGTGGGGACTGCAACCCCTCTACTGGAAGGCACTCCGCGATATTCCCCTGATGCAGGTTCTCTCGCACCGGATACTCTGGTCGCTCGTGCTTCTGCTGGCCTGGCTGGCGTTCGTGCGTAGGCTGCCAGCGCTCTGGCAGGTTGTCCTTTCAGGGAAATATCGTTGGCGGATAGTGGCGTGTGCGTTGCTCATCGGCTCGAACTGGCTGCTCAATGTTTACGCTCCGTATCACGATATGGTGGTCGAGGCGAGCATGGGACAGTACCTGACGCCGATTGTCGTCATCATCATGGGCATCGTCATCCTGAAGGAGCGGGTTCGACCTTACGAAATCGTTGCTCTGGCCGTGGCACTTTCCGGCGTCGCTTTCATTACCTTCGGCGCAGGGGAAGTGCCGGTCATTGCGCTGCTCCTCGTGGCAACTTTCGCAGCCTACATATACTTCAAGAAAACCTCGAGGATCGATGACATATTGGGAATTACGGCCGAGATGCTTGTGCTGGCTCCCCTCGCACTCGGTTATGTGGCGTTCGTCGAGTTCAATGGTGAAGGCGTTTTGCGCGGAGCAGATACGAGCCGGATTCTGGTCCTGCTGTCGACTGCCTTTATCACTGCCATTCCCCTCGCACTGTTTTCCTATGGCGTACGCCGTGTCAACCTCTCGCGGCTTGGCTTTATCCAGTACTACTCGCCGTCTCTCAGTCTTCTGGTCGCGGTATTCGCCTTTGGCGAACCCTTTACCAAAAACCACATGATCAGTTTCAGCCTGATCTGGTCAGCCATCGCCATCGTGTTGCTTTACCCCTTGGTATTGCAGTTCGCCGAGCGCCGCCAGGCCCCGAAAGGAAACTGACGGATTTTTAGTGCGTCGGGACCGGCGATGTGGCGTTCCGGTTCAAGCAGGTTCCTTCAGTAGGATTGTTGGAACGCTCCGGGGGCCAGGGAACTGCTCGGAGAAATCAGTCTTTGCCCGACGGGAAAGTTGAACTCGGCGGACGGCATCAGTTCGACGCCGCGCGCCTTGCCGGGAATACGCACTCGTCCGCGGAGCGGGGAATCCGTCTTCAACCTTAGCGGAAGCCCGGCGTAAGCGATCAAGTCACCTCGCTGGGCCGAGAGATTGCCTTCGAAACGGCCTTGCGGAGGCGGAAAGAGATCGCCGTTCCCGACAGTCAGGTTATTGATGATCCAGATTTCGGTGTTTCCAGGGAGTTTCTCGGTCCATGACTTGAGAAAGTTCCCATCGTATCGGTCGTTGACCAGCGTGTTGTGGGCGAAGTAAAGCGCGTTGTCCGGCCAGTGCGTGCCTTCGGCACCATAGGAAACCAAGGTCGGATTGTCAGTGTCTGTGCTCTGTGCGATCACATTCCCGATGACGAAGGCGATGCCGCCGTTCGGGAATTCCAGCTCGTAGGAGGCGCGCCCTTCCGTTCCGTCCGCCAGCAGGTTGTAGTAGATGTGGTTTTCACGGGCGCGCGATTTGACCAGATGTCCGCGATATCCGTTAGTGAAACGGCTGCCGGTCAGGCTGAATTTTCCAATCTGGCCGACGTAAAGCAGATGGTGCAGGTCGCCTTGGTGGCGTGGTGCGTAGGCGAACTCGCTATCGCTGATTTCCAACGAGAGCTCAGGCGAGTTGCCGGTGAGGATGCCCATCTCGTTGTCGACGAAGGCGCAGCGACGGATCGAAAGATGTCCCTTCTCGAAACGGATGCCTGCGCCATTGCCGTCCCTGACGCGCACCCCGCGGAATTCAATGTTCTCGACGCGCACGTTGCCGCCGCGGATGACCCACAGTCCCTTCCCCTCGGCGCTTCCTCCGTCGGCAATCAGCACCGGCCGTTCTCCCTTGCCGCGGATGACCAGATTGTCTTGCGTCCATACGGCGGGCTGGCCGCGGTATTCGCCGCCTAGAATTTCGATGACATCTCCGTCGCGGGCAGCTTTGGCGGCTTCGGTGATGGTCCTGATTTTCTCCTTCGGACCGACGACGAGCGTTGTCGGTCGAGCGGCCTCGGCACCGACGGTGGTTTGCCCCTCCTCGACCACAATCAGCTTGCCGTCGGGACTGCGTCGGATATCTCCCTTGTAGGCCGGCGAGTCGGGGAGGGCCGGCTCGGGTTGGGCCAGGCAGCCGACGGAAACGCTCAGCAGCAGACAGGTAGCAACGATGATTCGGACCATGATGATCTCACTGCGGTCGAAGAAATGCCGGATGAAGATTAATTGTAGTTCGAACGCAAAAGAAACACCCCTGGCGGATCGTTCCGGCAGGGGTGCTAAGAACAACGAATCGATCAGCCGGGCAGGTAGCGCACGCGCAACACACCGTTAATGGCGGTGAGTTGGTCGATAACTGCCTGGGGAACTTCCGTTTCGATGTCGACCAGGGTGAAGGCCAGTTCGCCGCGCGACTTGTTCATCATGTTGTTGATGT
>CAZCJW010000267.1:1870-3754 GCA_964499185.1 uncultured Propionivibrio sp. | reverse complement strand
TTCGTATCGTCCTTTTCTTCGCCATGAATGTTTACCGTGTCCTGAAACGTTGAGAAGACCTACTTGGTTTGTGCGGCGTCGATGGCCTTGTCGATGGATTTTTGCATCCGGCAACCCTTTTCCCAGTGATCGAGGGCCATTCGTTCTTCCTTGGTGTAGCGCCGCAGGCGGGTCATCAGGTCGTCAAAATCGACCTGATGACCGTCGAAGTCAGGGCCATCGACACAGGCGAACTTGACCTGGTCGCCGATCTTCACGCGGCAGCCGCCGCACATCCCGGTGCCATCGACCATAATCGGGTTCAGGCTAACCATGGTCTTGATCTTGTAGGGGCGGGTGGTTTCGGCGCAGCTCTTCATCATGATGGGAGGGCCGATGGCCACGACTTCATCGATGTCGGGGTGCTTCTTGATGGCCTGTTCGATGCCGGCGGTCACCCGTCCATGCAGTCCGACGGACCCGTCGTCGCTACAGATGATCAACTCATCGCAGATGGCCCTGAACTTGTCTTCCCAGAACACCAGATCCTTGGTGCGGAAGCCGATGACGCCGATCACGTAGGCACCGCTTTCCTTGAGCGCACGCGCTTGCGGATAGACCGGTGCGACGCCGAGGCCGCCGCCCACGCAGACGACCTTCTTTGCGTGCGATTCGGGTGTCGGGATGCCCATCGGCCCGACCAGACCGTACAGCGACGTGCCGACCTTACATTGCTGCTGCATCTGTCGCGTGGTTTTTCCGACGGCCTGGATGACCAACGTGACGGTTCCCTTGTCCCGGTCGAAGTCGGCGATGGTCAACGGTACGCGCTCGCCATGCTCATTGAGCATCACGATGACGAACTGTCCGGGCTTGGCCGCCTTGGCCATCAGCGGATGGCGGACCTCCAGCAGGTAGGTGACGTCGGAAAAATCCTCGCGCTTTACGATTTCAAAGTTTGACATAGGCGGTGCTCTCGAACCCGGCGCAAGCCGGTGGTTGGAACGGACAGTGGGGAAAAAACGGGATCAGAAGCACGCGTGACGCTGCTTCCATGGGGCAGGGGATGATGATCGTTTCTTTAGACACGACTTGGATTTGCCTTTGATGTCTGACCCGATTATCGAAACGCATTTCAACAATGCCGGGAACTGTGACAGGTGGCGTGATCAATGATTTTCAGGAATCAACCCCGCGTCTTTTTTTGTGTTTTTGTTTGGCGCAACCCTGAAACTCACCGGCTCCTGTTTTCAATGTCGGCCAGCATGTCGCAATGCGAAACAGGCATATTTTTAATTGCAATCTACAGGTGGAGCAAATGAAAGATAGTCACTAAATCATTCTGTTCTGGAATGATTAGTGGATTGAGGCAGATTATTTGGCAGCGACGAAGGTGGAGAAAATTCAAGAGATTCCGATTAGTTGATATTTAACAATTGGTTATGTAATTGCTTACGTCCGATCGGTTCAGGAGAAAGGTGTCGATGGAACTAATTTGGCTGTGAGTTGACTAAAAATAAGAAGATGCTAATATAATTATGTACATGTTCGGGAGATTGCCATGCTTCGTTTCGATATTGCTCCGGTTTGTTCCAATGCCTACCGCTTTCAGGCGACGATGAGTTTCACGATCGCCGCGCTCTATCTGTTCACTCCCTGGAAATGGGTGGCATTCATTCTGGCGGTCGGCGCCTTTATCCGCGGCTTTGTGTCGCCGCACAAGTGCTTGTCCTACAAGCTTTTCGAAAAGGCCGCTGCGCGCATGAACTGGGTCAAGAAGGTCAATGCCGGCTCCAAGATGTTCGCGGACAAGATTGCCTGCATCGCCGGGATCGTTATGGCCGTTACTTGGTTGGCCGGTTCATCGATCGGCAACATTCCTGCCACGGCAATCCTGATCTTCGC
>CAZCJW010000267.1:0-1770 GCA_964499185.1 uncultured Propionivibrio sp. | reverse complement strand
TCCTCGTATTGCGCCGGCTACGGAGTCCAGTTGCGGGAGCTTTCCAGCGTGAATCAGTGACTCCATACGGGCGAAAACTTCATGCCGTGAAAAGGGCTTTTTCATGAAGTCGTCGGCGCCGATGCGTTTTGCGTAGAACTGCTCGGTAGCCTGTTCGTTGCCGCTGATCATGATGATCGGTGTGTGCCGCGTTGCCGAATCTCGCCGAATCAGGCGCAGGGCAGCGAACCCGTTCATGCCCGGCAGAATGATATCCAGGAAGACAAGATCCGGGTTTTCGCGGCGTACTGCTTCGATACCCGTTTCTGCGTCCGATGCCTCGCTGATCTTGCATCCGGCCGATCTGAGGATTGCGCCGAGGGAGGCGACGATGGTTGCCGAATCGTCGATGATCAGGATTCTTCGCCCTTTGTGATTCAGGCGCTTGCTGCGCCGCCTTTCTGGCGGTGGCTGTCTGGTAACATCTTTGCCTGCAGCGGGAGCTTCGTTTTGGTTCAGGATGGATTTGATTTGCTTGAAGATGTTCATGCCTTCGCTCGCGCCTCGCCGATGAATACTGATTGTTTCGACTTCTTCCTGCGGCAAGTATAAGTGAATTGGCGGGGAGAATGTCCTATGCATATGTGGACGGCATCGGGTCTTTGAGTCGTGCGGTTCGCTCAAGAATTCTGCTTCATTTTGTCCGTGAGATGCTTTTGAAGGATCGAGAATGAGAATATGGGTTGATGCCGACGCCTGTCCAGGGGTCGTCAAGGAAATACTCTTTCGCGCCGCCAATCGAGTCCGGGTGCCGCTGACACTGGTCGCCAACCAGATGTTGCGAGTGCCGCCCTCGCCATGGATTCGGGCGTTACAGGTGCCGGCTGGTTTCGATATCGCCGATGAGCGCATCGTGCAGGAAGCCGATGCCGGTGATCTGGTGGTGACTGCCGACGTGCCGCTTGCGGCACGGGTGATCGCCAAAGGAGCATTGGTGCTCGATCCGCGAGGTGATCTGCTTGATGGAAGCAACATCCAGGAACGACTGGGGATGCGCAACTTCATGGAAAGCTTGCGCAGCAGCGGGGTTGATACAGGAGGGCCGGCTGCATTTTCCTCAGCCGATCGCCAGGCGTTCGCCAATCAGCTTGACGGGCTTCTTGCCAGTCGATGTCCATGAACTGCTAAAGCAGGATGGTTCGAGGCGATTGTATCGGGAGTATGCTGAGGACGACGGATTCAGACGGGGTGCCGCCCGGCCTGCATTCGCGCTGCGGCCCGGCGCACCCCGTGCGGTAGAACAGGTGCAGCGTGCCTTACGCTGCGTCGGCAACAAAAACGGTCATGCCAACGACACGGATGCCGGCGTATTTCGATTCGTTCCTGGCGATCCAGGTATCAACCCCATCCAGTGTCAGGTTTGCAGCGAGGACTTGCCCGGTCCGTTTATTCACGACGGAATACATTGTTCAATCCTTTCATCTGAGTTGACAAACAGTTCAAGCAACGCCGCTACACGCCCCCTGCGTTGTCTGGACTGCCATCGGAATCACTGCCCGTCAGGCGTCGTTCCGGCGCCCCGAATTTTTTTGACCGGTTCGTCAAAAAAAAATCCCACACCGGTCGGGTATGGGATTCAAAATCCCATCATTGGCGATGGGTCAGGGAGGGTCAAACATTGTCAGCGGGGGACGCTGAAGCAACGTGATGGATCATAGTAGGGCGGCGCATGCACGTCTGTTTCGCTTGTTCAGTGTTTGCGTAACAGATTGTAATCATCGGCAGACTTGA
>CAZCJW010000266.1:0-3755 GCA_964499185.1 uncultured Propionivibrio sp. | reverse complement strand
CCGGGCGACACCTCGATGGTGCGTGTCGAGGAAGTCGAGGCGGCCATGAAGGGCAAGGGTGCTCGCGTCATCCGCTGATCCGGCCATCCCTCCGCAAACCCAAAAACGGCCTCCAATCAGGAGGCCGTTTCGCTGTCGGGAAGCCATAGTCATTCGAATCCCCGTATAATTTCCGGGGTCGCAAGGAGAGGCCTTCGGTTGGCCGTTTTCCGAAAACCGGCATTCGGCCGGTTTTTTCTTTATCGCATTTTTGGGCTGACATGCGCATTCTACTGAGCAACGACGATGGTTATTTTTCCCCAGGTATCGAACAGCTGGCGCGTGCTTTATCAACTATCGCTGATATTACGGTGGTGGCACCCGAACGCGATCGCAGTGGCGCCAGCAATTCATTGACGCTGGATCGTCCGCTTTCTCTGAGGCAGTCAGCCAACGGTTTTTACTACGTAAACGGTACACCCACGGATTGCGTGCATCTGGCGGTGACCGGGATGCTCGACGAGATGCCCGACATGGTGGTCTCCGGAATCAACAACGGTGCCAATATGGGCGACGACACGATTTATTCGGGTACTGTCGCGGCGGCGACCGAAGGATTTCTGCTCGGGGTGCCTTCTGTTGCGGTGTCCCTGTGCAGCAAGGTCGGCGCGCATTTCGAGACGGCGGCGCGGATTGCGCTGGAGGTGGTTCAACTGATCGAGCGGCAGAAAACGGAGGCCCCCGTCCTGCTCAATGTCAATGTCCCCGATGTTCCTTATGAATCGTTGCGCGGAACAGTGGTTACCCGGCTTGGAAAAAGGCACAAGGCGGAGTCGGTGGTGCGTACCGTCACGCCTCGGCACGAGACAGTGTATTGGGTCGGCGCGGCCGGTGCGGCCCAGGACGCGGGCGAAGGAACGGATTTCCACGCGGTGAGTAACCTCCAGGTCTCCATTACTCCTTTGCAGATTGACCTGACTCACAATGCCCAACTCTCCATGGTTCGCGAATGGCTGAAGCAATGACGCGCAGCCTGACCGGGCTGGGAATGACCTCGCAACGTACGCGTACGCGCATGATCGAGCGCCTGCGTGAGCAGGGTATCCGCGACGAGCAGGTTCTGGCGGCGATGGCCGCCGTTCCGCGGCATCTGTTCGTCGAGGAAGCCTTGGCCTCGCGTGCCTACGAAGACACGGCGTTGCCGCTCGGGTTTTCGCAGACGATTTCGCAGCCGTACGTCGTGGCGCGCATGATCGAAGTGTTGCGCCAAGGGCGCGCAGGTCTTGGCAAAACATTGGAAATCGGCGCCGGATGTGGTTACCAGGCCGCTGTTCTGGCGCAATTGACACATGAAGTTTACGCCGTTGAGCGTATCGAGCCTTTGTTGGCCCGGGCCAAGCTGAATCTGCGTGCAATAAAGCAGTTTCGCGTCCGCCTCAAATACGCCGATGGGCAGTTCGGTATTCCCGAGGCGGCGCCTTTTGACACCATCATAGTCGCGGCAGCGGCGCCAGCCGTGCCGCCGGCGCTTTTGCAGCAACTGGCGCTTGGTGGCAGAATGCTTTTGCCCGTGGGGTCGGGAGATCAGTATCTCGTGCTGATCGAGCGGCGTGGGGAAGCTTACGTCGAAACCCGTCTCAACGGCGTCCGTTTCGTTCCGTTACTCTCAGGACTCGAATGATTAAGAATCGTATATTGGCCGGCGTCGGGCGTGTCTGCATGCTGGTTTCTCTTACCGTACTGGCCGGTTGCGCCAGCAAATCCCCGGCGCCCGTCGTGGAGCGGGGAAGTCAGTCGGGTATCGCCACGCCGGGCGCGATGGTTCCAGTTCCCAATATGTATACCGTCAAGACCGGGGATACCATCTACAGCATCGCCCGGGAGCACGGAATGGATTTTCGCGAATTGATCGCGATGAATAATATCGAGAATCCCAATCAGATAGCGGTGGGGCGAGTGCTCAGGGTCAAGCCAAAGTCCGACGTCTCATCATCCGACGTTGCGGTAACCGCTCCGATTACGTCCGGGGTTGTGGTCGCGCGTCCGATTGATGACGGACAGTCCATAGAAGCGCGAACGGCGGGTGTGAACAGCGAGACTCTCAAGCGGGAGCCCAAGGGCGGCAAGGAACCATATTCTGACCAGGTGCTGGCCATGGCCCAGAATCAGGGGCAGCCCAAGCCGGCAGAGATTCCGGTGGTTGCTGCAAAACCGGAACCCCAGCCAGAGGAAAAGCCAGCGGATCCGGCCTCAGCCGGGGATGAAGTTCCGTGGGCCTGGCCGGCCAACGGGAAAGTCGTCGGAACGTTCAGCGAGAATGGCAGCAAGGGCATTGATATTGCCGGCAAGGCAGGCGATCCGGTAATCGCCGCGGGCGATGGCAAGGTGGTCTATAGCGGTACGGGTTTGCGCGGATATGGAAAACTGGTGATCATCAAGCACAATGCTGTGTATCTGTCAGCGTACGCGCATAATCAGAACATTCTGGTCAAGGAGGGGCAGTCGGTGACGAAGGGACAGAAGATTGCCGAGATGGGTAACACGGACGCCGATCAGGTCAAGCTGCACTTCGAGGTTCGCCGCCAGGGCAAACCGGTTGATCCACTGAAACATCTACCGCCACGCTGACAATGGACGGAAATACTGATCAGGACTCCGATCTCATGGACAACGAGACGTCTGAGGAGGCGTCCGAAGAGGGGTTTCTCGCTGATCCGGTAGCCGTTGAAGAAGCGGCAGCGCCCCCGCCTGAAGTCGAACTGCTCAACGACGTCACCCAGCATTATCTCAACGAGATCGGTGCCAAACCGCTGTTTACCCCGGCAGAGGAGTATTCATGGGCGTGTCGCGCGCGCGCCGGGGATTTCGTGGCGCGGCAGAAAATGATCGAGCACAACCTGCGCCTGGTCGTGAACATCGCCAAACACTACCTCAATCGCGGCATCCCGCTTCTTGACCTGATCGAGGAAGGAAATCTCGGGTTGATCCACGCGATCGAGAAGTTCGATCCCGAACGCGGGTTCCGCTTTTCGACCTATGCGACCTGGTGGATCCGTCAGAGCATCGAGCGCGCCATCATGAACCAGTCCCGGACTATCCGGCTGCCCGTTCACGTGGTCAAGGAAATCAATCTGATCCTGCGCGCCTTCCGGCATCTTGAACTGGCCAACGGCAAGGAAATACGTCTGGAGCAGATCGCACATCTGATCGATCGTTCGGTCGAAGACGTGCGTCGGGCGATCACGCTGAATGAGCATATCGCCTCGCTGGATGCGCCGCTTGAAATCGATCCGGACCATACCATCGCCGATGCCATTGCCGACGACAATGCGCTCGATCCTGAAGAAATGCTGCAGTCCTCCGAAGTGGGAAATCTGGTCAACCAGTGGATCGAGCAACTGACCGATAAGCAGCGCCGTGTTCTGGAGCGGCGTTATGGCCTCGGCGGCGCTGAAATCAGCACGCTCGAGGAAGTCGCGGCAGAACTCAATCTGACCCGTGAGCGCGTGCGGCAAATCCAGATCGAGGCGCTCGACCAGCTGCGCCGGGTCATCAAGCGCGGCGGCGTCACGCGCGAAAACCTCCTCTGAGTGTTATATAGTGCGCCTTGGCTGCTGTTCGAGCAGTCAAGTGGTCTGCTTCGCAATTAACGGAACACGAAAACTGGTCTTTGCCCGTCTGGCGTTGTTGCTCATCCTCGTGATAGCCGGCTATCGCTGCGGTTCGCGCCTAGCCAGCCAAGCAAATCCGGCGTTTTCGTTTAGTCCCGCCATTTA
>CAZCJW010000265.1:0-3759 GCA_964499185.1 uncultured Propionivibrio sp. | reverse complement strand
ATACGCATAAGGTTCGCTTTGCCGCAGGGTCAATTCATCAATATTCATCAATTAAATATCAGGAGGCATCATGCTAGCAAGCCGCTTGTTCTCACCTCGCACTATCCTCGGACTAGTCGCTGCCGCGTGTTTGAGCGCAACGTCTGTTGCTCAGGCTCAGAAATCCCTTGAATGGCGCTATGGGCACATGAATCCGCCGACCAGCGCTGCCGGTATCCAGGCCAACTGGTTCGCCGAGGCCGTGGAAAAGAACACCGGCGGCCAAATCAAGATCAAGGTCTATCCGGCTTCGCAACTCGGCAAGTTGCAGGAACTGGCCGAAGCCGTGTCGACAGGCACTATCGCCCTCTCGCACAACACCGCAGCAGGCATCGGCTCGCTGCATGAGCCTTTCGCTGCGCTGGATACACCGTACCTGTATCGTGATGTCGATCACCTGATGAAGACGGTCGACGTCGAGTCGCCGGTGATGAAGAAGCTTAACGAAGGGCTGGTCAAGTCCGCCGGCGTGCGCGTGCTTTACGGCTATTATTTCGGTACACGGCAACTCACCACCAACAAGGCGGTGATGCAGCCGTCCGATCTTTCCGGCATGAAGATCCGAGCGATTCCGTTCCCCATCTACATGGCTGCTGTGCAGGGATTGGGTGCCATTGCCGTTCCGGTCGACTTTTCGGAACTCCCGACGGCACTGGCTACCGGTGTGGTCAACGGCCAGGAAAACCCGACCAACGTTGCGTTGTCGAGCAAACTCTACGAAGCCCAGTCGCACATGATGTTGACCGGGCATATCATGAATGCGCAACTCATTGTGATCAACGAAAAAATCTGGCAGGGCTTGACTCCGGAACTGCGCCAGGCCGTGACCAAGGCCGCCGCGGAAGTGCGCCAGCGCGCCACCGAATCCGTGCGGGCCCAGGAATCGGAGGAACTGGCCAAACTCAAGAGTCTGAAGATGACGGTCATCGGGCCGGACAACGGTCTCAAGCTGGATGCCTTCAAGGCCTCGGTCAACAAGTTGGTCAATGAGAAGTTCGCGGCGAAGTACGGCGACCTGTACAAGGAAATCGCCGCCATCAAGTGATGTGGAAGTTGTTGGTTCGCAGTTGTTGATTCGCTATTGACTCGTCTTTCCGGCGAACGCCGGAATCCAGGGGTTCGACACACTGGACCCCGGCTTTCGCGGGGGTGACGAGCGCGCCACACACATAAGAAACACACAGGGGTTCGAACAATGCAACACGATTCGCCGCCGACCGAGGTCGGATTCTTGTATCGCGCCTGCCGGCTCTTTGAGGTCATTGCCATGGTCTTGCTCGGGGTGATGACTTTCCTGGTACTGCTGCAGATTGCCGGCCGCGACCTGTTCGGTTCCGGTTGGCCGTGGGCCGACGAACTGGCCCGCTATTCCGGACTGGGCCTGGTCTACCTGACCATTCCCTTGCTGCTGTTGAATGATCGGCATGTGAAGGTCGATCTCCTGTCCAGCCGGTTTACGGGCAAGGCGGCGTATGTCCTGCACGTGTTCAACGAAGCGCTGATCGTGCTGTTCTTCGGTCTGTTCTTCTGGGGCGGATGGGTCTTCATGCAGCGGGCCGCAAAATTCTCGACGCCCGCGCTGGGCATGCCCAACTGGCTGTTCTACCTGCCCGCCGCGATCGGCATGCTGCTGTTCGGGCTGGTGGCGCTGCGTCGCCTGCTGCGTGCGGTGAAAGGCGCTCCCGTGGCGGCTCAGCCGGCGGCCGTCGTGACGGAAGGAGCTGCATCATGATGAGCCTTTCCGTGCTGGTGATCTTCGTCGTCACCATGATGCTCGGCCTGCCCATTGCCGTATCGATGGGCCTGTCGGCCGGCGTCGTGATCTGGTTCGCCGACATGCCCCTGTCGGTGCTGGCGCAACGCACCATCAACGCGCTCGACTCGGTTCCGCTGCTGGCTGTCCCGATGTTCATCTTTGCCGCGGCGCTGTTCGGCGCGTCGGGCATCACGCGACACCTGTTCGCCGTAATCCAGATGGTGGTCGGGCGGATTCGTGGCGGAATGGGGCACGTGACGGTGCTGGCCAACTTGATATTTTCCGGCATCTCGGGCGCGGCACTGGCCGATATCGGCGCGTTGGGCGGGACGCAGATCCGCGAAATGCGCGAGCGCGGCTACAGCGATGAGTTCGCCACCGGCATCACCATGGCCGCGGCGACGATCGGGCCGATCTTCCCGCCGAGCATCCCACTGATCATTTTTGCGGCGGCGGCGGAAGTCTCGGCAGTCAAGCTGTTGCTGGCGGGGGCGCTTCCGGCCCTTGTGCTGGCCATCTTCCTGATGGCCCAGGTCAGCGTCATGGCCCGGCGGCAGAACCTGCCGGCCGATACCAATCCCTTCGACTGGGCCGCCTTCGGCAAATGCTTCGTGGTAGCACTGCCGGCACTGCTTGCCCCGGTTATTCTGGTTGGCGGCTTGGTCAGCGGCTGGTTTGGTCCGACCGAAGTGGCGGGAGTGACGGTGGTTTACGCCTTGCTGCTCGGCACGCTGGTGTACCGCGAACTGACGTGGGCCGGGGTGGTGGCGGCGGCCCGCGAGACCGTGCATTCGACGGCGAGCGTGCTGTTCATCGTTGGATCGGCGGCCTTGTTCGCCTGGGTGCTGACTATCGACCAGGTGCCGATGAAGGCCAGCGAATTCCTGCTGGGGATGTCCAAGAACCCTTATGTCCTGCTCCTGCTGGTGAATGTCCTGCTACTGGTCGTCGGCATGGTCATGGAGTCTATCGCCGCGATCCTGATCCTGGCGCCGATACTCACCCCGGCGCTGATGGCCGCCGGTGTCGACCCGGTCCAGCTCGGCGTGGTCGTCGTGCTCAACCTGATGATCGGCCTGCTCACCCCGCCGGTCGGGATGAGCCTGTACATGGTGGCATCAATTTCCCGGCTGCCGCTGCAGCGGGTGGTGGCCGGCGCCGTTCCATTCCTGATTCCCCTGGTTCTGGCGCTGGCCGTCGTGACTTTCGTGCCGGTTGTTTCAACCTGGTTACCCAATTTGATAATGAAGTGATCCCATGAGCAGATTCTTAGGACAAATAAGACAACTGGGCTACGTGGTGCCCGACATCGAAGCGGCCATGGACTACTGGTCGACCACCCTGGGCGTCGGCCCGTGGTACTACAACCCGCGGGTTCCGATCAGGAACTACCGCTACAAGGGCGAAGCCTACGAACCCCATAACTCGGTGGCGCTGGCCAATGCGGGATTCATCCAGGTCGAACTGATCCAGACGCGCAACGATGTGCCTTCGATGTACCGCGACTTCCAGCAGACCAGCAAGAGCGGGCTGCAGCACGTGGCCTACTGGACCGAGGACTACGACCGCGACCTGAACAACCTGGTCGGCCTGGGCTGGAAACCGATCATGCAGGGCGAAGTTGGCGAGCGCGGACGCTTCATCTATTTCGATACCGAATACCACCCCGGAACCGTGATCGAGCTTTCCGAGGTCGCCGGTCCCAAGGGCAAGCTGTTCAAGCTGATCCGCGAAGCCAGCGAAGGCTGGGATGGCAAGGATCCGATCCGTCCGTTCCCTGACTTGTCGACGCTGTAGTCTCCTTTTGTCGTCAAGTTGCCCGGCCCGTCTGTGCCGGGCTTTTTTTCGCCTATGAATTACTGGTGGTCCACAAATCCAGCGCGTCGAGACCATCCTTGAGCGAAAGCAGCTGGTTGACTCCCTCCAGCGGGGCAACGTGATGCATCCCCTCTCCGCCCGCCCAT
>CAZCJW010000264.1:0-3760 GCA_964499185.1 uncultured Propionivibrio sp. | reverse complement strand
GCTTCGTTTTCGTGGGCTCGCTTTCTCGACGCAAGCACCCAGAACTCGTCATCGCCGCGATGGAAAAGCTACGAGAGCATGACGTGCAACTCGACGTGCTCGGCGACGGTCCGCTTCGCGCAGCACTGGAAAGCATGCTGATGTCAAAGGGTTTACAGAATTGCGTGCGTTTGCACGGACAAGTGACCAACCCGTACCCATACGTCGCTTGTGCAGATGTATTCGTGCTGCCGTCTCGTTCGGAAGGCGTGTCGCGTGCCGCTCTCGAAGCGTTGCATTTAGGAGTGCCCTGCGTTCTTCGGGATGTGGATGGCAATGCCGAATTGCTTGCCGTTCCTCAGGCCGGAACTCTTTTCTCCCAAGATAAGGACCTGGCTGCAGCAATGCTTAAAGCCGCGACGTTTGCTCGCGACCGGCGGGTCAAAACAACCTTGTTGCCGCCCGAGTTCCGGCAGGAGACGGCAGCCGGCCAGTATCTGGCCCTTCTGGAGCAGTCGCCATGACGGTGAACGAAGATTATTACGAGTATCTCAAGCAGCGCAGCCGCTTTGGCTTGCGGTACCGGCGGTATTGGCTCTACCCGCGGCTGTGCCGGTATGTGAACGGCAGGGCTCTCGACGTTGGATGCGGTATTGGGGATTTCCTGAGTTTCCGCCCCGGTACGGTCGGCGTGGATATCAACCCGTCTACCGTCGAGTGGTGCCAGCGCCAGGGATTGGACGCGCATCTCATGTTGCCAGACCATTTGCCGTTCGATGATGAAACTTTCGACAGCGTGGTTCTGGACAACGTGATGGAGCACCTGAGCTCGCCGGAGCTGTTGTTGCGGGAGATTCGCCGTGTATTGCGTCCATGCGGTACCGCGGTGGTGGGTGTGCCGGGCAAGCGCGGATACGCTAGCGATCCCGATCACAAGGTGTACTACGATGAGGTTAGCCTCGTCTCGACGATGGGGGCGGCTCGATTCCACCTGACTGTCCTGTTCCATACACCCTTCCAATTTCAAATGCTCAGTGCGCGGATGCGCCAATACTGCGTGTACGGAGTATTCGAGCGTGGCTGATGAATTGCATCCGCCCATCACCATTTCCGTGGTCAGCCATGGCCAGGGAAAACTTGTCTCCGCGTTGCTGGCGGACTTGGCCCGTTGCTGTGGCGTGTCCTCGGTCATCCTGACGCAGAACATTCCAGAGCCTGAGATCGCGTACCCGGAATACCTCCGGCCCCGTATCCGCCTGATTCGCAATGCTCAGCCCAAGGGGTTCGGCTCGAATCACAATCAGGCGTTTCAACACTGCAAGACGCCGCTGTTCGCTGTTCTCAATCCAGACATACGATTGGATTGTGATCCGTTTCCGCAGTTGATTGAGGCCCTCAAGGCATGTCGTGCCGGCATGGTGGCACCATCGGTATTCACGCCTGATGGAACACTCGAAGACAGTGCACGTCATTTTCCTACGCTTTCCCTCCTGTTCGGCAAACTGCTCGGCAAGGGAGATGGGCGGGTCATTTTTAGCGGGCCGACACCACAGGCGGTGGACTGGACCGCTGGCATGTTCATGCTGTTTGGGTCCGATGTCTTTCGTGACGTTGGCGGATTTGACGAGGATTTCTTTCTCTACTACGAAGATGTGGATATGTGTGTGCGCTTATGGAAAGCTGGCCTTGAAGTAGTTGTCCACCCAGGGGTTTCGGTGGTGCATGCCGCGCAGCGGGCAAGCCGTCGCAAGGCACGCTATATGGTTTGGCACCTATCGAGCATGATTCGCTACTTTCTCAAGCATTACGGGCGTTTGCCCCGGCAGACGGCGGGCTCGTAAAGATACCGATCACCGGGGTATCGGGGCTTGTCGGCAAAGATCTGCGCCAGCCACTCGATGTAAGTGGATAGTGACGGTTCCGGCAAGTTGGTTGCGTCGAGGGGCCAAACTGCTCTACAAGATTGTTGAGGCAGGTCGGTTGCTGGGATCGTGCGTGATTCATGGTTATTTGTATGCATGTTATGCGATCGGGTATTGTCATCTGCCTAGGATCGTCGATGTGATTTCTTATGCGTAATCCGATGGGCGCAAAAGGGGGGATGTTGATATTTGTTACAGGTGCTACCGGATTCGTTGGGCGAGCACTGGTTGAAAGACGGCTCTTGCATCGCCGAGTCAGGATTTCGGCCAGGGCTACAACCCAGGAATGGAGCCACCCGAATCTGAAATGGGTGCCGGGAAAGAGTCTGTCGCCTGAGGAAGACTGGTCTGAGGCTCTTGCCGGAGCATCAGCAGTTGTTCATTGCGCGGCTCGTGTTCACGTCATAAACGCACACTCTCCGGATCAACTGGAGGAATTTCGACGCGTCAATGTGGATGGCACGCTGAATCTCGCTAGACAGGCGGCTGAGGCTGGAACGAGGCGTTTCGTTTTTCTCAGCTCGATCAAGGTCAATGGGGGGAATACGGCCCTTGGTGCGCCATTTACAGCGGATCAGCAACCTGATCCGGGGGGCGATCCGTACGGCGTCTCCAAAATGGAGGCTGAGATTGCTTTGCGTGGCTTGGCCAGCAAAACGGGCATGGAAGTTGTGATAATTCGTCCTCCCTTGGTCTACGGGCCTGGCGTAAAGGCCAACTTCCTTGAGATGATGCGCTGGCTTTCACGTGGAGTCCCCTTGCCGCTTGGAGCCGTGACGCAGAACAAACGCAGCCTGGTTGCGTTGGATAATCTGGTCGACCTTATCGAGATCTGCATCGATCATCCCGCAGCCGCCAATCAGATATTCCTTGTTTCAGATGGGGAGGATTTGTCGACTGCGGCTTTGCTACGTCGTTTGAGTTTAGCGCTCGGTCGTCCGGCGCGTCTGATACCGGTACCGGTTGGGTTGCTGAAACTGGGTGCGGCGCTATTTGGGCGTTCTGCCGTCGCACAGCGGCTTTGCGGGTCGTTGGAAGTGGATATCGGAAAAACCCGCGACTTGTTGGGATGGTCGCCGCCGGTGAGTGTCGATGAGGGGTTGCGGCGGACGGCTGAGTACTGGCTCAATTCGCAAGAGCGCTAGGCAGTTCAGGGATTTGATTGATTTCTTATGAAGCGACTGTTTGATCTTTTTCTCGGGATTTGTGCGGCCGTTGCGTTTGCCCTGCCCATTTTGATTCTCGCCATTATGGTTCGTCTGACCTCGAAGGGGCCAGCGCTGTACTGGTCGGACCGTGTTGGCAAGGGCAACATTCTGTTCCGAATGCCAAAGTTTCGCAGCATGCGAGTGGGCACCCCACCGGTGGCGACACATTTGCTCCCAGACCCAAAAATGCATCTGACGCCGATTGGTTCCTTTCTGCGCAAATCCAGCCTGGACGAGCTGCCCCAGTTGTGGAGCATTCTCCGGGGTGACATGAGTTTTGTCGGTCCTCGTCCTGCCTTGTTCAATCAGGGCGACCTGATTGCTTTGCGCACGCAGCATGGCGTGCATGAACTGGTACCGGGGCTGACAGGATGGGCGCAAGTAAATGGCCGCGACGAGCTGCCGATTCCGGAAAAGGTCAAGCTCGATGTCGAATATCTGCAACAACGCTCCCTCGGGTTCGATCTGCGGATCCTGTGGCTGACCTTCGTCAAGGTGTTGCACCGCGAAGGGGTGTCGCATTGATGCGAAAGAGGTTTTTTCGCGGCGGATGATTGCTGTCCTTGGCGGCGGATGGCATGGAGAATAGTGCTTTCCTCCAGATTCCACCCGGCGAACTGCGTATAATTCCACGTTTAGTTCACTTCGACC
>CAZCJW010000263.1:0-3803 GCA_964499185.1 uncultured Propionivibrio sp. | reverse complement strand
CCTATACCTTGACGGTCGAGGAATGCGTTTAATGCTTTGATGCGCGCTGGGGTCGGGGTGAAGGGCTGTATGGGAATCCCTACTGCCCTTCGCTTTGAAAATCCGGACGAAGTTGATGATCCGCCGTTTCTGAGCCAGAATGTACGACATTTGGTACTGTGAGACGTTTGATGATACGGCCAGCCCGGCGCAAGAGCCTGTACGAAGAGATCAGCAACCAGATTCTGGGCATGATTTCCGAGGGTAAGTGGAAGGAGGGGGAGCGCATCCCGGGAGAGATCGAACTCTCCGAAATTTTTGAAGTCAGCCGGAATTCGATTCGCGAGTCGATCAAGGCGCTTGCCCTGATCGGCATACTCCGCGCCAAAAGCGGAAGCGGCACCTATGTCGCCGAGAACGCTCTTTCCCGAGTCAGTCACTTCCAGCATTCTGACCAACCTGAAGAAGTGATTTCCCTGAAGGAAATCATGCAGGCAAGACTGGTCATGGAACCGGGTATCGTCAAGATTGCCACCGAATGTGCAACAGCGGAGGATCTTGCGGCGCTGCAAGGCGTTCTGGACTCGTGTTTTCGTGCGTTTCGCGAAAAGAACTACGATTTCGAACTGGGATTCTCGTTTCATTACAATCTATTCAAGATTGCGGGAAACAAGATACTTCTCGGCGTTGTGGATCAGTTGAAAGACAAGCTGGTCAGCGTCCGCCGCGATATCTTTTTCAAACACATTGACGAGAAAATAATGCTGGAAGAACTGAACGACCACCAGCAGATTCTCTCTCTGATGAAGGCAGGCAATGGCGATGAGGCGGCGAGCATCATGGCGAAGCACATTGCCATCTCCATGCAGCGTCTGAAAAACAGCGAAAGCAAGTCAAAAAGCCGCGCCCACGGCTGACGTTACGACGTCCCGCTGGCTGTTATCTTGTTGACGATGGCTCGTGTGACTTCGGCCGACCCATGGGGCCCACCGAATTCCATCGGACGGATACATCCTTCGGCGAAGACGGTTTCGATCGCTTTTTCTATCAGTGCCGCAGCGTCGCTCAGGCGGCTGTCGCCGCTTCTTTCGCCCAGCCATTCCAGCATCATGGCAGCCGAGAGGATCATCGCCGTCGGGTTGGCCTTGCCCTGTCCCATGATGTCGGGGGCCGTGCCGTGCGCCGGTTGGAACAATGCGTGTCGATCGCCGATGTCGCCGGAGGGTGCCATCCCCATGCCGCCGACCAGCCCGGCAATTAGATCGGACAGGATGTCGCCAAACATGTTCTCCGTCACCATCACGTCGTAGGTCCAGGGCTTCATCAACAGGTTGAGCGCCATGGCGTCGACGTAAGCACTGTCGGCAGCAATGCCCGGATGGTTCCTCGAAACTCCCTCGAAAATTTGCCGCCAGAAGGCCATTGACGTAAACACGTTGGCCTTGTCGATGCTTGTGACCCGCCCGGGTCGGCCTTTGAGGGCTGCGCGCCGCTCGGCGAGGCGGAAAGCATATTCGCAGACGCGCTCGGTTCCCTGACGGCTGATCCTCATCGTGTCCAGAACTTCGGTCTCATTCCCGGGGACGCCACGGACGTCGGCACGGCCGCGCGCATGAAACAGCCCTTCCGTGTTCTCGCGTACCAGCACCATATCGATTTCGGAAGCCTTGGGATGGCTCAGCGGGATCGGTAATCCGGGGAACGTCCGGATCGGGCGGACGCCGGCATACAGATCGAAATGGAAGCGCAGGTCCAGCTGGGGGATGATTTCCGTTCCGTCCTTGCCGCGCACATGCGGCAGGCCCATGGCGCCGAACAGGATGGCGTCGGCCTTCTCGCATGCCGTCAGGACCGAATCGGGCAGGGCGGTGCCCGTATCCAGATAGTGCTGAGCTCCGGCCTTCAGGTGGTTGAGATGGAGTCGCACGCCGATGCGTGGTTCGATGGCGAGCAGGACGCTCTTCGCGCAGGCCATGACTTCCTGGCCGATGCCGTCGCCCGGAAGGACTGCAATATCGAAATCGTGTTTGACAGTCATGGTTTTCATGTCTCGTTATTTGCGAAGCAGACCGCCAGGCCCCTTCAGCGTATTGACGTAGGAAATGATGGGTGCGAAATGTCCTTCGAGCCGTTCGCGGGCCAGCACTGCGTTACCTTCGCGGATGGCTTCGAGCAAGCGGGCGTGCTCGCCGGTCGAACGGGCTGGTGGAGCGAGTAAGGACAGCATGGTCAGGCGGGCGCGTAGCGCACGTCCCCAGAAATTCTGGTGTACCTCGTTGAGGACGCGGTTTCCCGACAGGGCGACGAGGTGGTAATGAAAGGCTTCGTCGGCGCGCGTCCATGTCTGGACATCACCTGCCTGGTAGGCGACCGCCATTTCATGGTTGGCCTGTTCCAGCGGCTCGAACTCGCTGTTGGATGGGGGGCGCGCCGCGGCAAGTTCAACGGCAAGCGATTCGAGCCGGGTGAAGATCTGGTAGGTTTCACGTACTTCCCGCGGCGACATCGGCAGAACCCGAATGCCATGCCGCGGAATGACCTTGATCAGGCCGTCGCTTTGCAGGCGTGACAAGGCTTGGCGAACCGGAGTCCGGCTGGCGCCGAGTTCCTCGGCAATTTCCTGCTCGAGCGCATGATGGCCGTCTCCCCACTCCCTGTACAGAATGCGGTTCCGGATTTCCTGATAGACGCGGTCGGCCAGCGTCCTGCCGTCCTGGGGTTTGGGCATCGTGCTCATTCAGCCGAAATTCCAGTGAGTGGGCGGATGTCCCGCGATTTCCTGGCGGATGAACGCAATGCTGTCGCCCTTCAGGCAGCCGAGATGGATTGTGCGCAGGTCGTGTCCGCCGAAAGCCAGACTCGAGATGTTCCTGAGCCGTTTGCTGCGGATGCTGTCGAGATGTGGACGCCCCAGTTGGTTATTCAAGAATGCCGCTTCGGCCCAGGCGACATGCTCCGCGTCAGCATCTTCGAGCATCAGTTGCTGCCGTCCATCCGGCAGGACGCGAATGATGCGGTTGCTGATGATGCTGGTGATCCAGACGCCACCTTCGGCGTCAAAGGTCAGCCCGTCCGGATAGGTTCCTTCGCCGAATTCGGTGACGACCTCCCGGCCGGCAAGATCGCCATCGGCGTTGAGACGATAGCGCACGAGGCGGCGGCCAAACGTCTCGTTGACATACAGCCAGAGACCGTTCGGGTGGACGGCTGCCTCGTTGGTGTAACCGAGTCCGTCGGCGACGATGCGCGCGCCTTTCCTGTCGGCCAGAACGATGAATCCGTCGGCGACGTCCCGCCGATACGCCGCGGCACGCGGAACATGCCGTGTGCTGACGGTGATCCACGTGCGTTGTGCCTGATCTGTAAAAACGAAGTTGCTGGGCGGCAGTTGCACGCCGTCGACGCGATCGACGAAAACACTGACGTGGCCGTCGCGGGTGAGACGGAAGACGCCCCCTTTTTCCTCGCCGAGATCGGCAATAAGGAAGGAGCCGTCGGCGTTCAGTGCGATGCCGTTGGGACGCAGGGGACGTCCGTCCGGAGCCGTCCCCGTGTAGAGCCGCTGTTCGCCGTTGGGCAGGATGTGCGCGACGCCTCCCCGCCAGTCAGCGGTATAGATATCGCCGTGCGCGGTGCATAGCACGCATTCCGGCCGATTCAGACCGGAGCCGGCGAAATCGATGGCGTCAAGATTCATTGCTGGGATCAGTCGATCCGCTTCTGCAGCGATGCCCCGAGAGTTTTGAGCAACAGGAAGCAGGAAGTGGCGCCGGCGTCGAGGACGCCGATGGAGCGTTCGCCGAGGCGGGCGGCGCGGCCAATGC
>CAZCJW010000262.1:0-3816 GCA_964499185.1 uncultured Propionivibrio sp. | reverse complement strand
GCCATCGAACGCATCCACTACGTCGACGTCGCCCAGCGCACTCAGGTACAGATCGTTTCAGAACGCCTGCGCAGTTCGATCCTCTCGGCGCTGTCGCACGATCTGCGCACACCACTCACCGCACTGGTCGGCCTGGCCGATTCCCTGGCCGTAAGCAAGCCACCGCTCACCGATTCCCAGCGCGAGTCGGCGGAAGCCATTCGCGAACAGGCTGAACGTCTTTCCGGACTGGTCGGCAATCTTCTCGACATGGCTCGCCTGCATGCCGGGGACGTGACGCTGCACAAGGAATGGCAGCCGATCGAAGAGGTCATTGGCTCTAGCATCAAGCTCCTCGGGCGCGCGCTGGCCGAACACCAGGTCAAGGCGACCCTGGCCGACGACCTGCCGCTGGTGGAGTTCGATGCCGTGCTGATCGAACGCGTGTTCTGCAATCTGCTGGAAAACGCGGCCAAGTATTCGCCACCGGGCAGCGCCATCGAGATCGGGGTGAGCACACGCTCTGGCCAGATGGAAATCTCCGTCAGCGACCACGGGTCAGGATTTTTGCGGGCCGATGACGCCACGCTGTTCGACATGTTCGTGCGCGGGGAAGCGGAATCCGCGAAACCCGGCGTCGGACTCGGACTGGCCATCTGCCGCGCGATTGTCGAGGCGCATGATGGATCGATCATGGCGGCCAATCGCGCCCAAGGGGGCGCCTGCGTCACCTTCACGCTCCCGCTCGGCGAGCCGCCGGTCGTTGTGGAAGAAGTCCTCCCGGCAGGAGAAGGAGGCGCGCTATGAACGCCGCGAACCCCGTGGTGCTCGTTGTCGAGGACGAAAAGCAGATCCGCCGCTTCGTGCGTGCTTCGCTGGAGGAGGAGGGATGCCGTGTATTCGAGGCCGAAACATCGGCGCAAGGACTCCTCGAAGCGGGCAGTCATAACCCCGATCTGCTGATGCTCGACCTGGGTCTGCCGGATGGCAACGGCGTCGATTTCATCCGCAATCTGCGCGGCTGGTCGGACGTACCAATTCTCGTGCTGTCCGCACGCTCCAACGAGAAGGACAAGATCCAGGCACTGGATGCCGGGGCTGACGACTACCTGACCAAACCCTTCGGCGTCGGTGAATTGAAGGCGCGGGCGCGGGCTCTGCTGCGCCGGCAGGGTCGGGACGAGGAAGCGTCACCGCTTTTCGCGTTCGGCGAAGTCAAGGTCGACCTCTCGCGCCGCCTGGTTACGCGCAACGGCGAAACGGTACACCTCACCCCGATCGAGTACCGGCTGCTCTGCGTCTTGCTGGCCAATACCGGCAAGGTGCTGACGCAACGTCATCTGCTGCGTGCGGTATGGGGGCCGTCCAGCGTTGAGAGTACCCACTACCTCCGCGTGTATGTCGGGCATCTGCGCCAGAAACTGGAGATCGACCCGACCCAGCCGCGCCATATACAAACGGAGACCGGCGTCGGTTACCGCTTCCAGCCCTGAGCTTCGTGCTGTTCCCCTGCAATCATCCACGGAAAACGATATGAGTCACGCTTCAGACGCCCCCGATCGGGCGCAATTCAGAACCCTTACCCTGGCCGCGCTAGGTGTCGTTTATGGCGACATCGGCACCAGCCCGCTGTACGCCATCCGCGAAGTCTTCGCCAGTCCGCATCATCCTGTGCCGATCACCCCCGATAACGTGCTCGGCATCCTGTCGCTCGTATTCTGGTCCCTGATGCTGGTCATCAGCGGCAAGTACGTGTCGTTCATCATGCGTGCCGACAACCGCGGCGAAGGCGGCATCATGGCGCTTATGGCGCTGGCGTTGCGCGATGTCGGCGAAGGCCGCAAACGCAATTTCATCGTCATGCTGGGTCTTTTCGGCGCTGCCCTGTTTTACGGCGATGGCGTCATCACTCCGACGATTTCCGTGCTCTCCGCAGTCGAGGGACTGGCGGTCATTACACCGGCATTCAAGCCATTCATCATCCCGCTTGCTCTGATTATCCTGGTCTTCCTGTTCGTCATCCAGCGGCACGGCACTGCCAGCGTCGGTAAGTTGTTCGGCCCCGTGATGATCGTGTGGTTTGCCACGCTGGCGGTTCTCGGCATCAAAGCCATCGCTCTCGAACCGAGCGTGCTGCGCGCGTTGAACCCGGCGTGGGGTTTCGGCTTTCTGGTCGCCCATCCGGTACTCGGATTCTTTTCCCTTGGGGCGGTCGTCCTAGTTATCACCGGCGGCGAAGCGCTTTATGCCGACATGGGGCACTTCGGTCGGAAACCCATTGCCACCGCTTGGTTCGGCATGGTCCTTCCCGCCCTGCTGATCAACTATTTCGGCCAGGGCGCACTGCTGCTCGACAACCCGGCCACTATCGAGAACCCGTTCTACCTGTTGGCGCCGAGTTGGGGGCTTTATCCGCTCGTCGCCTTGTCCACAGGGGCCACTATCATCGCGTCGCAGGCCGTCATCTCGGGCGCTTTCTCGATTACGTTGCAGGCCATGCAACTCGGGTATCTGCCGCGCTTCGCGGTGCGCCACACGTCGGAAAGCCAGATGGGGCAGATCTACCTGCCGGCCATCAACTGGCTGTTGCTGGCCGCCGTCGTCGCCGCGGTAATCGGCTTCGGCTCCTCGAGCAATATCGCGGCGGCCTACGGCATCGCCGTCACCGGAACCATGTTCATCACCAACCTGCTGGCCTTCGTGGTGGCCCGCAACGCGTGGAAGTGGAGACTGTCGACAGCGCTGCTGTGCCTCGTTCCGTTCGCGATCATCGACCTGGCGTTCTTTTCCGCGAACTCGACCAAGATCATTGACGGCGGCTGGTTCCCGCTGGCCTTCGGCTTGCTGGTTTTTACCGTTCTGACCACCTGGAAGCGAGGGCGGCAGGTGTTGCACGACAAGCTCGGCCAGGACTCGATTCTCCTGGCTCCGTTCATCGAGAGCCTCGCGCTCGGCGGAGCCACGCGCGTCCCCGGCACGGCAGTATTCCTCACCGGCCGCCCGGAAGGCGTTCCGCGCGCCATGCTGCACAGCCTCAAGCATTACAAGGTGCTGCATGAACGCATGGTTATCGTCACCCTGCGCATCTTTGACGTGCCTTACGTCCCCGACACCGACCGGGTCGAGGTCAAGGTGCTTGGCCAGGAATTCTGGCAGGTGACTGTCCAGTACGGTTTCAAGGACGAACCCGACCTGCCGGAGGCGCTGACGCATTGCGCCCGACTGGGACTTGAGTTCGACATGATGGACACCTCGTTCTTCCTCGGCCGGGAAACGCTGATCCCGCGCTTCGGCAAGGAAATGGCCTACTGGCGTGTGCTGCTCTTTGCGACCATGTTCCGCAACGCGACCAGTATTACGGCGTTTTTCCGGATTCCTTCCAACCGGGTAGTCGAACTGGGATCACAGGTCGTGATGTGATCCACCCTTGCCGAAGAAATGCCTTTCCTGCCGTTATCAGCGCACCGGCTTCGATGTCCCGGATCAGACGGCGGTTCACCGCCAGATAGAAGGGCACGGCGTTCTCCACGGCAAGCGGCGCGCGGCTCAGCAACCCTGCTTCGGTCGTCAGGCCGAATACGCTTGGCACCTCGGGGATGCGGGCAACCGGCGGCATGAGCGTTGGGGTCGGGCGGTCACTGAACACGACCAGATCGTCATCGCCCTGGAGGAGCGCAACGGCGCCCTGTTGCGTGCCCACCACCGGAACGGCTGGCGCGTCGCTCGGGATCTGGTGGCCGGCAAAAGGGGCGAAGGCGAGTCCTGAAAAAAACGGGCGCCAACAAGGCGCCCGAAAGAGCTACGAGGAGGTGATGAAATCAGTAGTGGTAGGCCGAT
>CAZCJW010000261.1:0-3835 GCA_964499185.1 uncultured Propionivibrio sp. | reverse complement strand
ACGACATCGATATTCCCGGCCAGGAAGCCGGCCTCGCAGTAGGAGAGATAGAGCCGCCACAGGCGGCGGAAGGTTTCGTCGAAACCGAGCGCGGCGATCTTCGGCCACATGGCATCGAACGCATCGCGCCACAAGGCCAGCGTCCGCGCGTAATCGACGCCGAAGGCGAACTCGTCGCGTACCGCCAGCCCCTGCCGCGCGGCCTGCCTCCGGAATTCCGCGCGCGACGGCAGCATGCCGCCGGGGAAGATGTATTGCTGGATGAAATCTGTGCCGCGGCGGTACTCGGCAAACAGGTCGTCGCGAATGGTGATGCTCTGGATCACCGCCCGGCCTTCCGGCTTCAGAGCATTGGCCACGGTACGGAAATAGGTCGGCCACCAGCGTTCGCCGACGGCTTCGAACATCTCGATGGATACCACGTGGTCGAATCGTTCCGTCGTATCGCGGTAGTCCTGCAGGCGCAGATCCGCCGACGGCACGCGCTGTTGTGCCCAGGCCAGTTGCGCGGGCGAGAGCGTGAGACCGGTCACGGCCAGTCCGTCGCGTGTCGCCATTTCGGCGAAACCGCCCCAGCCGCAGCCGATCTCGAGCACGCTCTGGCCCGGTTCGGCGGCGAGGCGATCGAGGATGCGCCGGTACTTGGCGTCCTGCGCGGCCTGCAATGGCTGATTGGGTCGTCCGTTGAACAGCGCCGATGAGTAACTCATCCCCGGATCGAGCCACAACCGATAGAAATCGTTGCCCAGGTCGTAATGCGCCATGATGTTGCGTTTGCTGCCGGCCCGGCTGTTGCGGTTGAACCAGTGGCGCAGGCGGGCGGCCAGGAGTTGGCGCCACGAGCCATAGACGGCGTCACGCAGCGCGTCCCGATTGCGAGCGAGGAGCGTGAGCAGCGCGGTGACATCCGGGGAATCCCACTCGGCGTCGAGATACGCCTCGGCAAGGCCGATGTCGCCCTTGGCCAGCACGCGCGCGAAAACGGCTTCATCATTGACCTGCATGGTCACGCCGGGCTCACCCTCCCCGAACAGGAACCGCGCGCCGTCGGGCAGGCGGATCTCCAGCAAGCCACCACTGATTTTCTCGAGCAATTCGAAAACGAGTCGCGTATCGCGGCGCAAACGCCCATTGCCGGTCAGGGCCAAGGTGGATTCGAGTTTGTTCATGGAGTCGGTTCTCCCAGGAGACGGGTTGAGGAAGCCGGCGGCTGTTGTGGCTGCGGCATCCGGGCGCCGCGGAACGGCACCCCTTTGAGCCACAGTTTCAGGGCCTGCCAGTGGATACGGAACATCACGCCGGCTGTCAGCAGCGGCATGCGTGCAAGTGCGCCGAGCAAGGCCGACGTTGACCAGGCGCGCGACCGACCGGAAATCGCCGTCAGCAGCAACTCACCCTCCGTATCATCGTAGTCGATGTGCACGCAAGGCACCGCCCGTTCGAGCTTGAAGCGGAAGCGGTACCCCCCCTCGACGACGCAGAACGGGGACACGTGGAATACCTTGTCTGCGGTGAACACCTGCCCGTCGCGCAAGGGCGCGCCATCGGGGTTGTGCAGCAGGTAGGCGTGCCGGCCGCCGAAGGTGTTGTTCACTTCGGCCAGCACGGCGATCAGAGCGCCCGCCCGGTCGTGGCAGAACCAGAAGCTCACCGGATTGAACACGTAGCCGAGCACGCGCGGGAAGGTCTGCAGAACGATCTCGCCGTCGTGCGGCAAGCCGCGTTCGCGCAGCCTGGCTTCGATCCAGGACACCAAGTCAGTGCCGTCGCGCTCGCCGTGATCGCGCCGATGGAAGCTGAGCAGGTTGAAACGGTCGAGCGAGAACAGCGGTCCGCGGGCCTCGTCCAGTCGCCGTAACGGCAGTTGCACGTAGAACACCGGATAGACGAAGGCATTGACCGCCGGGCGCAGCCGCCGGTGCATGACGTGGCCGAGGAAAAGACGGGGTCCATGGGTTGGAGCCATGGCCTTCCCAACTCCGTCATTCCGGCGCAGGCCGGAATCCAGATGCACCCCACGGGATTCCGGGTCAAGCCCGGAATGACGGTTATCCATAATGTTCCGCATTTTCTTGCCCCTATGCCCGAGCAACGGCAGACGACAGCGACGCCGGCACCTTCTGCCACGGTGCCGCGATGCCCATGAGATTGGCCACGCGCAACGCCGAACGCAGGCCGTCCTCGTGGAAGCCGAAACGCCCCCACGCGCCGGCCAGCCAGACCCCGCCTTCCCCCTGGATGCCCAGCCGGTCATCGGCCAGCCGCTGCTGTGCGGCGATGGCCGAGGCGTCGAAGATCGGGTGGTCATAATCGAACTCGGCGATGACCTTCGCCGGATCGGGTTCGCGCGCCGGGTTCAGTGTTACCACCACCGGCGTCTCGAACGGCAAGGGTTGCAGGCGGTTGATCAGGTAGGACACGCCGACCGGCTGCTCGCCCGGATCACCACTTCCGGCAAAGTAATTCCACGCCGACCACAGCTTGCGGTCGCGCGGCAGCAAGCGGGGATCGGTATGCAGAACGGCACGGTTGGGCTGGTAGCGTACGGCGGCCAGCACGTCGCGCTGCCCGGCGCTGGCCGTCTCGCCAAGGATGGCCAGCGACTGGTCGCTGTGGCACGCCAGCACGACCTCATCGAAGACCTCGCTGCCGTGTGCGTGCGTCACGCGCAGGCCGGACGCTTCCCGCGTCACGCGCTGCACCGGTGACGCAAGACGGATGTCGTCGAGCTGCGCGGCGATCCTGTTGACGTACTCGCGACCGCCACCCCGCACCGTGCGCCACAACGGCCGGTCGAATATCTGCAGCAGGCCGTGGTTCTGGCAGAAACGGACGAAGGTGGCCAGCGGCATGTCGCGCATCTGCGCGGTCGGGCACGACCAGATGGCTGCGGCCATCGGCAGCAGGTACCAGTCGGCAAAGGCGTCGGAGTAGCGCCCTTCCCTGAGGAAGTCGCCGAGCGGCCGCTCATCGCCGGGATGCACCGCCAGCCAGGCCGTGCTCTCGCGGTTGAAGCGCAGGATGTCAGAGAGCATCGTCCAGAACGGCCGGCGCAACAGGTTGCGCTTTTGCCCGAACACTGTAGCCAGGCTGCTGCCCGCCCATTCAAGATCGGGATTCTCCAGGCTGACCGAGAACGACATCTCGGTCTGGACACTCTCCACTCCGAGCGTTTCGAACAAGGCAATCAGGTTCGGGTAGGTCTTCTCGTTGAACACGAGGAATCCGGTATCGACCGGATGCGTCTTGCCGTCCACCGTCACATCGACCGTGTTCGTGTGTCCGCCGAGGCGCGGCGCCGCTTCGAACAAGGTCACCCGGTAATGCTGGCGGAGCAGCCAGGCGCTGGCCAGGCCGGAAATACCGGATCCGATGACGGCGATGCGTTGCGTTTTTTCCATGGTGAATCTCCCTGCGGTTCAGTTGCTGATGAAAGCGTCGATGGCGGCCAACAGTTCCGGATCGTCCGGCCGGGTCATGCTGCCGAAAGCGAGAACACGGGTCGCGTCCCGGCTGATCAGATATTTGTGGAAATTCCACTTCGGCGCGGCGCCGGTGATCTCGGCCAGCCGTACGAAAAACGGGTGCGCCCCGTCGCCCTTGACGGTGGTCTTGCCGAACATCAGGAACGTCACCCCAAAATTGAGCCGACAGAACTGTGCAATTTCGTCATGGCTGCCGGGCTCCTGCGCACCGAAATCATTGGAAGGAAAACCGAGGACGATCAGGCCTTTTTCCCGGTACCGTTCGTAGAGTTTTTCCAGCCCCTCGTACTGAGGCGTCAGACCGCACTGGCTGGCGGTGTTAACCACCAGGATGACATTTCCCGCGAGCT
>CAZCJW010000260.1:0-3873 GCA_964499185.1 uncultured Propionivibrio sp. | reverse complement strand
CTTGGCCAGGCCGTTGATCTTGGGCACCTCAACGTCGCCCTTCGGTCGCTTGGTTCTGATTTCGACCAGCGACCTATCCGATGACTTCAGCGAATCCAGATAAACCTGCATCAGGGTGCGCCCGTCCGGCACCTTCGCCCCCATGCTCACTTTGCCTTCGAGCCTGGAATCGGGGTGAACCAGCATCATTCCGGCGGTGTCGCGCACGAACACGTAGTCGTCCCCGTCGCGCAACCCCGACATGGCCTTCTTTGCCTGGGCCTGGGCCTCATCGCGGCTGAGCGTGCCGGCTTTCTCCAGCGCCACGTAGATATCCACCTGTTTGGCCGCCAGATTGACCGTTGAGCGAATCTGCTCTTGCCGGTCGGCCAGCAACGACGAACGTATCGTCTGCAATGCAATGAACACCAGGACAAGCGAGCCTAACGCGGCGCAGCCGACGATCAGCCCAAGACGTGTAGAGAGTTTCATGCCATTTTCTCCTTATTTAAATCCCTGAAGCGCTACCAAAACTGACTGGCCAAATTCCGACGCAAACAAATCTTTTTGATTCTACCCCGTGCAACCAACAGGCCAACATTATGACTTTCCGCATAGTAGCTAAAAATCACACAGCAAAGATAATTTCCGTTTTGCGGGCAAGATCGTAGAATCTGCACTCTCCGTTTCCGGACGACCGCCATGCTCGAGCTCGAGAACATCAATCACGTCGCACTGATCGGCAGCTTGATGCAGCAAATGTGCGTCTATCTGGTGGTTGCCTACATGCTGAGCAAGACCCCTTTGTTCGCGCCACTGATGCAGGTAAGCGTGCGCTTGCCCGACAAGCTGGTCTGCTATCTGGTGTTCTCCGGATTTTGCATCATGGGGACGTATCTCGGTTTCCAGATCGAGGGAGCCATCGCCAACACCCGGGCCATCGGCGCGGTACTTGGAGGAATCCTCGGCGGCCCGGTGGTTGGCCTTCTGGTAGGCCTGACGGGCGGCATCCACCGATATCTGATGGGTGGTTTTACCGCCTCGGCATGCGCTGTCTCGACAACGCTCGAAGGCCTGATCGGCGGCATGTTGCATCTTTACCTCCTGCGTAGCCATCGCGCCGACCGCCTTTTGCATCCGATGATCGCCCTCGTCACGACACTGATTGCCGAATTCGCGCAAATGGTCATCATCCTGGCAATGGCCCGCCCTTTCGACCAGGCGGCGCGTCTCGTCGCGCACATTGCTCTGCCGATGATTGTAACCAACGGTATCGGTGCGGCACTCTTCATGCGCCTGATTCTTGACCGACGCGAGACACTGGAAAAGTTCTCCATCGCCTTTTCCGCCAAGGCTCTGCGCATTGCCGAGCGCGCGGTGGGCGTGCTCATGCAGGGCTTCGATGAAAAAAATTGCACGCAAATGGCGCAAATCATCCGCGAAGAAACGGGAGTCGGAGCGGTCGCCATCACGGATTGCGAGAAGCTTCTTGGGTTCGTTGGTCTCGGTGCGGACCATCACCTGCCCGGAACTCCCATTTCATCGCCGCACACCTTCAAAGCCATCGCCAACAACGAGGTCGTCTACGCCGATGGTGTCGATGTCACGTATCGCTGCGTTGTCTCCAAAGACTGCAAACTCGGTTCTTCCCTGGTGATCCCGTTGCGTGGCGAAGGCAACCGGGTCTTTGGCACGATCAAACTCTACGAACCCAAGAACAAATTCTTTTCTTCCCTCAACCGTACGCTCGGCGAAGGCATTGCTCGCCTGCTGTCCAACCAGGTGCTGGCGGGAAAGATCGAGGAACAGAAGCGCCTCCTGGCACAAACGGAGATCAAGTTGCTGCAAGCGCAGATCAATCCGCATTTTCTCTTCAACGCGCTTAACACGCTGGCGGCCGTCATCCGCCGCGAACCGGAAGCCGCCCGCCAGATTGTGCAGGACCTGTCCACTTTCTTCCGCAAGAGCCTCAAGCGCTCCGGCACCGAGGCCACGCTCAAGGATGAGATTGAACACGTCGACGCCTACCTGCGCATTGAACTGGCCCGATTCGCCGGCCGCCTGGATGTCGACATCACCATCCCGGATGAACTGCTGCACCTGCGCCTGCCCGCTTTCACCCTGCAGCCGATTGTCGAAAACGCCGTCAAATACGGCGTTTCGCAGATGATCGAACCGGGGCACATTGCGATTCGGGCCGAGCGCCTCCACGATCAACTGACCATCGTCGTCGAAGACAGCGCGGGACTGTACAAGCCCTTGCCAAAAAACGACGGCATGGGCATGAGCCTCGTCGACCGGCGAATCAAGATCCGTTATGGCGAGACGTTTGGCGTCGCTGTTACCTGCGAGCCGGAATACTGGACTCGGGTCGCCATCCGCCTGCCGGCAGAGGAAGAAATTGAGGCCGTGACATGCTGAAGGCATTGATCATCGATGATGAAAGCCCGTCGCGCGAGGAACTCAAGGCCCTGCTCGCCTTGGCTCCTGATATTGAAGTCATTGGGGAATGTGCCAATGCCATTGAGGGGCTTTCCGCCGTCCATCGGCTGCGTCCGGATGTCGTCTTTCTCGACATCCAGATGCCCCGCATCAGTGGACTCGAAATGGTGGGGATGATCGAAGCTTCGGCGCTTCCACGCATCGTATTCGTCACTGCCTACGACGAACATGCACTGAAAGCATTTGAAGAACACGCCACCGATTACCTGCTAAAACCGATCGACCCGCTACGACTGGAACGGACACTGAACTGGCTGCGTTCAAGCACGCCAACCACAGACCGCGCTATCCCCGGAAGCAATGATGTTCTACTACAGCAAATCCCCTGCCTTGCCCGTAATCGCATCCAGTTGATCCCTGTCGAGGAAGTGGATTATGTCCACACTGACATTTCGGGCAACCGGGTTGTCGGCAACGGCCGACAGGGGATGACCGAACTGACCTTGAAGCTCCTGCAGGAACGGACCACCCTGATGCGCTGCCACCGGCAGTACCTGGTCAATCCGGCGAAGATTGCGGAAATCGAGTTGCTGGAAAACGGCGCCGCCGAGATTGTCATGCGCAGCGGCCTGCGTGTTCCGGTCAGTCGCCGCCACTTGCGCGAGATCAAGGACCGACTGCTGATCGCCTGAAGCACGCGATTGCCCACCGCTCGCCTCCCACAACGACCGCTCGGCATAGCGGGCGACCGCTCGCCAGAACATCGACCTGTTGCCTGGAAGGACGTCTATATTCATGGCTCCTTAATCCTTCTGGAAGGTCGATCATGATCTGGTTCTTTCTTTGTGTCGGTTTGCTGATAGCCGGGTATTTCACCTACGGCGTCATCATCGAACGCATCTTCAGCCCTAAAGAGGCGCTGAAGACCCCCGCCTACGTTTCCCAGGACGGTGTCGATTACGTCCCCATGTCGAACGCCAAGGTGTGGCTGGTTCAGCTCCTCAACATTGCCGGACTCGGTCCGGTTTTCGGGCCGATCCTCGGTGCACTGTATGGCCCGGTTGCGATGGTGTGGATCGTCATCGGTTGCATTTTCGCCGGTGCGGTGCATGACTATTTCTCGGGCATGCTCAGCGTTCGCCAAAACGGCGCCTCGGTTCCCAACATCGTCGGCAAACAGCTGGGCGGCGCCATGAAGCAGACCATGAATGTGTTCGCCGTGATCCTGCTGTTGCTCGTCGGTGTCGTGTTCGTCCTCGGCCCGGCCAAGCTGCTTGGTTCCCTGACCAGCATGGAGGTCTGGATCTGGACCACGATCATTTTCGGTTACTACATCCTTGCCACGATCATGCCGGTGGACAAGATCATCGGGCGACTCTATCCCTTCTTCGGCGGGCTCCTGCTGTTCATGTCCTTCGGGCTGATCATCGGCCTGATCTTCAGCGGCAAGAC
>CAZCJW010000259.1:0-3888 GCA_964499185.1 uncultured Propionivibrio sp. | reverse complement strand
CAACTGGGGTGCGAACTCGCACAGGGCTATGGCATTGCACGGCCGATGCCCGGTGGCGAACTGCCGGGATGGGCAAGCGCATGGCGCCATGATGTGGCCTGGAGCGATGCTGCCGCGCCGATCACCCGTGAGTCCTCTCCGCATTTTCCTCTGCCATAGCCTTGAGCGTCACGTAGTCCGTCTTGCCGCTTCCCAGCAGCGGGATTTCATCGACGACGCGAATGTCGCGGGGTACCGCCAGTTCGGGGGTCCCGGCGGCCCGGGCTGCCTCCAGCAAGCGTTCCCGCCTGAGGCCCGAATCCGTTGTGAACAGCACCAGGGCCTCGCCCTTGCTCGCATCGGGGCGCGTCGTCGCGGCGTGAAGCGCGCCCGGTGCGGCGGCTTTCGCCAGGCTTTCGACGACCTCCAGCGAGATCATTTCGCCGGCCAGCTTGGCGAAGCGTTTCTGCCGACCGCGAATATGTAGATAGCCTTCGTCGTCGATCGTGACGATATCACCGGTGGCGTGCCAGCCGTCGCCGATTGCTGCCGGCGGCTGGATAATACCGGGCTGGTCGTAGAGCAGATATCCCTTCATCACGTTGGGGCCTTTGACGTGCAGGGCACCGCCCTCGTCGATTCCCGGCACCGGTACGAGTTCGTGTTCGATTCCGGGCAGCAACTGTCCCACACTGCCGGTGCGGCAAGCCATCGGCACATTGCAGGCCACCACGGGCGCACATTCGGTGACACCGTACCCCTCAAGGATGCGGATGCCGAACTTTTCAATCCATAAATGGTGTACGTCGGCCGAAAGCTTCTCAGCTCCCGCCACGACGTAGCGCAGGCGCCCGAAATCGTAGGGATGTGCGTATTTGGCGTAGTTGCCGAGGAAGGTCGATGTGCCGAACAGTACGGTGCAATCCCGGTCATAGACAATCTCGGGGATGACGCGGTAATGCAGCGGGTTGGGGTAGAGGAAGACCTTGCAGCCGGACACCAGCGGCAGCAGTACGCCGCAGGTCAGGCCGAAGGAATGGAACAGCGGCAAGGCCATCATGAACTTGTCGAGCGGGGTGAAGTCGGCGATGGCGCGGATCTGCGCGACGTTCGAGAGGAGCGATGAATGCGAATGCACTACCCCTTTCGGCTTGCCCTCCGATCCGGAGGTGAACAAAACGATGGCCGGATCGTCCGGGCGCTGGGGAAGGGCCGCGCCGCGCGGGAACAGCAGCCGGAAGAGCACGCTCAGTTTGTCGACGATGCTGAATTGGGATCTGAAGTCCTCCAGGTAGCAGATGCTTACACCGCCAATCAGTTCAACCACTTCCGTGAGCTTTGCTTTTTCGAGGAAGGCGCGCGATGTGATGATCGTCTTGATGCCCGCAGCGATACATGCGGCACGCATCCCCTCTGTCCCTGCCGTGTAGTTGAGCAGGGCGGGAATCCTTCGGCCTGCCGACAGCGCCAGAATCAGTGCCGGCGTGGCTGCCGTGCTCGGCATCAGGACGCCGACGATTTCATCGGGCTGCGTGAAACGACCGGTGATCCTCTGCAGTCCGAGCACCATCCTGAGCAGCGATCCGTAAGACTCCTCACGCAGGCGGATATCTTCGACCAGGTCGTAATCGCGGCCGAAGGTGGACATCCCGTCGAGAAACGACTCATAGATGGTACGTTGGGGGCGGGTCGCCACGAGCATGTCAAGCAGGATGTGACGCATACTCTCGCCGGCACGGCGATGGCGCTGCTTCGCCGAGGGTTGGTCGGGCATCGGGATCTCGCGCCGCGGCTGGATAGTGATGGTGACCTTAGGAAACAGCTTGCGCGGATAGACACCCGCCAGCCGTCCAAAATAGCTGCGTGCCGCGCCATCGATGCGTACCGGCACAACTGTGGCGCCAGTTTTGGCCGCCACGAACGCGGCGCCTTCATAGACCTTCATCAGGGATCCGGTGCGCGTGATGCGCCCTTCCGGGAAGATGACCACCGGTTGGCCGGTCTCGACCAGCTTGATGATCTGCTTGATGGCCAGCGGACTGGTTGGCTCGACGGTTATATGCGGGACGAACGACAGCAGGAAGCCGAAGAACCTCTGCTCGGCGATCTGCCGGTGAATGACATAGACAGCATCGACGGGCATGGCCATTCCGAGCAGTAGGCCGTCGATGAAGGATTCGTGGTTGGCTACGATGAGCGTGCGCGGATTTTGAAACACCGAGGTGTCGCCGCGCAGTTCGACTCGGAACAGCAGCTTGAGCAAGAGGCGAAGAACGGTCCTGAACATGGTTTCCTCGTAGTGATGTTGTGAGAGTCTCGTGCTCATGCTTGCACCTTGCGCGCCCGGCAGGACAGTCGAGCCACGATGACGGCGGCAGCGGCTGTTGCCAGCAGGTGCTTGATCGTGTGGCCGCTGATCAGGCCTGTCACGGCAGCGATCTGATGGTCATAGAGCTCGGCTGCCTTGGCGACGGCATAGAGTAGCAGAGCGGCGCCAAACGACAAACGATCCGCTGCCGGGGACCGGCGCAACCATTGCCACAAAGGAATGAGCAACATCGGCAGAGCCTGTAGCAACAGGTAGGGGCGCAGGTCGCCATGGCCTGCCTGTTCGGTGATATACCACCACACGACGCTGTAGATCGCCAGCAGCGCCAGCCAGGCGGTCAGCACAGCGCTCGACTGGCCCTTGGTGTCGCCCCATACGCCGGCGAGCAGGCCGCCGCAGGCCAGGGCGATGGGCAGGCGGTCCCAGAACAGGCGGGTATTGTCCGGCGCCAAGTGGTAATAGGCGGAGCCGAACGCGGTGAAGAACAGGCCGAGGAGGAACAGGCGATATCCGGCCCAGCCGCTGGCAAGGGCCGCGCTTCTGCTGGCTCGCGGCAGCGTGAAGGCGCCCCATGCGGCGACCAGGACAAACCCGAGGTTGGAGGCGACATCGGCAAAATGCGGGATGCCGTAGGCGCTCTGCTGGTCGGCAAAGTCGTGGTAGTTCGGTAATTGCGGGATCGGGCCATGCCATAGCGCGGCGCCGACAAGTAAGGCGACGACAGCGAGCGGAAGATGTTGGCGTGCGGTTTTCATGTTTTCTCCTTTCCTGAGACAACGTCGATGCGACGGTGTGCGCAGAATGCGAGGAGAAAATATAAAAATAAACTAATTACAAAAAATTATCATAATTTATAATAAAAGGTATCAAAAATTTATACTTTACGTTATGGGCGAGATCGGTCAATTGGTCAGCACGCTGAAGAAGCGCCTGAAAACCCAGGGTGTCACCTATCGAGAACTGGCAGCGGCGATCGGCCTGTCGGAGGCGAGCGTTAAGCGCATGTTTGCGTGTCAGCGCTTTTCGCTGGAGAGGCTGGTGGAAATCAGCAATTTTCTGGGCTTTACGTTGGCCGAACTGGCACAGGAGGCGGTCGTTACGGAAAACCTCCTGCATACGCTGAGCGAGACTCAGGAGGTGGAATTGGTGTCGGATCACAAACTCCTGCTGGTGGCCATCTGTTCATTGAATCACTGGTCAGTGCAGGACATCGTATCCACCTACCGCGTCACTGAAGTCGAATGCATACAGCGCCTTGTGCAGCTTGACCGGTTGCGCCTGATCGTACTGTTGCCGGGGAACCGCATCCGCCTCAACGTGGCGCGGGATTTTGACTGGCGCGTAAAGGGGCCGATCCGCCGGTTTTTCCGGGAACACGGCCTGCACGGCTTCCTGGGCGGCGATTTTGCGCGTGACGATGAAATGATGTCGTTTTCGCACGCCATGCTGACCGAGGTGGCTATCGCCAAGGTGCTGGCTGAACTGCGCAGGCTGCGCCAGCGCTTTGCCGAACTGCACGAGGAGAGCCTGGCTGCGCCGCTTTCCAGACGACGTGGCGTGGGCATGCTGCTGGCGACGCG
>CAZCJW010000258.1:0-3906 GCA_964499185.1 uncultured Propionivibrio sp. | reverse complement strand
TCGGCAGGTTGGTCGGGATGACCACTGTTTCCAGACCGTAGATCTGCTGGAATTCATACGCTTCGGTATCGGCCGTGCCGGTCATGCCGGCCAGCTTGCCGTACATGCGGAAATAATTCTGGAAGGTGATCGAGGCCAGGGTCTGGTTCTCGTTCTGGATCTTCACGCCTTCCTTGGCCTCGACGGCCTGGTGCAGGCCGTCCGACCAGCGGCGTCCGGCCATCAGGCGGCCGGTGAATTCGTCGACGATAATGACTTCGCCGTTCTGCACCACGTATTGCTGGTCCTTGAGGAACAGCGTATGCGCGCGCAGGGCGGCATACAGATGGTGGATCAGCAGGATGTTGGCCGCGTCGTAAAGACTGCTGCCCTCGGGCAACAGCCCCACGCGCGTGAGGATTTCTTCAGCGTGCTCATGGCCTTCCTCGCTCATCAGCACCTGGTGGCCCTTTTCGTCCACCCAGTAGTCGCCCGGCCCGTTTTCCTCCTGGCAGCGCGTGAGCATCGGCGCCACCTGGTTCATGCGCACATACAGGTCGGTATGATCCTCGGCCTGCCCGGAGATGATCAGCGGGGTTCGTGCTTCGTCAATCAGGATCGAGTCGACTTCGTCGACGATGGCATAGCTCAACTTGCGCTGCACGCGATCGGCCGCCGCGTAAACCATGTTGTCGCGCAGGTAGTCGAACCCGAATTCGTTGTTGGTCCCGTAGGTAATGTCCGACCCATACGCCGCCTGTTTCTGATCATGCGGCATCTGCGACAGGTTCACGCCGACCGTGAGGCCGAGGAAACGGTGCAGGCGCCCCATCCATTCGGCGTCGCGATTCGCCAGGTAGTCGTTGACCGTGATCACATGCACGCCGTTGCCGGTCAGCGCATTGAGGTAGCAGGGCAGCGTGGCGACCAGCGTCTTGCCTTCGCCGGTACGCATTTCGGCGATCTTGCCGTCGTGCAGGACCATGCCGCCGATCAGCTGGACATCGAAATGGCGCATGCCGAGAACGCGCTTGCCGGCTTCGCGGACGACGGCAAAGGCCTCCGGCAGGAGCGCATCGAGCGTTTCACCGTTGGCCACACGGGCCTTGAACTCCGCGGTCTTGCCGCGCAGTTCATCATCCGAAAGCGCGCTGACACCAGGTTCCAGCGCATTGATCTGGCGGACGACCGCCGAATACTGCTTGATCAGCCGGTCATTGCGGCTGCCGAATATCTTCTTGAGTAAGCCGGAAATCATTCTGGAATGTGCGTAAGCGCGTTAAAAGAGGGCGATTCTAACACGCAGCTTCTGTCAAGGGCGGCACGGACCAAATGCGGCCATCGCGAACGCGAATGCCGCGGCGAGTCAGGGTTTGCGTTTGGCGTTCGGCACGGACGGACGGGTCGGCTTGGTTGCAACCGACTGGGCCGCAAGATCCGTTTGCGCACCCATCTGCAGAAAGCGCGCCGGATTCTGGGCCACGCCCTTGAAGCGAACTTCGAAATGCAGGTGCGGGCCTGTCGAACGTCCAGTGTTGCCGCTGGCGCCGATAGGCTGGCCGCGGCGAACGACCTGGCCCACCTTTACCGAAATCTTCGACAGATGGGCATAGCGCGAGGAAAAATCGTTGCCGTGATCGATCTCGATCATCTTGCCGTATTGCGGGTGATATTCCGCTACTGCGACCACTCCTCCGGCCGAAGCGATCACCCGTGTCCCCGTTTCGGCAACAAAATCGATGCCCTCATGCATCGCGCCAATGCCGGCGATCGGATCGATTCTGCGGCCGAAAGACGATCCGACATGATGCGCCTCGATCGGCACGATCGTCGGCAACAGCGAACTCTTGATCCGCCGCTCCATCAGTTGCGACTCAAGCGCCGTCAGTTCATCGTTGCGTTGTTCCACAAGCTCGCCCAGCCGGTCGATCTCGCGCTGCAGTTCGCCGGCGGAAAGCGGCGCGGAAGGACGGACCAACGGTCCCCCTTTCCCATCCTTGCCCGGCTTGATGCCAAGTTCGTTCTTCGGCAACGGCACGCCGGAGAGTTTCGAGATACGTTCGCTCAACGAGTCCAGCCGCAACACCTGAGCCTGCATTTCTCCAAGCTTGACCGCCATTGCCGACACATTGTCGCGCAGGTATTCCTCATACTTCTCATTGTGTTGCTGCTGAACCATCACCACCAGATCGGAAGCGAACGGCAAGTTGAAGCGAATGCCCACCCATGAGAAAACGAACGACGTGGCAAAGGAGAGGAATATGAAGCCGAACACTGCCCACAGCAGGAAGCGCGGTGTAACATGCAGCGTCTTGGCCGTTTTCAGACGGCTGGAAACCAGAATAATATTCATTCGACTCCTCCTCATAGCCCCCGATGCCTAACACCCTCGAAGATTTTCTCGATGCGGCCGATGGCGCTGGCAACGTACTGGCGCATGCAAGACTGCTGCTCCGGCTGGCCAATCTCTACCAGGAGATTGCGCCGGCACACCTGCGCCAGGCAAGTACGATAGCGAATTACAAGTCAGGAATTATTGTTATTCACGCCACGAACGGCGCGGTTGCAGCCAAGTTGCGCCAACTCGCGACCACCCTGGCTGATGGTTTTTCCAAAAGAGGCGTCGAGTGTAACGGCGTTCAGGTCAAAGTGCAAGCCACGGAAATCGCAACGCAATCAAGGGGTTCCATGCCAAAGCCATTAAGCGGGCAAACCAGCAGGAGGCTGGAGGAACTGCGCGACTCGCTGCCCGAATCGGATCTGCGCCACGCCATACAGACCCTCATCAAGCGTTCGGCTAGAACGGAATGACCGCCACCCGCTCAAGAATCAGTAGAGCGAAAACCAGCAGCGCCACCATCACCGCATAGCGGAAAACACGCCAGGAAAAGTGCAGGTACTTGGGATTTCCGGTCAGCAGGTACGCTACAAAGCCTCCGCCGACGGCAATCAAGGTCAGGATACCGAGCAGGCGCAGCAACCACATGCGTGCGCGCCTCGCTCAGTGCGCCGGCTGAGCCAGCCAGCGAACGATGGATTGCGGCGCGCGTGACTCATCTTCGAAGGTGACGAATTCCCATGCATCGGGATGGGCGAGGAGTTCGCGTGCCAGCAGGTTGTTCAGGGCGTGTCCGGACTTGTGCGCCGTAAAGGACGCCAGCAAGGGGTGCCCCAGCAAATAGAGGTCGCCGATCGCATCCAGCACCTTATGCTTGACGAACTCGTCGGAATAGCGAAGGCCGTCGGCGTTGAGTACGCGGAACTCGTCGAGAACGACGGCGTTATCCAACCCGCCCCCCTGCGCCAGGCCATTCTCGCGCAGCCATTCGACTTCCTGCATGAAGCCGAATGTGCGCGCACGCGACACTTCGCGCACATAGGACTGTTCGGCGAAATCGATGGTCACTTCCTGCCCGGTGCGATCGATCGCCGGATGATTGAAGACGATGGAGAAGGTCAGTCGGTAGCCATCATATGGATCGAACCGCGCCCACTTGTCGCCTGTCCGGTCGCTTTCGCGCACTTCGATCCGGCGCTTGACGCGGATGAATTTCTTGGGCGCCGGCTGTTCCTCGATGCCGGCCGACTGAATCAGGAAGACAAACGGCGACGCCGATCCGTCCAGAATCGGCACTTCAGCGGCGTCAAGATCGACGTAGGCGTTATCCACGCCGAGACCGGCCAGCGCCGACATGAGATGTTCGATGGTGCCCACCTTGGCACGAACTGACCCAACCTCGCGTTCGAGACAGGAACACATGCGCGTATCGCCGACCTCCAGGGCCGACGCCGGCAGATCAACTACCGGGTCGAGATCGACGCGCCGGAAGACAATCCCGGTATTCGGCGCCGCCGGCCGCAGGATCATGTTGACCTTGACGCCCGAATGCAGGCCCACACCGGACGCCCGGATCACCGACTTGAGAG
>CAZCJW010000257.1:0-3984 GCA_964499185.1 uncultured Propionivibrio sp. | reverse complement strand
GACAACTGGCACAACGATTCGCCGATCTGCCGTGAGATCCTCGAGACGTCGCTGCTGCCCGCGTGCCAGTACTTCGCCTACATCGAGATCACCGACGGACCGCCACAAAACCTGTGGCAGGAGTACGAAAAGCTGCAGGGAACGCACCCCGGCCACTTCGCCATGCAGCGCATCGCCGACGCGAGCGACATCTACCCCGTGTTCCGCGAACTGTTCCGGCGCAAGGACAAGGTGGCCGCATGAGCCGGAAGAAGCAAGCCTCGACACCCTCCCTGCCCACCGGCTCGGAATGGACCTTCGCCGCCATCGACGCCTATGACGAAGCCATCGGCCGCGTGGCCCGCGACTACGGCCTGGACTGCTACCCGCATGTGCTCGAAATCATCAGCGCCGAGCAGATGATGGACGCCTACGCCTCGATCGGCATGCCTGTCTATTACCATCACTGGTCGTTCGGCAAGCACTTCCTGGCTACCGCCAACCGTTACAAGCGCGGCCAGATGGGCCTCGCCTACGAGATCGTGATCAACTCCGACCCATGCATCGCCTACCTGATGGACGAGAACACGCTGCCCATGCAGGCGCTGGTCATCGCCCACGCGGCCTATGGGCACAATTCCTTCTTCAAGGGCAACCATCTGTTCAAGCAATGGACGAGTGCCGACGCGATCATCGACTACCTGGTCTTCGCGCGGAACTACATCACCGAATGCGAGGAGCGCCACGGCGTCGATGCCGTTGAGCGCCTGCTCGACGCCTGCCACGCGCTGCTGAACGTCGGGGTCGACCGCTACAAGCGTGCGCCGAAGCAATCGCTGGAAAAGGAAAGACTGCGTCTCAAGGAACGCGAGGAGTACATGCAGGCGCAGGTCAACGACCTATGGCGCACCCTGCCCCAACGCCACGAAGCCGAGGAAATCGTCGCAGAGCAGCGTTTCCCCGAGGAACCGGAAGAAAACCTGCTGTATTTTATCGAGAAGAACGCGCCTCTGCTCGAACCCTGGCAGCGCGAGGTCGTGCGCATCGTGCGCAAGATCGGCCAGTACTTCTATCCGCAACGGCAGACGCAAGTGATGAACGAAGGCTGGGCCACTTTCTGGCACTACACCCTGCTCAACACGCTCTACGACCAGGGCGGCCTGTCCGACGGTTTCATGCTGGAATTCCTGCAGTCGCACACCAACGTCGTCTATCAGCCGCCGTACAAAAGCAAGTACTACTCGGGGATCAATCCCTACGCCCTGGGTTTCGCCATGTGGACGGACATCCGGCGCATCTGCGAGAACCCCACGGATGAAGACCGGGAATGGTTTCCCGACATCGCCGGTTCCGACTGGCGCGAGACCTTCGAGTTCGCCATGCAGAACTTCAAGGACGAGAGCTTCGTCGCGCAGTACCTTTCGCCGCGCCTGATGCGCGAATTCCGTTTCTTCTCGGTCGTTGACGACGACACCCGCGACAAGCTGCGCATCGAAGCCATTCATGACGATCCCGGCTATCGCACCCTGCGCCGCCAGCTCGCGCAACAATACGACCTCGGCAGCCGCGAGCCGGACATTCAGGTGTGGAACGTCGACCTGCGCGGCGACCGCTCACTGACCCTGCGCCATTTCGTGCATGAACGTCGCACCTTGCACGAGAGCCATGATGCCGTGCTCCAACACGTGGCAAACCTGTGGGGGTTCACCGTCAGGCTCGAACGTCAGGATGTCGACGGCAGGATCGTCACGATCGAGGATAAGCGGGTCGACCGGCGCAAGGGCGCGTAGCGTGCCCTCGCCCCCAGAATCATTTGCCGCCGGCACCTGTTGGCACGACGGCGATATCCCGCGCCAATGCCATGCTCAGGGCAAGCAAGGCCCGACGCGTCGCCGAAACGACCGCCTCGTGGCTGGCGTCGGCGGGCCGTTCGACAATCGCGGTGCGTCCGACTTTAGACACCTCGCCTTCCGCCGCGCGAACGACCCACGTCGCATCGAGCTGAACGCTCTCGCCCGCAGTCGCCTCGATCCGCTCGATGATCACCTGCACGCGCAATTCCGGCTTGGCTCCGGCAAAATCCTCGCGCAGCCAGATGGTTGGATTGTCCAGAATGCGCGTGAGATTGCGCGCCACGACACGGGGAATTTCCGCCCGTAGGGGAGCCGCCCAGCGGTGAAACTCGCTCACGCTGACTTCGTTCGCCGATTTCGTCAGGACAAGCTGCGGCCGATCCCAGAGCTCGGGAATGCGCACAGCGGTAATTTCGATGCGCCGTTTTTCCGCCGCCACGCGGTCGCGCTCGCCGGCGTCGGCGCCGAGCGTGTAGAGCCTCGACGAGGGCGTCGTACTACAGCCGGTGACGAGAGCAGCGGCCAGCAGCAGGACCGATAACGTGCTTTTCATGACTTATTCCTCCTTGGCCTTGCCCTTGATCAGGGATTCCGGATATCTCGACTGGTACTCCAGCAGCGCGCGCGCTTCCGCCGCCGCTTTCGACACCTCGCGCAGGGTGTCACGCAGATCCTGCTGCAGCATCGAGTCGTCGGCAAGCTGCCGGTCCACCGTCTTCAACGTGCTCTCGACCGTCTTCAGCGTGTTATCGAGCGACTTGACTGTGGTCCGCACATCTTCGGATATCTGTTCAAGCGGCAGCGACTCAAGCTTCTTGACCAGTTCGCCCACCAACTGGATGAGATCGGCGGCCTGCTGCTCGAATTTCACGAGAGATCCCGGAATGGTTGGCAGTATCGGTGGATCGCTATCCCATTTCACGGCGGCTTTCGGTGCGTCCTTGAAGTAATCGAGGGAAACGAGCAACTGCCCCGAAACGAAATTTCCGGTCCGCAACTGCCCGCGCAGGCCGCCTGCAACCAGCAGGTCCATTCCCTCCCGGATAGACACATCTTTCGCTGGACGCTTGACATTGATTCTTCGCAAGCGGTTCGGGAAGAGGTCGATATCGACGACCATCGAGATCTGTCCACTCTTCGGATCGACGTATCCGCCAATCTCCGTTACCCGCCCGATTTCGATGCCGCGGAAGTCCACCGGCGCTCCCTCCGACAAGCCGCGCACAGATTCATTGAACACCAGGCGCATGGGCACCACTTCGGTGTCTTCGATCTTCATCGCGTCGGCTTTTTTCTCATAAAGCCGGAAGCTGGTATCCGGCTCAACCGGTTTGGCCTTGCTTGGATTGCCACGCGTTTCGAAAGCGATGCCGCCGGACAGGATCGAATTGAGGGATTGCGTTTCGACCCTCAAGCCCTGGGCGCTGAATTCGACATCGACTCCGCTGGCTTCCCAGAAGCGGGTCTCGGAATTGACAAAGCGATCGTACGGCGCCTTGATGAAAATCTCGAAATTCAGACCTTTGCCGTCCCTGTCCATTTCGTAGCGCACGACCTGGCCGACCGCAACGCGCCGGTAGTAGATCTGGGAACCGGAATCCAGCGAGCCGAGTTGCTCTGCGCGCAGTTGAAAGGTCCGTCCGGGCTCCGTGAACGTCACCAGCGGCGGGCGCTCCAAGCCTTCGAAGCTCTGTCTGGCCTTGGCCGACTTGCCAATGTCCATGCCAATAAAGGCGCCGGACAACAAGGTTCCCAAGCCCTCGATGTTGGTGCCGCTCACCCGCGGCCGTTCGACCCAGAACCGAGCATCCTCGACGAGCAGCGGCTTGGCCGACTTGCTCATGCGAATGACCGCCTTGACCTTCTCCAGATCGCCTGAGAGTTCCACGCGCTCGACCACGCCGATTTCCACGTTCTTGTAGCGCACCTTGGTCTTGCCCGGTTCGATTCCATCCGCCGTCTTGAAGGTGATGGCAATCTCGGGGCCGCGCTCGAGCACGGTCCGGACGACCAGTCCCACGCCGACCAGAATGGCAATGATCGGCACCAGCCAGACCAACGACCACCCTTTCTTTTTCGGTTCGGCAATGGCGTCCGGGTATTCGTCCTGCGGGGACTCGGATAGTTCAGCCACTTTTTTCTCCTGAATTAC
>CAZCJW010000256.1:0-4004 GCA_964499185.1 uncultured Propionivibrio sp. | reverse complement strand
AAACCGGCGTCATGGCCCTGCTCATCGCCTTCCCCGACATCGTCCTCGTGCCGCTTAAATGGATGACGCGCTGACCTCAGGAAACCATCACGCCAGCGCTTATATTGGTTCAGCCCGATGAAGCAGAAAGTTCCCGTCATGCCGGCGAAGGCCGGCATCCAGTGTCGAAGAGCAATCGCCGACCAGACCCCGGTCTTCGCCGGGGTGGCGCGTTCAAACATCATCGTGCCCCATCAATAAAACGCTGGCGTGGTCAGTGAACTCCCGCGAGGACGCTGCCCTTCCGGCCTTTTCTTGCTTTGTGGAGGACGTTCAAAGCCACCCGAGCAGTTTCCACCACAGGTAATCGAGCGGCAGCAGCGCGACGAAGGTGATCAGCGCCAGCGGCAGGGTGATCTTCAGCAGGTGTCCCAGCTTCTCGCCGGAGAGCTGCATGGCGACTATCAGCGGGCCGACCTGATAGGGAAACAGTACTGTCGAGAAGCCGATGACCTGCGTCATCAGCACGGCGGGCAGGCTGAAGCCCGAGGCTGTGGCCAGATCCGGCGCCATCGGCGTCAGCACGCTTGGTACGCCGGGAATCGTGGTGACGATGCCGGTCAGCGTGGACATCGCCGAGAGCGACAGGAAGTTCAGCGCATCGCGTCCCGGCGACAGGGGCAGCATCCTTTCCAGCACCTGCCCGACCACATGACCGAGGCCGGAGGCATTGACCAGTGCGCCGAGGCCAAGCGCCGCTGCGACGAAGAGCACCATGCCGAAATCGACCGAGGCGTTGAACGATTTCGGCGGAACAACACCAACTCGCGGCAGCAGCAGGACAACCGCGGTGGCGATCCCTATCCAGGCCGGGTTGATGCCGTGCAACTTGTCTGTCATCCACAGCGCCAGCGTGGCAAGCAGGATGATGGCGACGCGGCGCTGGGCACCGGAATCGGCCGGTTTGCCCTCACTCGCGGCAGGGTTCGCTTGACCGGCCATGACCTCCTGGGGATGAATGTTCGCGGGGAACATTGTCAGCACCAGTCCGACCATCAGCGCCGACTTGAGGATGCCGAGGATCGGGAAGTGCAGCAGCAGGTATTCCGTATAGCCGAAAATGGTGCCGTGCAGCGTTTCGCTGGCACCGGCCAGGATCATGTTCGGGATGTTCGCGGGCAGGATGGCGAAGCTCGGCATGTTGCAGGCCATGGCCAGGGTGGCTGCAATGCCGATCCGTCCGTTCGAGCCTTTGCAGAAACCGACGCGGTCGGCCAGGGCCATGCCGACTGGCACCAATACCACCGCGCGACCGACGGAGGAGGGCATGACGAAACCCAGTGCCGCCGACGCCAGCGTCAGGCCGGCGACCATGCGCGGATAACTGCCCGCGAGCAGGGGCGCCAGCAGCGACGCCATGCGCTGCCCAAGGCCGGACGTCGTGATTGCCGCGCCGATGATGAAGCCCGAGACGATCAGCCAGACGGCGGCGGAGCCGAAGCCGGAAAAGATGAGATCGGGTCGGGCGAGGCCGAAGATCAGGACCAGTCCGAAGAAGATCAGGCTGGTCAGGTAGGGCGGCAGCGCGCCGGTACTCCACAGCGCCAGCGTGACCAGAACGACGGCCGCGCTGCGCGCAGCCAGGGGATTCGCCGCAGCGAGCGGTCCGAGCGCCAGCCACAACGCGATGGCAAGCGCGGCCGCGACGAGCAGATGTCTGATGGAGAATGAATGTTTCATCGGTTATCAGGCCGCTTCATGAACTGGCCGAATTGCGGGTCGGGGTCCTCGAAGCGCGGATGCTTGCTGTTTTTCAGGGGGAACTCGCCGAGTTGGTTCAGCCCGCCGGCGATCTTGCCGGCAGTCATGACCCGCTCCTAGACGACCATCGGCGTGACCGCCCCGTCCATGGAGAGGATGGCGCCAGAGATGTAGCTGGCTTTCGGCGAGCAGAGAAACAATACGGCGTTGGCGATTTCCTCGGGCTCGGCAACACGCCCGAGCGGCAAACCCGAGCTGGCCTTTGCAAGAGCCTCGTCCAGAGTTATTTGGTGCGCGCGCGCTTCCACCTCCAACCCCGCCTGCATCCGTTCAGTTCGGGTCGTGCCCGGGTTGATGGCGTTGACGCGGATTCCTTTCGGACCGTAGGCCGCCGCCAGTCCGGCACTGACCAGCATCAGCGACGCGTTGGCCGCCCCGCCCGGCAGATGCAGCGGCTTGGCGATCTTGCCACCCGAGCCGACGATATTGACGATGACGCCGGCGCCGCGTACGGCCATGCGCTTGATCACCGGATCGATCAAGTGGATGTAGGTGAAGAACTTGGAGTCCATCGCCTCGTGCCAGTGCTGCGGGGTCAACTCGTCGGGCGGCGTCCGTTTGGCAGCACCGGCGCAGTTGACCAGGATATCGATCGGGCCGAACTGCTGTTCGGCCTGCTCGACGACGGCGCCAGCCGCTTCCGCCTCCCGCAGATTCGCCGGCAACACAGCGATGCGCTCGCCGGACTGGGGATGGCTTTCTAGCAAGGACTTCCGGGCCGCTTCCAGGTGGTCCGGGTCGCGCGAAACGAGGCTGACGCGCGCACCTTCCTCGAGGAAACCCTTGGCGCAGGCCAGACCGATACCCTTGCTGCCACCGCCGATGAGGACATGCTTGTCGTTAAGCTGAAGGTTCATTATTTTTCCCGTCCAGTCCGACAGGCGGCTAAACGTTGTGCTCCTTGATCGCACCTTCGCGGTAGGCATGCAGCAAGGCTTCGAGGTCGCCGATCTGGTTCTGGATTTCCTTGCCGCGATCGGTGTCCTTGACGCGCAGGCGATGCGGATGCGTGTGGATGATTTCGGTTTCGCTGTCGATGTCGATCTCCTCGGATACTGCCTTTTGCGTCGATTCGAACGGCTGGTGCGCGGCGAGCAGCAGGCCGCGCGAGTTGGAGATCAGCGTGTATCCCGCAATTCCGGTTTCCTTCTGGTACGCGCGCGAGAAGCCGCCGTCGATGACGATCAGCTTGCCGTTGGCCTTGATTGGCCGTTCTCCCTTGGCCACCTTGACCGGGACGTGACCGTTGATGATGCAACCCCTTTCCGGGTCGAGTCCGAATTCGGTCAGGATCTTGCGCGCGTTCTCCTCGGTGTCGCGCAGGGTGTAATAGGGGTTGCGCTTCTCCACATGGGTCGCCTTGTCGGCGAGGAAGTAGCGCTCGAACGTAGCCATTTTTTCCTTGCCGAACAGGGGCGACTGGGGCGCGCACCACAGGAACCACATGGCATCCATGCCGTACTGCTTGATGGCCGGATTGTCCGTGGCGAAATAGCCCTGGCGCGCCAGGCGGTCGACGCGATCCAGGAAGGCCTTGCCGGCGAATGCCTTGCCATCGACGTTGAAGGCCCGGAACTCGCCGTCGTCGTCCATGGCGATACAACCGTGGTAAAGCAGGTTGCCGTCGTGGATCAGGTAGATGCTGCCGTTGGAGAACAGGAAGCGCGCATGCTGCTGCAGCCGCTGGCTGTTCACGAAGGACAGCTTGAGCTTTTCCATGACCGCCTGTTCTTCCTCGGTCAGCACCTCCGGATTCTTCGGGTCGATCGTCGGGAACAGCGTATCGAGCAGCGGGTATTCGGTCCCGCCGATGTCGATCACCCCGCGTTCGTAGTCGACCTTGTCGAGCAGCAGCCGGTCCTCCATCTGGTAATGCGGGCGGCGCTTGATGATCTGGCTTTCCAACTTGAACTGGATGACCGCCATGGCCTTCTGCATCTGCGCCATCAGCCGGACTTCCTGTTCGGTGAAGTTGTCTTCCGGCGAGACCTTGGGAATGAAACGCTTGCACGGATCATTCTTGTACGTTTCGAGTGCGAACGAGGCGAGCGGGATCAGGCTGATTCCGTAGCCGTTTTCCATGGTTTCCAGGTTGCCGTAGCGCAGGCTGGTGCGGATGACGTTGGCGATGCATGCTTCGCTACCCGCGGCGGCGCCCATCCACAGGATGTCGTGGTTGCCCCACTGGATGTCCACGTCGTGGT
>CAZCJW010000255.1:0-4041 GCA_964499185.1 uncultured Propionivibrio sp. | reverse complement strand
CTGATCGACGCCCGGAAAGGGCTGCGGATGTTCGAGAAGGTGGGCATCCCGATCCTCGGACTCGTCGAGAACATGAGCATCCACATCTGCTCGAAGTGCGGCCACGAGGAGCATATCTTCGGCCACGGCGGCGCCGAGCGTATGTCATGTGACTATGGCGCCGAATTGCTGGGTTCGCTGCCGCTGGAGCTTGAGATCCGCGAACTGACCGACGCCGGCAAGCCGACGGTCGTCGGTGCGCCTAACTCGCGGGCGGCGGAAATCTACCGCGCCATCGCCCGCCGCATCGGTGTCAAGATCGCCGAGCGGGCCAAGGACATGAGCAGCAAATTCCCCAACATCGTGGTCCAGAATACCTGACCGTAGCTATCTGATTTACAGAGAAAAAGTCGGGGATTAAAGTCAATCCCCCATGACACCCTGGAAACCGTAAAATACGCGCCTTCATTTAACGGTTTCCAGGGTTGTTTAGATGTCCATCAAGTCCGACAAATGGATCCGCCGCATGGCGGAGCAGCACGGCATGATCGAGCCGTTTGAGCCCGAGCTGGTGCGTGAGGCCAACGGTCACAAGATCGTTTCCTACGGTACGTCGAGCTACGGCTACGATATCCGTTGCGCGGACGAATTCCGGGTGTTCACCAACATCAATTCGACGATCGTCGATCCCAAGGCCTTCGATCCGCAGTCCTTCGTTGAAGTGTCGGGCAAGGGGTATTGCGTGATTCCACCCAATTCCTTTGCCCTGGCCCGCACCGTCGAGTATTTCCGCATCCCGCGCAGTGTGCTTACGGTTTGTCTGGGCAAGAGCACGTATGCCCGCTGCGGGATCATCGTCAACGTCACGCCGTTCGAACCCGAGTGGGAAGGCTATGTGACGCTCGAGTTTTCCAACACCACGCCGTTGCCCGCGAAGATATATGCCGGAGAGGGTTGTGCTCAGGTGCTGTTCTTCGAGTCCGACGAGATCTGCGAGACGTCCTACAAGGATCGGGGCGGCAAGTATCAGGGGCAGGTTGGCGTCACGTTGCCGAAAATATAAAAGCCGTGAAATGTGAAAGGTGATACGTGAGACTTGGCGGTAATCCGCCGCGCTTTCGTCACCCCCACATTTCACTTTTCACGTTTCTCCTTTCACTCAAAGAAAACCATGCGCTTCAATTTCCCGGTCATCATCATCGACGAGGACTTCCGTTCGGAGAACGCCAGCGGCCTCGGCATTCGCGCTTTGGCCGCCGCCATCGAGAAGGAGGGGCTGGACGTCATCGGCGTCACCAGCTACGGCGACTTGACCTCGTTTGCCCAGCAACAGTCGCGGGCAAGCGCGTTCATTTTGTCGATCGACGACGAGGAGCTGGCGATGGAGCCCGAGGAGACGCTGGCCGAGTTGCGCGCCTTCGTTGCCGAGATACGCCATCGCAATCGCGAAATTCCGATCTTCCTGCACGGCGAAACGCGCACCTCGCGCCACATCCCGAACGATGTGCTGCGCGAGTTGCACGGCTTCATCCACATGTACGAGGACACGCCGGAATTCATCGCGCGCAGCATCAAGCGCGAGGCGAAAGCCTACCTCGATTCGCTGCCACCGCCGTTCTTCCGCGCGTTGACGCACTATGCCGCCGATGGCTCCTATTCCTGGCATTGCCCGGGCCATTCCGGAGGCGTGGCGTTCCTTAAGTCTCCGGTCGGGCAGATGTTCCACCAGTTTTTCGGCGAGAACATGTTGCGCGCCGATGTCTGCAACGCCGTCGAGGAACTCGGTCAGCTGCTCGACCATACTGGCCCGGTGGCGGCCTCCGAGCGCAACGCGGCACGCATCTTCAACTGCGATCACTTGTATTTTGTGACTAACGGCACGTCGACCTCGAACAAGATCGTCTGGCATTCGACCGTGGCGCCCGGAGACATCGTGGTGGTCGACCGCAACTGCCACAAATCGGTGCTTCACTCGATCATCATGACCGGTGCCATCCCGGTTTTCCTGATGCCGACGCGCAACAATTTCGGGATCATCGGCCCGATCCCGAAGAGCGAGTTTTCCTGGGAGAGTATCCAGAAAAAGATCGCCGCCAACCCGTTCGCCACCGACAAGGACGCCAAGCCGCGCGTGCTGACCATCACGCAGTCGACCTACGACGGCGTGCTCTACAACGTCGAGGAAATCAAGGAGATGCTCGACGGCAAGATCGACACCCTGCACTTCGACGAAGCCTGGCTGCCGCATGCCGCATTCCATGATTTCTATGGCGATTATCACGCGATCGGGGCCGACCGTCCGCGCTGCAAGGAGTCGATGGTCTTCTCCACGCAATCGACGCACAAATTGCTGGCCGGCCTGTCGCAGGCATCGCAGATCCTGGTACAGAACTCCGAGGAGCGCGAACTCGACCGCAATGTCTTCAACGAAGCCTATCTGATGCACACCTCGACGTCGCCGCAGTACTCGATCATCGCGTCGTGCGACGTCGCGGCGGCAATGATGGAAGAACCCTCGGGAACGGCGCTGGTCGAAGAGTCCATCGCCGAGGCGCTCGACTTCCGCCGCGCCATGCGCAAGGTCGACGAGGAATGGGGCGCCGACTGGTGGTTCAAGGTCTGGGGCCCGGATGACCTGTCGGAAGAGGGCATCGAAGAACGCGAAGCGTGGATGCTAAAGCCTGGCGAACGCTGGCACGGCTTCCAGCAGTTGTCTGAAGGCTTCAACATGCTCGACCCGATCAAAGCGACGGTGATCACACCGGGCCTCGACGTCGATGGCGAGTTTGCTGAGCGCGGCATCCCGGCGGCGATCGTCACCAAATACCTCGCCGAGCACGGCGTCATCGTCGAGAAGTGCGGCCTGTACTCGTTCTTCATCATGTTTACCATCGGCATCACCAAGGGCCGCTGGAATACGATGGTGACCGAGTTGCAGCAGTTCAAGGACGATTTCGACAAGAACCAGCCACTATGGAAGGTGCTCCCCGAATTTGTGGCCAAGCACCCGGTCTATGAGCGGATCGGCCTCAAGGATCTGTGCCACCTGATTCACGGCGTCTATGCGGTTAACGACGTGGCTCGCCTGACTACCGAAATGTATCTCTCGGACATGGTGCCGGCGATGAAACCGACCGACGCCTTTGCCAAGATGGCGCACCGCGAGATTGACCGGGTGCCGATCGACGAGTTGGAAGGGAGGATTACCAGTATCCTGCTGACCCCCTATCCGCCGGGCATTCCTCTGCTGATCCCTGGAGAGAGATTCAACGCCACGATCGTTCGCTATCTCAAGTTCGCTCGTCAATTCAATGAGCAGTTCCCGGGTTTCGAGACCGACATTCACGGCCTCGTCAAGGAAGTCGTAAACGGCAAGTCGAACTACTACGTCGACTGCGTGCGTTGATAGACAGCGAAGGTGTAGGCCAGGCCGGCTTCTTCAACCGGCTGGCTACGCACGATTTCTCGCCATTCGCCTGGAGGAATTTCCGGGAACCACGTGTCGCCCTCGTAATCGGCGGCGATCTCGGTCAGGTACAGCCGATTGGCGGTTGGCAATGCCTGGCGGTACAGTTCTGCCCCACCTATGATGAACGTTTCCTCGCTGTCGCCAGCCAGCCTCAAGGCGTCTTCAAGGGATTCCGCAAGCGTGGCTCCGGGGGCTGAATAGTCCCGATTGTGGCTGACCACGATATTGAGTCGTCCCGGCAGGGGGCGGAATTTCTCGGGGAGCGATTCCCATGTCTTGCGGCCCATGATTACCGGCTTGCCGCGCGTCGTTTCGCGGAAGTGGCGCATGTCTCCGGGTAGATGCCAAAGCAGCTGGTTGTTATTGCCGATGGTGCGATTGCGGGCGACGGCAGCGATCAGCGAAAGCATTACTATTTCCTCTCACGCGAGTCGCAGGCAGTTATTTTGAACGGTGTTTCCATATCTTTGAAAACAGCCAAGACTGTTTGCACGGATGAGACCTTATTAAACCATCGCCTCATTCTACCCACGTTTCAAGCGAACCGCGCCGATCGTGTCGGGCAAGCATTCCACGACTCCGGGAGCGAATAC
>CAZCJW010000254.1:0-4064 GCA_964499185.1 uncultured Propionivibrio sp. | reverse complement strand
GGCCGGACATCCTCGCATCGCGCGGCGGAAAAATACACGGACGAAGGAAAGCGGACGACAAAAATGAAGGTGGCGAGCCTTACCCCGGCACTCACAGTAAATGGCTGTGGCTGCTTCCTTCCGGACCTGACCAGGTTCACCACCCTGCAATGCGGGGAGACCCGCCGGTGCGAATCTTACCACAGACCTCTTGCTCAAATCGCCGGAATCCGGAATTTCGGACGACAACCAGAGACCCTGCTTTCCCCCGCGTGTTATATTTATCGGCTGTGTCGTTTGTGAATTAAGGGACTCCGACGTGGCGCTTCACTTTGATGTTCTGGTAATTGGAAGTGGTTTGGCTGGGCAATCCGCAGCAATCCGGTTAGCCGAAACCTGCAACGTTGGCCTTATCAGCAAGCGCACCCTGGATGAAAGCGCTTCAAGCCGCGCGCAGGGTGGAATCGCTGCCGTTCTGGCCAGGGAAGATTCAACGGAAGACCACGTCCGCGACACGTTGATCGCGGGAGGTTACCTCAACGACCCAGACGCGACCCGCTTTGTCATAGAGAATGGACGAAAGTCCATCGAATGGCTGATCGAACAAGGTGTCAAGTTCACTAGGGATGAGGCGGGCTACCACCTGACGCGCGAGGGTGGTCACAGCACCCGCCGGGTGATCCATGTGGCCGACGCAACCGGATTCGCCGTGCAGGAAACGCTGACCCACATTGTCAAGCAACATCCAAACATCACGGTACTCGAACACCATATCGCCATCGACCTCATTACCGGAGACAAACTCGGGCTCGCGGACAACCGCTGCTACGGCGCTTATGCCCTCGACAACATCAACGGAGAGGTCGTCACGATCGGTGCACCGCACACATTGATCGCCACCGGCGGAGCGGGGAAGGTGTATCTGTACACGACCAGCCCGGACACTTCCACGGGCGATGGGATCGCCATGGCCTGGCGCGCCGGCTGTGACGTGGCGAACATGGAATTCATCCAGTTTCATCCTACCTGCCTGTACCACCCGCAAGCCAAGTCATTCCTGATCTCCGAAGCGGTCCGCGGCGAAGGTGGCTTGCTGAAACTGCCTGATGGAACACGCTTCATGCCGGACCACGACCCGCGAGCCGAGTTGGCTCCGCGTGATGTCGTCGCCCGTGCCATCGATTTCGAGATGAAGAAGCGCGGCCTGGATTGCGTCTATCTCGATATTTCGCACAAACCGGCTGACTTCCTCAAGGAACACTTCCCGAACATCATGGCGCGCTGCCTGGAATTGGGCATCGACATTACAAAAGACCCCATTCCGGTCGTCCCGGCAGCACACTATACCTGTGGCGGCATCGTCAGTGACCTGCGCGCCCGAACCAACATCCCGGGACTCTATGTAGCCGGAGAAGCGTCCTGCACCGGACTTCACGGAGCCAACCGGCTAGCCAGCAACTCCCTGCTCGAATGCCTCGTGTATTCAGAGGCCGCGGTCAACGACATGCTCGCCCAGCCGAAGGTCGACATGCCGGAGTTGCCCGAATGGGATGAAAGCCGGGTATCGGACCCCGATGAAGAAATTGTGATCTCGCACAACTGGGATGAACTGCGCCGCTTCATGTGGGATTACGTCGGCATCGTACGTACCACCAAGCGCCTGCAACGCGCGCAGCACAGGATTCGCTTGCTGGAAAAGGAAATCCACGAATACTATTCGAACTTCAGGGTCTGCCACGACCTGATCGAATTGCGTAACCTGGTCGTCACCGCCGACCTGATCGTCCGCTGCGCCCTGAAGCGCCGTGAGAGCCGCGGGCTTCACTTCAGCCGGGATTATCCCGCCACGCTGAAGAAAGCGAAGAACACGGTCCTCAGGAGTCCGGCTCGTCGCCCGAATCGTCGCACTTCCTGGGGGTAGCGTTCCAACGCAACCATAAACGAAGCATCCTGAATTCGTTGCGGGTCATCTGATCGGGTAGCAGCGTCAACGCGTGGGCCTTACGTTCTCCGTCGATCCGGAATCGCAACACCACAAGCCACGCAAACACGGTACTTTCAGGAAGCAGTGCCGCATCAAGACGCCCTCCACCAGCGTCAAGAAAAGACAGTCCCTTGGCCTCCAGGAGCAGCGACACAAAGCGGCTGCAACGCAAGGAAGACCACAACGAACTTGCAATCAGCAGAAGCGCAACTGCCGGCCAATGCCAATCAAGCGGTACGGCAAAGAGACAAGCGGCCGCGGCACCATGCATGGCGCAGGTCAGCAGGGAATAGATGTGCGAACGGCGCAGTTCGATGAAAATCGGAAACTGCACCGCTCGTTTGCAAAAGAAGAAAAACTACACGCGCCGGATCACGACGGTGCCATTGGTTCCACCAAAACCGAATGAATTCGAGATCGCAACATCGATCTTCATCTGCCGTGCTTCATTGGCGCAGTAGTCGAGATCGCACGCGTCATCCAGATTGAATATATTGATGGTCGGCGGAGAAATCTGATTGTAAACAGCCAGTGTCGAGAAAACGGCCTCAATACCACCCGCTGCCCCCAGCAAATGCCCGGTCATCGATTTGGTCGAATTGACCACCAGCTTCCTCGCGTGATCACCGAAAGCGCGCTTCACTGCAACTGTTTCGGCTATATCGCCAAGCGGCGTGGACGTCCCGTGCGCGTTGAGGTAATGGACATCATCGACATTGACCTGCGAGTTTCGAAGTGCATTCGTCATGCACCGGGCGGCACCTTCGCCATCCTCGCACGGAGCGGTCATGTGGTTGGCGTCCGCGCTCATGCCGAAGCCGGCCAGTTCCCCGTAGATTCTCGCACCGCGGGCCTTGGCATGTTCGTACTCTTCGAGCACCAGCACACCGGCGCCCTCGCTAAGGACAAAACCATCGCGATCCTTGTCCCATGGACGACTGGCAGTCTTGGGATCGTCATTGCGGGTAGACAACGCCCGCGCGGCACAGAAGCCACCGAGGCCAAGTGGAGAAACCGTACACTCCGCGCCGCCAGCAATCATTACGTCAGCGTCGCCGTATTCAATCAGGCGCGCCGCATCCCCGATGCTGTGCGTTCCGGTAGAACAGGCGCTGACGAGGGCAATGTTCGGGCCCTTGTAGCCATACATGATCGACAGGTTGCCGGAGATCATGTTGATGATCGAACCAGGCACGAAGAAAGGCGAAATCTTGCGCACGCCGGATGCTACGAATTCATCGCGCGTCGTTTCGATCATCGGCAATCCACCGATGCCGGATCCAATGGAGACTCCGATCCGTTCCGCATTGGCCGGATGGGCTTCCAGGCCGGCATCCTTGATCGCATCGATACCGGCCGCCATGCCATAGTGGATGAACGTATCCATCCGACGGGCGTCCCGGGCGGGAAGATACTTGGTTACATCAAAATCCTTGACCTCGCCGGCGATCTGCACCGGGAAAGAGGAAACGTCAAAACGTGTAATCCGATCAATCCCCGAGCGACCAGCAAGGACATTCTGCCAGGCTTGTTCGACGGTATTGCCAACCGGTGAAATGATTCCAAGGCCGGTAATGACGACTCTGCGACGTGTCAATTTATTCTCCGGGGAAACAGGAAAGAAATTAGGAAAGGAATTAAAAACTGACAATCAAGAGACAAAACGTCTGTGGGCGGCTCGGGCCGACCACAGACGCTCTCTCATGGAATCACTTCTTGTGGCCGACGACGTAGTCGATGGCTTGCTGAACGCTGGTGATCTTCTCGGCTTCGTCATCCGGAATTTCGCACTCGAATTCTTCTTCAAGCGCCATCACCAGTTCAACGGTATCCAACGAATCCGCGCCGAGGTCGTCAACGAATGAAGATTCGTTCTTGATGTCAGCTTCATTAACGCCAAGTTGTTCTGCAACAATCTTTTTGACGCGTTGTTCGATATTTTCCATTAAAGGACTCCTTTTAAAGGTTCATGTGTAAAGCAAAACCGCTTCATTCTAACAAACTGACCGGCTCTTACCAACCTACTCAGCGGGCGAGCCGGTCCTGTCGCCCACTGCCCTCGCGGGCATTAACTCATGTACATCCCGCCATTGACGTGGAT
>CAZCJW010000253.1:0-4108 GCA_964499185.1 uncultured Propionivibrio sp. | reverse complement strand
CCACGGTCGCCGTGGCCGTCGCGGAGATCGTCTTGGCCTGCGAGTAATGCACCGGTAAGGGTTTGAGCGCAACGTGAAGACCCGTTAGTTTTTCATCGGAATGTCTAAAGCCGGCGCACACGAAGTCGTTCCCCGTTCGATGAACAGTGGAGAGACGGGAATCTTCAGCAACGAGTTCTGCCCTTTTAAACGGGCGACGAGCTGCAACGCAGCCAATCGCCCAATCTCGACGTTATCAACTCTCATGGTTGTAAGCGGTGGGTCAAGCTCGGCCGCGATCTCGATATCGTCGAAACCGGTAACTGATAGGTCACGCGGCACCTTCATTCCCATTTTTTCAGCTTCGAGGAGCACGCCAATGGCAAGAGTATCGTTGCCGCAGATTACCGCGGTCGGCGGAGGTGTTGTTTCTTCGAGCATCGCACGCAGACTTTGCCGCCCGAATTCGATCGTGGTCGGCCCAACGAAAACATGTTGCGGCCGCAAACCAAGGCCATGTTCAGCCAAAGTCTCACGGATACCTGAGAGACGTGCGATCGCACGGTCGTTTTTTACCATCGGCTGCAGAATTGCCCCGAAAACCGTGTGCCCGAGATCTAGTAGGTGCCGGGTGATCTTCCCATAAGCGTCCTGATTATCGAACCCGACACTGGGGTGCGGACTCTCAGGATGAAATCCGTAGGTAACCACATAAGGAACACGCCTTGCATTAATCATCTCGAAGAGGCCCGGTTCCTGCATTTCTCCGACGATCGCCAACGCCTCTACGCCGCGCGCCAACATCGTTCGCACTTGAGCCACCGCCTGCACTGGGTCATAGTTTGAACTCCCGATGAGCAGGGTGATCCCGTGCTCGGAGAACGCAGCCTGCATGCCAGCTACCTGGAGCGCGAAAACTTCCTGGCCCAAGGTTGGTATTACCACGCCAGCAATAGCTGTATGTCTTCTGGCAAGTGCCGATCCGGCCGCATGGGGGATCCAGCCGAGCGAGGCCGCCACTGCTAACACACGTTCGCGAACGTGCGGCGCGACCTTTTCCGGCGCGTTGAAACTCCGAGAAACCGTGGCGGTGGATACCCCCGCGGCAGCGGCAACATCTTGTGCTCGAGGCGTGCGTTCTTTGCTTTTCATTGGCTGGGCCGATCACGATCGTCTGGATGTAGCATGGGCTGTTCTTTTATCACAGTTACCAGTCCAAATACAGCGCCGACGTCAGTCGCAATCCGTCAAGCCCCAAGGCGCCCCGGCGCCATCCAGATTTTCCCTTATTGAGGACGAGCCAATCCGGAACGGAAGTTTTAACTCGCTTCGAACAACGTCACAGCTTGGTCGACTTCCTCCCGCGTGGGACAACCGAGGCGTCCCCCGAATCGCGAGCATTTCAAAGATGCTGCCATGCAGGCAAAGTGTGCCGCATCCTTGATGCTCCTTCCTTCAACCAGCGCCAGCGCCAGAGCACCATGAAAGATGTCACCTGCCGCCAAGGTATCAACGACTTTCACGGCAGGTGCCCCAACATGGCGTATCTCGCCACGGTCGTACCAGAAATAACCTTTCGCACCGCAACTTGCTCCGACGTGCCCCTGATGCTGCGCGCCCACCTTGATGAGTGCTTGTTCCAAATCCTCGCATTCGGCATAGATAAGCAGACCTGCATCCGAAAACACGGCAAAGTCGGCCAGTGGCACCAGGCGGCGAAGATCTTCCACCGGTGCAACATCGCCATCCACCATGCTGGGTATATTCAACCGGCGCGCTGCCTTAAGTGCAGATTCGGCGCCTTCGACCCATCGGGCCTCGCAGTGGAGGAAATCTGCATTCGACAGTTCCTGGATTGGCAACCAATCCGCAGACTTGTCGGCATCCTGATCGTGAAACGGCACCACAAGCCTGTCTCCGTGCCGGTCAACGATAACCGAGACTTGCGAGGTTGCCGAACCCGGCACAACATGAAGACCGCTGATATCGAGGCCTTCCCGGAACAAAGACTCTCGCGCCAGAGCACCATACTGATCGTCCCCGATCCGAGACCATACCTTCGCGCACCCGCCCAACCGCTGGAACGCATAGGCGGCCGACAGAGCCATCCCGTCCACGACATTGCAGCGTTCAAAAGGAAGAATCTTCGCCGGAGGAGGCGGGATCACATCGACACGAAATAGGGTGGCGTAACACACGGCCCCCACCGCGACCATGTTTTTCTTTCTTGCTTTCTTGATCGTATTTATTGACTGCATGCGTTCATTTCATTCAGGCAATTCGACTAATCGGCTGATTCGTGACTTCAAGCTGCCTTCAAAAGGCGCCACGCATCGGAAAAATGCCTCGCTCGAGACACAACTTGCTCGCACGTCATGCCGGGAGCATACAACGCCGACCCGAGGCCAAACGCGCCCGCTCCGGCGTCGACGTACGACTTCATCGTCTCGGGCGTTATACCGCCGAACGGAAGAAGCACGGTGTCTCTCGGCAATACCGCCCGCAAGGATTTGACAATTCTTGGCGATATCATTTCCGCTGGAAAGAGCTTTAGCGCGTCGGCACCCGCCGCCAGAGCGGCAAACGCTTCCGTGGGCGTTGCCACGCCCGGTACACAAAGCAGTCCGGCGGATTTAGCTGCCTTGATCACAGTCACGTCGGCGTGAGGCATGAAAACCATCTCACCACCGGCATCCTTGACCTGTTCAACCTTATCGATATCCAAGACTGTGCCGGCGCCAACAAGCGTGTCATACGGTAGCGCACGCCGGAGGACCGCAATACTCGAGAATGGATCCGGCGAATTCAGCGGCACTTCGACCAAACGGAAGCCTGATTCATGGATTCCCCGACCAATTTTCTCGCACTCCTCTGGCTTAATGCCCCGCAATACCGCCACAAAAGGCAATACCTCTCGCGCTGCCCTGAAACGGGCCAGCAGTTCGCAATCACTCTCCATCTCTGCTCCTTAAAACCTGTGTAAAAAACGCGCTTCCTGGCGGTCACTCGTCCCCCAACGAAGAGTGGTGACCGCGGAAGCAAAACATGGTCTCGTTATTACTTCTTACCGCGGATTTTTCCTATTTCAGAGTAGAGCTGGGTAACCGCTTCAGCGCCAACGCTTGACGCGTACTTGTCGATCACGGGCTTCAATTTGTCGCGGATTTTCGAGAGTTCTTCGGGAGAGAATTCGCTGACAGTCATCGTTTTCTTAAGTGTTTCAAGAGCCGATTGCTCGGCTTCACGCGACAATTTGCGCTGATAGTCCCTAGCCTCCAAGGCAGCCGATGCGATGATCTCTTGTTCTTCTCTACTTAACTTATCCCAAGACTTCTTACTCATCAGAAGCGATTGCGGATTATAGATATGCCGACTGAGCGTCAAATACTTCTGGACCTCTTGGAATTTGTTAACTTGGATGATCGCCAGCGGGTTTTCTTGCCCGTCGACCACTTTCTGCTCAAGCGCTGTGTAGACTTCCGCAAACGCCATTGGTACCGGATTCGTTCCCAAAGCGCTAAACGCGTCGATATAGATAGGGGATTGAACAACACGAAGTTTGAGCCCCTGCAGGTCGTCTAGTTTTGCGACTGATCTCTTGTTGTTTGTCAGATGCCGAAACCCGAGTTCCCAATAGGCAAGATTGATCAGGCCCTTCTCCGGCAACTTGTCGGCCAGCATCTTGCCATATGGGCCATCAACTACGGCATCAGCTTCTTTCGCGCTGTCAAACAGAAACGGAAAATCCAACGTGGCAAACTCCTTGACTTGCCCTTGCAGGATGCCGGAGTTCATCGATGTAAAATCGATCGTACCTCCTTGTAGTGATGACACGACCTGGACATCACCCCCAAGCGTAGATCCCGGAAAAACCTTCAACGTCATTTTCCCGCCGCTCTTGCTCTTGATGATCTCGCCGAATCGTTCCGCAGCAAGCACGATCGGATGACCATTAGCTACTGCTGTCGAGAATCTGAAATTGCGTTCCTTTATTTCCGCACTCGCACTTCCGATGATTGCCAAGTTACATGCTACGAGAATAGTCACCCCAACCGCTTTTCTAAATTTCATTTGTTTCTCCTCTTGAAAAAGACATGAAGCAACGAGCGGAAACTCCGCAATGAATGGG
>CAZCJW010000252.1:0-4136 GCA_964499185.1 uncultured Propionivibrio sp. | reverse complement strand
GGTGCCGGCAGCATCACGGCGACAGGCAACGTGAATCCGGCGATGATTCACGAATTGATCTGCCACTGGCAGAGCGCGGATGCCGATGCCCGGCAGGCACGCATCATCGAGATCCGTCGGGCCTTCGAAACCCTGCCGCTGATATCGTCCCTCAAGGCCGCCATTGCCTGGAAACGCAACGATGCGCAATGGCGCGAGGTGCGGCCGCCGCTGGTGAGCGCGTCCGCCGAAAAAGCCCGGGCGCTTGAGGAAAAACTGGCTGAACTCGGCTTTGACATGCCAGACATCAATAGACAAGAAGGCGCCGATTGATGCTGATCCCTCGTTCTGGCAGGCGCTGGAATCGAGAAAAATCAACGAACTGGGTCCCGGCCTTCGCCGGGATGACGAGTACTTCAGTATTTTTCTAATCCTCTCCGGAGAACACCATGCCCGCCCTGCTGCCCCACCCCGATCCCGATGGCCTGCTCGAATATTCGGTGGTCTATACCGACCGCGCGTTGAACCACATGTCTCAACGCTTCCAGGGCGTGATGAAGGACATCTCGCGGATCGTGAAGCAGGTCTACTACGCCCGCTCGGCCATCATCGTGCCGGGCAGCGGGACCTTCGGCATGGAAGCCATCGCCCGCCAGTTCGCCACGGACAAGAAGGTGCTGGTCATCCGCAATGGCTTCTTCAGCTTCCGCTGGTCGCAGATTTTCGATATGGGCCGCATTCCCGCCGAGAGCCTTGTCCTCAAGGCGCGGCAGGTCGCCGTAGGAACCCGGGAGCCCTTCACTCCGGCGCCGCTGGACGAGGTTCTGGCGGCGATTCGCCAGCATCGGCCCGCTGTTGTTTTCGCGCCGCACGTCGAAACCGCTTCCGGGATGATCCTGCCGGATGACTACATCCGCACCGTCGGTGCGGCGACCCGGGACGTCGACGGGCTGTTCGTGCTCGACTGCGTCGCTTCGGGCACGGTCTGGGTCGACATGCAGCGGAACCACGTCGATGTGCTGGTCACCGCCCCGCAGAAAGGCTGGAGCGCGCCGCCGTGCGGCGCGCTTGTCGCGCTCAGCGAACGCGCCCGCGAACGTATCGAGGGCACGACCAGCACAAGCTTCGCCTGCGACCTGAAGAAATGGCTGCAGATCATGGAAGCCTTCGAGAACGGCGGCCACGCCTACCATGCGACGATGCCGACAGATGCCCTGGCGACGTTGCGCGACGTGATGCTGGAAACCGAGCGCTACGGCTTCGAAAAAGTCTGTGCGGAACAGTGGGAACTGGGTCGGCAGGTCCGCACCCTGCTCGAAGCGCGGGGCTTCCCGAGCGTTGCCGCCGAGGGCTTTCAGGCGCCGGGGGTGGTCGTCAGCTACACGACCGACCCGGATATCCAGTCGGGGAAGAAGTTCATCGCCAAGGGATTGCAGACCGCCGCGGGCGTCCCGCTGCAATGCGGCGAGCCGGCCGATTTCCGTAGCTTCCGCATCGGGTTGTTCGGGCTTGACAAGTTGCATAACCCGGAACGGACGGTAAGCTCGCTGCGCAAGGTGCTGGATGAAATAGCCGGGGCGTGATTTCCGGGCGGGGTCCGGTTGTGGTTGAATACGGCCTCTCCTGGCCACCTCCTGACCAACGCCCCATGCCCAACGAACCGCACCGCTATTCCGATACCGAAATCCAGGCGCTTTGGCGCGCCCTGCGCGAGCGCCGTGACATGCGCCATTTCGTTTCCGCTGCCGAGGCCGAACCGCTGCCAGAAGGGCTGATCGAACGGCTCGTCGAGGCTGCCCACCTGGCGCCGTCGGTCGGTTTCATGCAGCCCTGGCGCTTCATCCGCATCACCGACCGTACGCTGCGCGAGAAGATGCACGCGCTGGTCGAGGAAGAACGTCTGGCGACGGCCGAAGCGCTGCCGTCGCGCAACGAAGAATTTCTCAGTGTGAAAATCGAAGGCATCCTCGACTGCGCCGAACTGCTTGTCGTGACCTTGATGCCCGGCCGCGAAAAGCACATCATCGGCCGCCGCGTCCTGCCGGAGATGGACATCGCCTCGGTCGGCTGCGCGATCCAGAACATGTGGCTGGCGGCGCGCGCCGAAGGCATCGGGCTGGGGTGGGTGTCGTTCTTCGATCCCGAGGCGCTGGCGAAATTGCTCACCTTGCCGCCCGGCGCGCGTCCGCTCGGCATCCTGTGCATCGGGCGGGTACCGGCCTTCTATCCGCGGCCGATGTTCGAGGAGGCAGGGTGGGGCAGGCGCCTCGACATCGGGCAGGTGCTGTTCGAGAACGGCTGGCCGGACGACGCGAAGAGCACGCCGACGGCGTATTGACTGTCCGCCGCAACGAATCAGAAAAGGCTCAGGCTGCGGCCTGACTCCACGGGCCGATTGGCGCAAACCCGGTTGCGGCCGTCCTCTTTCGCCCGATAGAGGCTGTTGTCCGCGCGCATCAGGACCGGCTCGATCGATCTGTCACTCGCCTCCATTCCGGCAATTCCGATGCTCACGGTGAGTGTCAGGCGGTCCGGTCCGTGGGGAATGGACAGCGCGGCTACGCTTTGCCGGATTCGTTCGGCATGGACAAAGGCATCATCGACCGTCGTCTCGGGAAGCAGGACGGCAAATTCCTCGCCACCGAGACGCGCGGCTATGTCGTTATGCCGGAGGTTTGCCCGCAGGATATCGGCCAGCATCATGAGTACGCGGTCACCGGCGACATGGCCATAGCGGTCGTTGATTGCCTTGAAGTGATCGATATCGAGCATCTGTAGCGACAGAGGATGACCGTACCGCCGCGCACGTTCAACCTCGGCACCGGCCTTGTCGAAGAAACAGCGCCGGTTGTCCAACTCGGTCAGGCTGTCCGACGAGGCCAGTCGCTCCAGTATGTGGTTGGCTTCGCGCAGTTCGGCGTTGGCCGCGTTCAGCGCCTCGGTGCGTTCGGCGACTTGCCGTTCGAGTTGCCGGCTGAACTCTTCCTGCGCCCGCTGTGTTCGCAAATACTGGGACATGTCACGGGAAGTGCCACAGATATGCGTCACCTTCCCCTTAGCATCGGTCACGGGCACCAGCATGGTCTGAAAGAGCCGTTCCTCGCCATGAAGAGTGATCTGTTGGCGGAAACTGACCGTGCGTGCCGTATCCCGGCAGTCATAGTATCCGGAGATTAGTTGAGCCGCTTCCGGGTGATTTCCGACGTAGGCAAGAATCGACATTCCCGGATGAATGCGCGGATCGATCACCTTTTCTGCCGGATTGATCGCTGTGAGCACAAAGTCGTCACCAACGCATTCGCAAAGCCAGAACGGGTCGTCGGATTTTTCCCAGATCTGCCGGAAAAAGGTCAGTTCGACATCTGCGGCAAGGGGGAACTTCATGGGCGTGTCGAAGGATGGATAACAACCGCAGTTGAAACCATTTTGAACACAGAGTAAACATGGAAGTTACAGGGAAAGACGTGACTCACCCATTGGGTGTTTCGTCGTCTCGACGCAAGCCTTTGTTTTCTTTGCGTTGTTATCCGTTCTTTCTGTGTTGAACGAGGTCTCGGGTTTATTTCAGTCCGAGCATGCGTTTCAGTGAGTTGTCGTCCTCTTGCGGAGCGTGCAATACGTTATTTTCCAGGTTGCATAAATGCTCTTCCATCAGACGCGCCGCCTTGTCTCCCTCGCCTTTTTCAATGAAATCGACAATTCCGCTGTGTTCCTCATGCTCGCATGACGCATTGCCGGGAGGCTCGTAAAGCGCAACAATCAGCGAGCAGCGCGAGACGAGTTCAACCATATATTGCTCGAGAATCGGATTGCCCGCGGCTTTCGCCAGATCCAGATGGAACGAACTCGCCAACCGGACCCATTCCGGTTGGGGCAAACGATGCAAGGAGTCATTTTCCTGTTTGAGTGTCTGCCTCAATCTGGCGATGTCGGAACGCGTGGCATTGCTAGCGGCCAGGCGGCAAATCGACGCTTCCATCACCCGGCGGGCTTCGAATATCTGGCGGGTTTGCTCCGGTGTTGGAGCCGCCACGCTGGCGCCCCGATTGGGCCGCAGTTCGACGATATGGTCATGCGCGAGCCGCTGCAGAACTTTGCGCACTGTTGCGCGGCTCGCATTGAACAGGGCGCACAACGATGCCTCGGGCAATTTCGTT
>CAZCJW010000251.1:0-4172 GCA_964499185.1 uncultured Propionivibrio sp. | reverse complement strand
AGAAGGAAACCATCGAGAAGATGAAGAAGGAAGGCGTGACGGTGATCGAGGTCGATCGCAAGCTCTTCCGCGAGGCCGCCAAACCGACCTACACGCACTTCCCGGAATGGACTCCGGGCCTGTACGACAAGGTTCAGTCCTACCTGAAGTAATCACTCCGGGGAAACCCGGAACAAGGTTGATCTCGTCATTCCGGCGCAAGCCGGAAGGACGGATTCTGTAATGTCGTCTGGACTCATCCCGGCAGTCCGCCGGAAGTCAAAATCCAAAGGTGCCCTCATGGGATTTCTGAAAAATCTCGATGACTGGCTGGCCAAGCTGTTTACGGTCGCCATCGTCGTGATCACCATCCTTGCCGTATTCATGCGCTACATCCTGAACGATCCGCTGCAGTGGATCGAGGAAGTGCTGATCACTCTCTATCTTTGGGCCATCATGTTCGGCGCCGCCTCGGCGATGAAGGGACGAGGGCATGTGAGCATCGATGCACTGGTCGTTGCGCTGCCCAAGCCGGTGCAGAGATATCTCGGTTATTTCAACGACATCGTCGGCATCGTCGTACTCGTCACTTTTGGCTGGCTCGGCCTGCAACTGGCGCTCGCAGCCGGGGACAAGATCACGCCGATTCTCGGCTTCAAGTATACCTACATCGATCTGGCCGTGCCGGTCGGGGCCTTCTGGATGGCCTGCTATCTGCTCCTGCATCTGATCGGGGATATAAAGAAATCAGCCAGGGGAGACAACTGAAATGGCCGTGGGTATTGCATGCTTTCTTCTGCTGGCAGGATTTGCCATCAATCTGCCAGTGTTCATTGCCGTCATTGGCGCCGTTCTGGCTTACTTCTTCATCGCCGGAGATGCTTCGCCGATCATCGCCGCGCAACGCATCATCGGCGCTGGTGAGAACGTGACGCTGCTGGCGATTCCGTTCTTCATATTCCTTGGCAACCTGCTCAACTATACCGGCATTACCCGGCGCATGCTCCGACTGGCCGAAGTGCTGACCGGACATTTCAAGGGAGGGTTGGCGCAGGCCAACGTGCTGCTGTCCACCTTGATGGGCGGCATGTCGGCCTCCAACCTGGCCGATTGCGCCATGCTGTGCAAGATGCTGGTGCCGGAAATGACCAAGCTCGGTTACGGCAAAGCCTTTTCGGCCGCAGTTACCGCCGCCGGTTCGTTGATTACCCCGATCATACCGCCGGGCATCGCATTGATCATTTATGGGTACGTTGCCGACGTATCGATCGGCAAGATGTTCATGGCCGGTGTCGTTCCAGGGCTGCTCTGTGCCGTCCTGTTGATGGTGGCAATCCGTATTGTCGCGGGGGTGCGCGACTACAAGCCGGCGCGTGATCATGGGCCGCGCTGGGGTGAATTCTGGGATGCGCTCAAGGAGGCTTCCGGTGCTCTCGTCCTCATTCTGGTCATTGTCGGCGGTATTCGCGTTGGCGTGTTTACGCCGACCGAGGCTGGTGCCGTCGCCGTGCTTTATGTGATCATCATCGGTTCATTGGTGTATAGGGAAATGAGGTTCGAGCACATCAAGCTCGCATTGCTCGAAACGGCGCGGTCGACCGCTGGCGTGATGCTGATCATCATGGCCTGCTCGGCGTTCGCCTGGATCCTGACCTGGGAGCAGGTGGCGCAGGACGTGGCTCGCTTCATCACCAGCTTCTCGGCGAGTCCGATCACCTTCCTGATCGCGCTGAACATCCTTCTGCTGATCCTCGGCATGTTCATCGAGGGCAACGCGGCGATCATCGTGCTCGTGCCGCTGCTGATGCCGACGGTCAAGTTGCTCGGTATCGACCCGATCCAGTTCGGCATCATCATGATCCTGAACCTGGCGATCGGATGTCTGACACCGCCGATGGGCACGGTGATGTTCATCGCCAACGCGATCACAGGCACCAAAGTCGGCGAGTTCGTCCGTGAAAGCCTGCCGCTCTACGCTGCGCTGATCGTCGCGCTCCTTCTGGTGACCTTCGTGCCGGCCGTCACCACCTGGCTGCCTAACCTGTAACGCCGCCTGACTTTTGTTAAGAGAAGCCCATCATGAAGACTGTATTGCTCAAGAAACCCGGAGAAATCGGGATCAGCGAGATCGAGACAACCCAGCGGCTCGACGGCCAGGTACTGATCAAGGTACGCAGCGCCGGCATCTGCGGCTCGGATATCGGTGCCTACAAGGGCGTCAATCCCCTGGTGTCCTATCCGCGCATCATAGGGCACGAGATCGCAGGCGAAGTGATCGAGGTCGGCGCCGACGAGACCGAATTCAGGGTTGGTGACCGCGTCATCCTCGAACCCTACGTCTACTGCGGCAAGTGCTATCCCTGCTCGATCGGCCACACGAATTGCTGCGAGAATCTGACCGTGCGCGGCGTGCACATCGAGGGAGGCATGGCCGAGGTCGTGTCGCACCCGCGCAACCTTCTACACAAGGTGCCGGAGAACATTCCCTGGCATCTGGTGCCCATGGCTGAGCCGCTGGTCATTGCCATGCACGCGATCAAGCAGGCGGAAACGAAATCGGGGCAGCACGTCGTGGTGACCGGGGCCGGCCAGATCGGGCTGCTCGCGGCGCAGTATGCGTTGACCCTGGGAGCCGTCCCGATCGTCGTCGACCCGGTTGATGAGCGCCTGGCACTGGCCCGTTCGCTCGGCGTGACGTATACCATCAACCCGGTTAACTGCGATGCGGTGGCCGAAATCCTGAGCGTCACGCAGGGGCGCATGGCCGAGGCGGTCATTGAATGCTCGGGGGCCGCGCCGGCCATCCGTGGCGCCGTCGATTACGTTTCCTATGCCGGTCACATCGCGCTGGTCGGCTGGCCGAAAGGTGACATTCCGATGCCGACGGCGATGTTCACCAAGAAGGAGTTGACCATCCGTGGTTCGCGCAACAGTGTCGGGCAATTCCCGGAGAGCCTGCGCCTGATCGCCGAAGGCAAGGTCAATGTCGCCGCGCTGCTGACCACGACGGTTTCGATGGAAGAGGCACCGGCCATCGTCGCCGATATCGCTGCGCACCCGGACAAGTACCTGAAGGTGACCTGTGTGCTGTAACGCGCCGTAGGTCAACGGCATCAAGAAAAATCCACCACAGAGACGCAGAGTGCACAGAGTTTACGCAGAGAAAAGCAAAGTCTTTCTCTGTGTTATCTCAGCGCCTCTGCGACTCTGTGGTGGGGTTTGACTCGCATTTGTCTCGCCATACGAACACTGTATAGGCGCATGTCGAAGAGGTATTGGACACGGGGGTCGTCAACGCCGATAGTGCGGCACTGATGCCATGGCCCTCCGGTCCGCAGTCATTTCGTCTTGCAACAACAAAACACCTGGAAAGCTATTAATGAACAGTCTGAATAGAGCCAATCTGGCTCAGGGCAAGCTCGCTGTTGAGTCGTCGGCGCCCTCATCCCTCAAGCCGACGCGTATCCTGCAGATCGGCGACGGCAACTTCCTGCGCGCTTTCGTCGATTGGATGGTCGATGTGGCCAACGGCGCCGGCCTGATGAACGGCGAGATCCTCATGACGCAACCGCTCGAACGCGGCATCGCGGACTTGATGAAGGCGCAGGATCAGCTTTTCACCGTTCTCCTGCGCGGCGTGCACGACGGCCATCCGGTCCAATCGAGGCGCCTGGTGAGTTGTGTCAAGGATACGCTCAACCCCTTTGCTCAGTGGGATGCCATGATCGCGGCAATGCAGGATCCAGCATTGCGCTTCGTCGTCTCCAACACGACCGAGGCCGGCATCGCCTACGTTGCCGAGTCGCGGGTCGAAGGCCAGTGCCCGGTCAACTTCCCCGCCCGGATGACGGCGTTGCTGCTGGCGCGTTTCAAGGCGTTCGGTGGCTCGCCGGAATCCGGCCTGGTCTTCCTGCCGTGCGAACTGATCGAGGCCAACGGCTCGAAGCTCAAGAGCTACATCCTGCAATTTGCCGAAGCCTGGAAGCTGCCAGCGGAGTTTGTCGCGTGGGTCGATACGCACAATGTCTTCTGCAACACCCTGGTCGACCGCATCGTCCCCGGCTTTCCAGCGGCCGAAGCGGAAACGCTGTTCGCCGAGATCGGCTACCGGGATCCGTTGATGGTCACCGCCGAGCCTTTCCTGCTGTGGGTCATCGAAGGCCCGGCCGGGGTTACGCAAACTCTCGCCGAGG
>CAZCJW010000250.1:0-4245 GCA_964499185.1 uncultured Propionivibrio sp. | reverse complement strand
CCAGCGCCAGCGCCTTCTTGGTCACGAAACGCGTCTGCGGCATCGGCCCCTCGACGGCATCGACCAGCAGCAGAACGCCGTCCACCATACCCAGCACCCGCTCCACCTCGCCGCCGAAATCCGCGTGTCCGGGTGTATCCACGATGTTGATATGCACACCTTCATAGTCGACCGCCAAGTTCTTGGCCAGGATCGTGATGCCGCGTTCCTTTTCCAGATCGTTCGAATCCATGACGCGTTCAGCGACGTGCTGATGGGCCGCGAAGGTACCTGCCTGCTGCAGCAGCTTGTCGACAAGCGTGGTCTTGCCATGATCGACGTGGGCGATGATGGCGATGTTGCGTACGGAACGGGACATGAAGGGCTAACTCGTTGAAAAAGGCGGCAATTCTAGCACACGCGCGACACCCGGGCGACCGAACACAACATCCGGTGCGCACAAAAATGGCAAAGCCTCCACAATTGGAGGCTTTGCACGAAGTCCGACCCGTGACACCAAGCCGGTAGAGTTCAGGAAGTTGGATCAGTACGTATCAAAGATCCGACGCAGTTCCTTCACATCGTTGGTCTTGGTCAGACCGACCATCAGCAGGATTCGCGCCTTGGGCGGATTGAGCGTGTCACCGGCAACTGTACCGAACTTGTCGTCGTTGAATTCCATGTTATGCGCAATGATGCCCAGCGAGGTACGTGGCGCACGAACGATGGAAACGCCCGCCTTGACGGCATCAACGACACCCGACTCCATGGCCTTGCTGACTGCCGCAGTACCCGAACCGGCGGTGACAATACCCTTGGCCCCATCCTTCACAAACGCATCCAGCGCGACGCGACTATCGTTCTCGTAGCCATAGACGATGTCTACACGCGGCAACACCGAAACATTCGAAATATCGAACTCGGACTGTTCCGTATGTTTGCGTGCCGCCGTCTTGTAGAAACGCACCTTGTTATCGACAACATATCCAAGATAACCGAAGACCGGGGCCTTGAACGTATCGACCGTCATCGTGTCCGTCTTGACCAGATCGCGTGCACCGATGATCTGGTCGTTCATCACCACCATGACGCCCCGTCCCTTCGACTCCTTGCTGCCAGCGGTCACCACGGCACGGAACAGGTTCATCGGGCCGTCGGCACTCATCGATGTTCCCGGACGCATGGCACCGACGAGAACTACGGGCTTGCTGCTCCTGACTACCAGATTCAGAAAATACGAGGTTTCTTCCAGGGTGTTGGTGCCGTGGGTAATGACGATGCCATCCACGTCATCTTGCGCAAGAAGGACGTTAATCCGCTTGGCGAGCTTGAGCATGATCTCATTGGTCATGTCGTGACTGGCGACCTGTGCAACCTGCTCACCTGTCACGTTGGCAACCTTGGCGAGTTCTGGAACGTTCTGCAGAAGTTTATCGACCGGAGTTACCGCCGCCTGGTAGCCGGCGTACTGCGTGCTCGAGACGCCGGCTCCCGCGATAGTGCCACCCGTTGCCAGGATCTTCACATTTGGAAGATCTGCAGCGAGCGCAATTTGCGCCGCACACAACATAACCACCACACCGAACTGCTTAAAAACACGCTTGACGCTGCTTGACTGTGTTGCCATGACAATCCTCCCGAGAAAGTGATATTCGTCCCCTTGCCGAAGACAATGTTTCGTGCAGGCGAATATCCGTGTTGCGTAATAATTCGGACCAGCTGCGTTATCGCAGCGGTACTGATTCTGGGATCGGGATAGGACAGCGTCAATTTCTCGAACCGATGCATTTTGGCTCTAATTGATGCTAATATTGATCCGATTGGAACCACCATGAGCTATTACGATGACCTTCCCGCACTTCTCTGAAAACCTGCGGCTACTCAGCAGCTACATGGCTTCAATCTCGGAGCTGGCGAGGCGGCTAGGCATCAATCGGAGTCAGATAAACAAATACCTGGCGGGCACTTCACACCCCCGGCCGGCACTGCTGCGCCGGATCTGCGACCATTTTGGCGTCGAAGTGCATGAAATACTGATGCCGCCCTCCGAATTCGCGGAACTGATCCGGGTACGCGGTATTCCGCGCAACGCCGTCACCCACCGACTCGACCAGCATGCCGAAATGCTGTTGCGCCGCAGCGATCCGAGACTTCTTGGGCTGCATGGCACCTATTTCGAGTACTACGCGTCCATGTCGACCCCGGGACGGATCCTGTGTACGTTAATGAGCTTCCAAGCACAGGATGGTGTTCTCTACTACAGACGGCTTGAACGTATCGGCGATCCTGCACACGCATGCAAGAAGCACTACCGATACGAGGGCATCGCCCTGATGCTCGGTGACAGAATTTTCCTCACAGACCACGAATGCGACCTTGGCGTCGAGTTAACCCAGACCGCCCTCTACCCCGATTACGCCAAACTGACGGCACGCATGCACGGAATCAAGATTGGCGTCTCGGCAAACCACCAGCGGTTTCCATGCGCAGCGCGCGTGTATATCGAACGCACCCCGACACGCTCTTCGGTGATTACCAACCTGCGCCGATGCGGCCTTTACTTGCCCGATTCACCGGCACTCCCCTCCCATGTTCGAGCAGCGGTCGACAACGCTGACTCCGGCCCCGACCTGTTCCTCGCGCGAGCCTGCGAATAGCGGCTTTGCGCAACACCACAAACCAGTGACACATCAACAGCCCCCATGGACAACCCAACAATGGTCATAGCGCAATGGTCGATGGTACTGACGCTCATCCTGATGCTCTCACGACGCGCGCCCCTCTATCTGACCGCCATCGTGGGATCCGGCCTGACGGCTCTGATCGCCGGATTTCCGCTGACAGGGAATGCGGCGATCACCCTCACCAAGATGGTGAACGCCGGGCTGCACCCCGTTATTGCAGACATGGCCGGGGTTCTGCTGTTCATCGGCGCCATGGAGGCATCGGGCCTGCTTGACGTGATCGTCCGGGACATTGTCCGGGCTGGCAACCGGCTGGGGGGCGGCCCTGGTGTGGCGATCGCCGGGGGGGTTGCCGCGGGAGGCATCGGCTCGCTGACCGGGTTCACCCAGCCTGCCATCCTGGCCGTGGCGACAGGCAACGCTGCCGTAAGGCTTGGCGTCGATCCAAGCAAGGTCGCCGCCGTCCATGGCCACGCAGGACACCTCGGCAATCTTGCAGGATTTACCCACCCCACCCAGGTCGCGATCATCGCGGCAATAGGAGCCGAGTTCGGGGTATTCAACATTTATGGTGCGATCATCGCTGCCAGCGTGTTTGCTGCAAGCTTCTTCCGGCTCACTCTCGAAAAGAAAGCCATCGGGTATTCAAGTTCCCCCGAGGCAATGCGCGATCTGCTGGACGACTTCGAAAACCGGGAGTACGCCGCTGGATCATTGGCTGCCTTCACACCGTTCCTTGCGCTCATCGCCGGTTTTGTTCTGGGGCTTCCCATCTTTCTAGTCGGAGTCGCAGCCGCCATCCTGGCGACGATCATTGCGGGACGGGATCCGAAGCGGATGGAAGCTGAAATGATTGCAGGCGCCGGGCGGATCGCCACACCACTTCTGGCGACAATAAGTTTCCTCTTTCTATCGACAGTAATCCGCAATATTGGGCTGGTGCATACCGTTTCCGAAGCTGTTCGCCCTATCCTGAGTCTCGCTCCGATACAAGCGATGCTTCTGGTCGCCTCGCTTACGGCGCTGATGACCCAGTCCTACAGCGCGGCGGCTGTAATCATCATTCCGTTTCTGGAGATCGTGCTCGATACCGGCGCCGACCCGATGGCCGCAGGACTCGCCGCCGCGTCAGGCGGCGCATTGATGCAGTACTTTCTCACCGGCGGCCCGGTAGCGGCACTGGCCACGGTCATTCCGGTGATCCCCGGCTCCAGCCTGCGAACCGCCAACCGTTTCCAGCGCTCGTCGATATTGGTCGGCCTGGTAGTCGCCCTAGCGCTGACAACCGCGCTGAGTCTTTGATCTCCGATACTGGGACGGTATCCAACCCGTGCAGCGCAAAATCACCCGGTCGAGCGTTTCCCCGTCCTGCGGAGCGGTTTACCCAACCCGGTTCTCGGCGCGCTCATCGTATTCCGGCCAGGTTCTTCACGACGCCTGACTGATGTTCCCGCCGGCTGAAAACTCGGCACCAGATGCTTCTTGCCGTTGCCGATCAGATCGGCGCGGCCCATCTGCTTCAGGGTTTCGCGCAGCAGCGGCCAGTTCTCGGGATCGTGGTAACGCAAGAAGGCCTTGTGCA
>CAZCJW010000249.1:0-4246 GCA_964499185.1 uncultured Propionivibrio sp. | reverse complement strand
CTTGTCACCGGACTTCGGCCGCTTGGCGCAACTCGACAAGCGGGCCGTCTGCGTCACGGCGCCGGGCCACGATGTCGATTTTGTCAGCCGCTACTTTGCGCCCAAAATGGGGGTTCCAGAAGATCCCGTTACCGGTTCTGCGCACTGCAAGCTGGTGCCCTACTGGTCGGCGCGTCTGGGCAAGAAGGAGTTGACTGCGCACCAAATCTCGAAGCGGGGCGGCAGGCTGAAGTGTACTCTTGACGGCGGCCGCGTCCGGATGGCGGGTCAGGCCGTCACGGTGATGCAGGCCGAACTGTTCCTGTAGTCCACGCAACGCGTCTTGACGATCGGGCTTTTTTTTCGCCGAGGAACGCCGCAACGCATTTTCAGCGGAAGATCATGTACATGACACCACCAGTAGCCGGGTGGCGGTTGCACGGGCCCCCGATCATCTCTGTCTGATCTGCCTGATCTTTTGGTTCCGCTGGACGTCGTTCAATGTCCTGGCGCAGTTGCTGTTCAGCCTCCTGTCATCGTTACAACTCGCTAGCGTGCCTTCCTCCTCGACAACGTCGGTGGGAGCAGGAGTCGGGGCGGGCTGACGTTCCTCCTGCTTTGCTTGCCCTGCCATCCGTTCTTTCTCAAGCTCGGCCGCCTTGTTTTTCTGCTGCAACGCCTTTTGCTGTGCCGCCTCCTTTTGCTGTTGTGTCAATGGAGCGCGATCCGGAACTACCTCGGAACTGCTTCCTGCCCTGCATGGCGTGTCGGAGAACTCCGTTCCGCCTGTGGCGTTTTTGCACATAAAGATCTCCGCTGAGGCGTTGCCTGCAGTCATTGCCATCACGAACAACAGAAAAGGTTTGATCATTGTTTTCTCCACGGAAGGGCTGAATCATTTGTCAATACATCAGCGCTGCCTTTAACGTTGCCCCGGATTCTTCCGGCGGACCATTACTTTGTTTATCGTAGTCGAACTTCGGATCGGCTATGGCTCTATGCAGTGATTACGAATTCTTTGTTGATGGTGGTGGCATGGCAACTCGCGCTATCCTGCCAATGTTAATGTGATCGGATAAATCATCGGGGAGCCTTCATGAAAATTTTTCTGGCGTCGCGATCCGGTGTGTTGTCGTGCGGCCTGCTGTTTGCTGCCTATGCCGCTGCAGGCGGAACCAGTTTTAATTGCGGCAAGATCGAGGTCGGCAGCATCGAGTCGTTGGTCTGTCAGGACAGCAATCTGGCCTCCCTTGATCGGCGGATGGCGGAGGTCTACGCGGCGGCTGCGAGAAAGGCAGCCAATGAGCATCCGCCCGTCCTCAAAGCCGAGCAGCGCGGCTGGATCAAGGGGCGTAACGAGTGCTGGAAAAGCGACGACAAGCGGCAATGCGTTGCCGAATCCTATCGCCTGCGCATTGCCGAGCTGCAGGCGCGCTACCGGCTGGTGGCACCATCGCCCGTGGTGCTCTTCGCCTGCGATGGCAACCCGGCGAACGTAGTCGTGGTGACCTTCTTCCAGACCGAACCGCCGTCGCTCATCGCCGAGCGCGGCGACAGCGTTTCGCTGATGTTCCAGCAGCCGGCGGCGAGCGGAGCGAAATACGAGGGTCGGAACGAAATGTTCTGGGAGCATCACAGCGAAGCGCGCATCCGCTGGGGCTATGGCGCGCCGGAAATGCGCTGCATGAAGAAGGACGATGCCGAGCAGTCTACATCGCCATCCCCGTTGGCAGGAACCGCCTGGCGTCTGCGCGCAATCCAGTCGATGGACGATGCGCAGGGGACGACCACGATTGACGACCCGGAGCGCTATACCGTCACTTTCGGTGCGGACGGGAAGGCGTCTTTCCGCCTCGACTGCAACCGCGGGTCAGGCAGTTGGCAGGCCACGGCGAGCGGATCCGGTTCGGGCAGGCTTGAGTTCGGACCGATGGCGGCCACCCGCGCCATGTGTCCGCCGGGATCGCTGGATCAAAAGCTGATGCGCCAGTTGCCCTACGTGCGCTCCTACCTGTTCAAGGATGGCAAGCTTTTCATCTCACTGATGGCGGACGGGGGGATCCTCGAGTGGGAGCGAGCACCTTAGCAGCCTGTCGGGCTTGTGAAACAAAACAACCTTGCGGAATCTGCCATTCCCGGTTTGACCGGGCAAAACATGATTAACCTGCCGACTGAAACATCAATGAAACAGGCAAAACCCGCCGGAGATTTCCGCGGAAACAAAGCCGCTTTGCCCGCCAAGCAATGCGCCGCTTGCGGCCGCCTCATGGTCTGGCGCAAGAAATGGCGGTTGAACTGGCATAGTGTCATCTATTGCTCGAACGCCTGCCGGAAAGGATTCAAATCCGCATGAGCCGTCTCTTCCTGATCGTGGGCGATCAACTCCATCCTGACCCGCACCCGCTTCTGGCGGATTTCAACCCGGAAAGCGATGAACTGCTGATGGTCGAGGCCAGCGAGGAGTCAACCCACGTCTGGAGCCACAAGGCGCGCAGCGCGCTTTTTCTTGCTGCAATGCGCCACCGCGCCGCGGCATTTCGTGAGGCCGGCCTGCCAGTCAAATACCTGCGGCTGGGCGAACACCCGCATGGCCGCCTGAGCGATGCGGTTCGGGCGGTACTGGCTACTGGCGATTTCAATGCTTTGGTGATGCTGGAACCCGGGGACTACCGGCTACAGGAGTTGTTAAGCGCAACGTGCATCGCCGCCGGCAAGCCGCTGCTCATCCGTCCCGATCCGCACTTTCTTTGCTCCATTGATGATTTCAATGCGTGGTCTGGCGACAAGATACAACTGCGGCTGGAGTTTTTCTATCGCTGGCAACGCAAGCGTCATCGGATCCTGATGTCGGATGACGACCCTGTCGGCGGCCAGTGGAACTTTGATGAGGAGAATCGCCAAACGTTTGGCCGGCAAGGCCCCGGCCTGGTGCCACCGCCCCTCCGCTTTTCGCCCGACGCGATCACCCGGAGCGCGATTGCCGACGTCGAGCATTACTTTTCCGACCATCCCGGCGACACGCGGCATTTTGCCTGGGCCGTGACGCCGGCACAGGCGGAAGACGCGCTCGTAGACTTCGTTCGCCACCGGCTCCCCGAATTTGGTCGCTGGCAGGATGCCATGTGGCAAGGCGAACCCTTCCTGTGGCACTCGCTCCTGTCCAGTGTGATGAATCTCAAACTGATCGATCCGCGCCGGATCATCGATGCGACACTCGCCGCCTACGAGGCTGGCCACGTGCCAATTGCAGCCGCCGAAGGCTTTATCCGGCAGATTCTCGGCTGGCGTGAATTCGTGCGCGGAATCTATTGGCGCCAGATGCCGTTTTTGGCGACCGCCAATCAGTACGACCACCGCACACCTCTGCCCTCATGGTTCTGGACAGGCGACACGCACGCCGCCTGTCTCAGAGACTGCATTTGCCAGACGATGGACCACGGTTACGCGCATCACATTCAGCGCTTGATGATCACCGGCAACTTTGCCCTGATCGCCGGGCTTGAACCGCGCCAAGTGGCCGACTGGTATCTGGCGGTTTATGTCGATGCCGTCGCTTGGGTGGAAGAGCCCAACACCCTTGGCATGGCCCTCAACGCCTGGCCCGGCATGACAAGCAAGCCCTATTGCGCAAGCGGGGCCTACATCAAGCGCATGAGCAACTACTGCCACGGCTGCTGTTACCGGCCGGAAGAACGCAGCGGACCGGAGGCGTGCCCATTCACCACGTTTTACTGGGACTTCCTGATTCACCATGCCGAGCGCTTTTTCGGCAATCCTCGCATGAGCCTGCCGTTGAAAAGCCTGGAACGTTTCAGTCCGAAAGAACGGGCGGCGATTGTTCAGCAGGCGGACACGTTTAGAAGCAATCTGGATGAACTTTGAAGCATCTACGCACTGGGTTACGCTGGGTGCGTAATCGCGCCAACATGACCTCCGATTCTTATTGCACTTGACCGCGTAATAACGATCACCTGACCGGTTCGTCCCGACCCAATGCGGTCACTGCCGTAGCGACAGATCGAATGTCAAGTCATCCGCATGAAAGAGTCATTCACGTTGCGATAGTGCTTCACATGAGAATTCGATAATCATTGCCGCCTTTTTGCCGTAGTCGTTTCTGCTACCGATGAGTGATGCATTTCGCCCGACGGGATCAGTACGGTGCGGTTTCGCCCCGTGTTTTTTGCCCGATAGAGGGCGACATCCGCACGGGCAAGAAGCTGTTGTTCGCTGTCGTCCTTAGTGAAGCTGGTTACACCGAGACTGG
>CAZCJW010000248.1:0-4254 GCA_964499185.1 uncultured Propionivibrio sp. | reverse complement strand
GGGCTTGAGTACGCGAAGCGACTGAAAAACCTCGCAGATGAGGTCAGTTCAACCCTCTTTCTGGTAATGCGGGTCTTTCTTGAAAAGTCCCTTACGGCAACAGGCTGGAAAGGATACATAAACGATCCCGACCTGAACGAATCGTTCAATATCACCAAGGGACTGAAAAAGGCTCGAACCTTTCTTCGTGACGTGAACAAGCTCGGATTACCCATGGCCGCCGAGGCCGTCAGCCCGCTCTTGCAGCAATACTACGGCGACTTGATCACCTGGACGATTTTCGGGGTTCATTCAATTGAATCGCAGGTTCACCGGGAGATCGCATCCGGCCTCCCGACACCGGTGGCATTCAAGAACGGAGTTGACGGAAAACTGGATAGTGCCATCAACGCCATCCGGACAACCGGGCAGGCGCACCGATTTGTCACCATCGATGAACACGGTCACCCCTGCGTGGTTCAAACGCAGGGCAATCGTTATGCCCATATCGTTTTACGAGGGGGCAAAGGACACCCGAATTATGACCACATCAATGTCCAGCACGCCGAATACGCGATGCGCATGGCTGGCTTGCCCGAAAACATCGTTGTCGATTGTTCCCATGCCAACAGCTACGGTCGTCCCGAGTTGCAGGGAGCCGTCCTGGCCAACGTGATCAATCAGATCCAAAGAGGAAATCGCTCACTGATCGGCGTCATGCTCGAATCGAACCTGCTGGCGGGGAAACAGGAGATTCCAGCCAATCGCAAAGAACTGACGTATGGATGTTCGATTACGGATCCCTGCATGGACTGGAAGACCACCGAGGAAGTGATCCGCGAAGCAGCCCGGTCGCTCGCCCCTGTCCTCAAGAGCAGGGCAAGCGGCCCCGTGTCGGAACGACTTCCTCCAACGTAGCCCCGGTATCGTCGACGCGAGCCGACTGGCCATATACACACTTGTAACGGGCAGGTCTTCGAAGGAGAAATGAAAATGCTTCGGCGTATGAAAATCACAACGCAACTGCTCGCGGGTTTCTGCCTTGCCTTGACACTCGTCGCGGGCGTAGCGATTTACGCGGTATCGACGACTGTTCCCGGCCGGAGCAACGTGCCGTCGGTCGTCGCGCTGGCTATCGCCGTCGCGCTGGGAACTGCATTTTCGTGGTTCCTCGCGCGAAGAATGGTACGGCCCTTGAACGAGATCCTGGCTGTCGTCCAGTCAGTTGCGAACGGCAATCTGAACGTTGACCTCGAAGGTCATGGCGACGACGAGATCGGACAATTGCGTATGGGCATCCAGCAGATGCAGTCGCAACTCCGGAATGTAATCGCCAACGTCAAGATCATTGCCGACAACGTTGCCTTGGGAAGTCATCGGCTTTTTGGGGCAGCCGAGGAGCTTAGCGGTGGAACGGAACGGCTTTCGCAGCAGATCGAACAGATCGTCGCGTCAATGAGCGAGATATCGAAGGCCGTAGCCGAAGTCGCGAACAGTGCGGCCGCGTCGGCATCAGCCAGCGAGAAGGTTCTGGAAACCGCAAAATCCGGAAGGCAATCGGTCGAAGTCACAGCGATGGACATGGAGAGAATCGCCTCTGCGATTCAGGAAGCGGCAAACACAGTCGAGGAATTGGGGAGAAATTCCGCGCAGATAGGCCACATCGTCGGTGTAATCAACGACATCGCAGGCCAGACCAATCTGCTGGCGCTGAACGCGGCGATCGAAGCAGCACGGGCCGGAGAGCAGGGACGCGGCTTTGCAGTCGTGGCCGACGAAGTACGCAACCTGGCAGAACGCACTACCCAGTCGACCGGGGACGTCTCGGTCAAGGTGCAAGGGATACAGCACGCGTCGGAAAGCTCGGCGGACGCGATCCAGCGAAGCAGCACGGAGGTCAGCAAAGGCGTGTTGCTGGCAAGGGATGCCAAAAAATCCCTGGACATCATCGTCAACACGTCCGACGAGGCAGGCAGCATGGTCCAGAGCATCGCCGCATCGGCGGAAGAACAGTCGGCCGCCGTCAGCGAAGTGACTCACAACCTTGAGAGCATTTCGCGGATCACCCAAACATCGGTCGATTCGACGCTAAAGATCCGGGTTTCTGCCAGCGACCTGGCCAACCTTGCAATCGAGCTTCGCAACCTGATCTCGTTCTTCAAGGGAACCACGGTGGAAGCTGAGGCGCTGGTAAAGCGCGCCGTCAGCCATATCAGGAACGTTGGCCGCGAGAAGGCACTCGCCGATATCAGCAACAAGGACGGCGAGTTCGTCAACCGGGATTTGTTCGTCTTCGTCTACGACATACAGGGAAAATGCGTAGCGCACGGCCGTAGCCCGGAAAAGATAGGTGAGAACATGATCGCGGCCAAGGATCCGACGGGCAAACTGTTCATCAAAGAACGAATCGAGATCGCCAAAACACGGGGAAAGGGCTGGCAAACTTACAAATCGATCGATCCAGTCACGAAAAAACTCGAAAGCAAGGTGGCCTACATTGAGGTGTGCGACGATCTCATCGTCGCCTCCGGAGCCTACAAGTAACAGTTGCCGCCGGAAGAACAGCGGCGGCAATGGCTATTCACCGGCTGGAGTCTCTCGCGCCCGCGATCGATCACGCAGGCATCAAGGGCACCGACAACACGGCTACAGCATCGGAGGACAGTTCAATCTCGGATTGGGCAAGCAGGTAGCCGAAGGCGATGCCGAGCATGTCGGCCACACCGCCGATGGTGAGATTCTGTCGCTTGTATTGGCGGTTCAGTTCTTCCAGGTAGTGGATGAACTCCCCTCCTTCGGCGATGATCCGCTCCAGAGCGCGGCCATCCTGCCGGACGCGCTCCAGCCCCGGCGGACCGGCACGGTGTAGCGTCGTGGTGTCGTCAACCGTCTGCATCAGCCGCGCCATCATCGCGAACGACGCGGTTGCGGGGCATCCATGCCGGTTCAGGGCTTGCCTGAAAGCGGGGAGCGCCTGTTCGAAAAGCGACGGATAGCCGCCAACGGCTTCGCTGACGATCCCTCCGGTACTGAAATTCCTGCGTGCCTTTGCACCGTTGGTGTCGTTTTCGCAAGCGCTGGCGAAAAAGGCCCGGGATATCCCCGAAAGCGATTCGCGCAACAAAGCCTCCCCTGGCGCCACGGAATGATGCTTTGCGATCAGCAGCATCCCGGAAAGGAAGATGAAACCCTTGTGCGTATTGGTCCCGAGTTCGTCGTAAAGGCGCCGCTCGGCGCGGATGGCGACGTCCTTCTGGCAGAAAAAGGGCTCGCCCGCCTTCAACGAAACCACGATTTCCTCCAGGTAATCGGCGACGATGCCAATCGACTGTTCCATGACCGGCACCGAGAGATCGGGATGCGAGCCGTTGTCCATCAGGTCGACGAGGCCCGGCTTTGGCGTCAGGTAGAGTTCCATGCTGGCGCCCTTGGCGAGGGCGAGAGCCAGGTTCTCAAGTTCGGAATGGCGCGAGGAGTTCATGGACCTTGCCGATTGTTTCTTCAAACGAATGGCGCTTGGCGCGGATGCAATCGACCGCCCGCTGATCGCAGACAAGACAGGAACGGCTTTCATGGCCAAGGCACCCGCGGTCGATCTGCGTTCCATCGACCGCGTAGACGTCCAGGTCGACAAGCCTGGACGACGGATGTTCGGTTTCAAGTTGAATACAGATTTCCTTGACCGCGATGGGATCCGCATCGACTCCAAGAATGGCATACGGGCCCAGCAGATCGCTGGTTTCGCACTCGATGGTCAAATCCGCGAAATGGGCTGGAACCTGATCCAGCATCCACAAGAAAAGCGCCTCGGCGCCGGGAGGCGTCTTTTCCGGTCCCGGAATGTTCAGCGACAGGCACAGCGTCGCCGGATGCCCCGCGCTCAAGGCTTGAGCAAGGGCATCCTGGCGGCTGTCCCGCGCGGTCAAGAAGTTACGGCTTGACCTGGCGGATGACGTCGATGATGGAGCCGTCACGGTACTCGATCAGGGCAACGACCTTGTCCTCGAACTCGATGGGCTTCGGCACGCCGGTAACCGCCTGGATCTCGTCGCGCAGTTGCCGGATATCCTTTACCGGAGCGCCGCGCTTGATGAGTTCCGCCTTGAGGTCCGGCAGGTTGTCGTTCACCGCGATACCGCGTTCGGTGACAATCACCCCGACGGTTTCACCGGGAGTTGAAATCGTCGTCACCTCGTCTCGCACCATCGGCAGACGGCCGCGGATCGACGGACAGACGACGATAGACACCTTGGCACCCGCCGCCGCGTCGCAGTG
>CAZCJW010000247.1:0-4264 GCA_964499185.1 uncultured Propionivibrio sp. | reverse complement strand
TCGCGTGCCTATCATTGGGGGGAGGACGGCCTGGCCGGCATTTCGGATGACCGCCAGCGCCTCTGTTTTGCGCTCGCCCTGTGGAACGGCAAGGATCCGATCCTCAAGGAGCGGCTGTTCGGCCTGACCAACAGCGAAGGCAACCACGGCGAGGATGTCAAGGAGTACTACTTCTACCTTGACAGCACGCCGACGCATTCGTACCTCAAGTACCTCTACAAGTACCCACAAAACGCCTATCCGTACAGCGACCTGGTCCTAACGAACCGTGAGCGCGGGCGCAAGGACATGGAATACGAGTTGCTCGACACCGGTGTGTTCAACGACAACCGCTATTTCGACGTGTTCGTGGAGTACGCGAAGGAATCGCCGGAAGACATTCTCGTGCAGATCTCCATCCACAACCGTGGTCCGGAAGCCGCCGACCTGCATGTGCTGCCTACCCTGTGGTTCCGCAACACCTGGTCCTGGGGCGAAGACAATCCGCGTCCGTCGCTCAAAGCCATCAAAGGCAAAGGATGCGCCGTCAAGGCCACGGAAGGCGCCTTGGGAGAGCGTTACATTTATTGCGACGGCGAAACTTCGCTGTTGTTCACCGAAAACGAGACCAACGCCAAACGGCTCTTTGGCGGCCATAACCGGACGCCTTACGTCAAGGACGGCATCCATTCCTGTGTCGTGCGCGGCGATACGGGCGCCGTCAATCCAAAGCAAACGGGCACCAAGGTGGCGGCGCACTACCGGATCGCCGTACCCGCCGGGGGCTGTGAGACGATCCGCCTGCGCTTGACCCCCGAAGGGCCAGCCGCTCTGGACAAGACCTACGGCAAGGGCCAGGGCGCGTTCGGCGCGCACTTCGACGCACTCATGCAAGCGCGCCGGCAGGACGCCGACGATTTCTATGCCACCGTAATTCCTCGCTCGCTCAATGCGGACCAGACCAATGTGATGCGCCAGGCTCTCGCCGGGATGATGTGGTCAAAGCAGTTCTTCTACTATGACGTCAACCGCTGGCTCGAAGAGCGCGGCTGCAGCGTCTACCGGCCCTCGGCGAAACAGCCGCCGCGTAACGGGCAATGGCACCACATGTACAACGCCGATGTGATCTCGATGCCGGACAAGTGGGAATACCCCTGGTACGCGGCATGGGACCTGGCGTTTCATGTCGGCTCGCTTACACTCGTTGATCCGGATTTCGGCAAGCAGCAATTGAGCCTGATGCTGAGCGAGGGTTACCTGCACCCCAACGGGCAAATACCCGCCTACGAGTGGAACTTCAGCGACGTCAATCCGCCGGTGCATCCGTGGGCCACGATCTTCACCTACCGACTCGAGAAAGCGAAGACCGGGCAGGGCGATATCGCCTGGCTCGAACGTAGCTTCCAGAAGCTGCTGCTGAACTTCACCTGGTGGGTCAACCGCAAGGACCGTTCGGGAAAGAATACTTTCGAAGGTGGATTCCTCGGCCTCGATAACATCGGCGTCTTTGACCGCAGCGCACCGCTACCTACTGGTGGTTACCTCGAGCAGGCCGACGGTACCGCGTGGATGGCGCTGTACAGCCTGAACATGCTCGAAATAAGCGTCGAGCTGGCGCTTCATGACGCAACGTACGCCGAGATGGCGAGAAAATTCTTCACCCACTTCCTGTCCATCGCCTCGGCTACCATCCATGCGGGTGGCAACACTGGTATGTGGGACGAGGAGGATGGGTTCTTCTACGATGTGCTACAGCTCCCGGACGGAACAGCGCAGCGTTTGAAGGTGCGTTCCATGGTCGGCTTGCTGCCGCTGTGCGCGACCACGGTCTTCGAGGACGAATTCCGCGAGAAATACCCGGAGATGATTGGGAAATTGCGGAACTTCCTCGATGCCAGGCCGGAACTCGTGGCCTTCATCCACAACCCTGTGACGCCGGGCGTTGGGGGGCGCCGTCTGAACGCTATTTTGGACGAAACGAAGCTGCGCCGGGTGCTGACCAAGATGCTCGACGAAAAGGAGTTTCTCAGCCCCTACGGAATCCGTTCCCTGTCGCGCTTCCATGCCGAGCATCCATTCAAGTTCCAGGCCGGCGGCCAGGAATTTAGCGTGCCCTACCTGCCCGCCGAGTCCGACACCGGCATGTTCGGCGGCAACTCGAACTGGCGCGGACCGATCTGGATGCCGGTCAATGCGTTGATCGTGCGCGCGTTGCTGCAGTACTACCTCTTTTATGGTGACGATTTCACCATCGAATGCCCGACAGGTTCCGGCCGCCACATGACCCTCTACCAGATCGCCGAGGAAATCTCGCGCCGTCTCGCCAGCATGTTCCTCAAGGGCGAAAACGGGCATCGTCCGGTCAACGGGGCTGCAATGACGTTCCAGGAAGACCCGTACTGGCGCGATCTGATCCAGTTCTACGAGTATTTCCACGGCGACAACGGCGCAGGACTTGGCGCCAACCACCAGACGGGTTGGACCGGCCTCGTTGCCCGGTTGATGCACCTCTTTGCCACATCGTCGCCCGAGCAGGCCCTCGCGCTGGGCAAGATCGCGGCAGTTGTCGAAGAGGACAAAGGGCCGGTTGCCAAGAAAGCCACCGCAACGCGTACCAGGAAAAAGTGACATGGCACAGCCTCGCTATCCTTCCCTCTACCAAATCAATACGCGCGTCTGGCTGACGGGACTGGCGCAAGCGCTCGGACGTCAGGTCACCCTCGATGACGTTCCCGATGTGGAACTCGACCAGATTGCAGAGAAGGGTTTCGACTGGGTCTGGCTGCTCAGCGTCTGGACGACGGGGGCAGCCGGGCGGCAGGTTTCGCGCGAGAACGCCGGATGGCGCAAGGAATTCGAGGAGACGCTCCCCGATCTGCGTGAGGACGACATCGCCGGTTCCGGCTTCGCCATCACGGCCTATTCGGTACATCCCGAGCTTGGCGGTGACGCCGCGCTGGCGCGCCTGCGCGAGCGCTTGCAGCGACGCGGCCTGCGCCTGATGCTCGATTTCGTGCCCAATCACATGGCGCTGGACCATCCGTGGGTAGAGAGCCACCCGGAGCACTTCGTGCGAGGCACGGAGATCGATCTGGCGCGCGCTCCGCGAAACTACACGTGGGTGAAGCGTTCCGATGGCGACATGTTGCTGGCCTACGGACGCGATCCTTACTTCGAAGGCTGGCCGGACACCCTGCAGCTCGATTACAGCAATCCCGCAACGCAGGAAGCCATGATCGGTGAGCTGCTGAAAATCGCGGCGCAGTGCGACGGGGTGCGCTGCGATATGGCCATGCTGGTGCTGCCCGATGTGTTCGAGCGCACCTGGGGCCAGCGTGCGCCGCTGTTCTGGCCCGACGCGACGCGCCGGGTACGCGATCAGGTGCCGGGTTTCCTGTTCATGGCCGAGGTCTATTGGGATCTTGAATGGGCCTTGCTTCAACAGGGTTTCGACTACGCCTACGACAAGCGGCTGTACGACCGGTTGCGCGAAGGCCATGCGCGCCCGGTGCGCGAGCATCTGCTGGCCGGTCTCGACTATCAGGGCAAGCTGGCACGTTTCCTCGAAAACCACGACGAGCCGCGCGCCGCGGCGTCCTTCCCGCAAGATGCGCACGAAGCAGCGGCCATCGTCACCTTCCTGTCGCCGGGGCTGCGCTTCTTTCATCAGGGGCAGTTCGAGGGGCGGCTGAAGCGCATTTCCCCTCATCTCATCCGCGCTCCGCAGGAAGATGCCGATGCCCGGCTGGTACGGTTCTACGAGTCGCTGCTTTCCGTCGTGCGGCAGCCTACCCTGCGCGACGGCCAATGGATGCTGCTGGTGTGCGTGCCTGCCTGGGAAGGCAACTGGACCTGGGACTGCTTCATCGCTTGGGCATGGCTTGGCGGCAACGGTCGCCGCATCGTGATTGTAGTGAACTATGCGGCGAATCAGAGCCAATGCCATGTGCGGCTGCCGTTCGCCGAACTGGGTGGCCAACCGGTTGGTCTCTTGGATCTTATGGGCGGCCCCAGCTACGAGCGTGATGGATCGGAACTCGTGTCACGCGGACTATTCGTCGATCTGCCGCCTTGGGGCTATCACGTCTTCGACGTCAGTACCCAATGAGAATGGCCGGGGCGATAGAGCCGAATCGCCCCGGCCAGCCTTCTGTTACTTGTAGTCGTCCATCGGGGCGCACGCACAGAACAGATTGCGATCCCCATACACATCGTCGATGCGGTTGACGCTCGGCCAGAACTTGTTGGCGGCCACCCATGGCAGCGGGAATACCGCTTCGTCCCG
>CAZCJW010000246.1:1448-4353 GCA_964499185.1 uncultured Propionivibrio sp. | reverse complement strand
CGCGACCTCAACCTTGGCAAGGTTGCGCTCTACCAACTGAGCTATTCCCGCAAAAGCGAGTGCGCATTATATAGCCTTCGCGCGACCTGTCAACGTTTTGGGCCGATTTTGAAGCCATTCAGCCCGCTGTTAGGCTTTCTTATCCTGCTCGACGAGATAGGGCCACGCCATCCGCACGTAATACACCATCGACCACAGCGTAAGGACCGCCGCAATATAGATCAGTCCCGTACCCATGAGCTGAATATCGATGCCGCCAATCGGCTCGTGATACAGCAACAAGGGGATCGCGCTCATCTGGGCGGCCGTTTTCACCTTGCCGATCATCGATACCGCCACGCTCTTGTGGGCACCGATTTGCGCCATCCATTCGCGCAAGGCGGAAATGGTGATTTCCCGACCGATGATGACCACGGCAATCAGCGCGCCGACCCGGTCCAGATACACAAGGATGATCAGGGCAGCGGCCACCATCAACTTGTCGGCAACCGGATCGAGAAACGCACCGAATGCCGACGTTTCGTTCCAGCGCCTGGCCAGATAGCCGTCCAGCCAGTCGGTCCACGCGGCGACAACGAAGACCACTGTCGCCACCAGATCGCGCCCGCCGGGAATGGCCCACGATGCAGGCACGTAGTACAGGGCGACCAGCAAGGGGATCAGGATGATCCGCAGCCAGGTCAGAAGAATCGGAATATTGAAGGGCATCAGTGCAAAGCCGCGTGGATTTTTTCGGCCAGCTCCCGACTGATGCCGGGAACCGTTGTCAGTTGGTCGATCCCGGCATCGGTGATTCCCTGCAATCCGCCGAAATGGGCAATCAGCGCCTTGCGACGCTTGGGGCCGATGCCATCAATATCGTCCAGCCGCGAAGTTTTCCGGGTCTTGCCGCGCTGCATCCGGTGCCCCGATACGGCGAAACGATGCGCTTCGTCACGGATTTCCTGGATCAAATGCAATGCAGGATGTTCCGCCGGTAATTGTACCGGTTCGCGTGCATCCGGGAAGATCAAAGTTTCAAGGCCAGGCTTGCGCGCCTCGCCTTTGGCCACACCGAGCATCGGCAGATGCGACAAACCGAGTTCTTCAAGCGCCGAGGCCGCCGCGCCGACCTGCCCTTTGCCGCCATCGATCAGGATCAGGGCCGGAGCCAGGCTCTCCCCGTTGCTGACCTTTTCGTAACGCCGGAAAACGGCCTGGCGCATCGCCGCGTAGTCGTCTCCGGGCTGCACATCCTTGATGTTGAAGCGCCGGTATTCGGATTTGCGCATGCCGTTACCCTGGTACACGACGCAGGAAGCCACGGTCGATTCTCCCTGCGTATGGCTGATGTCGAAACATTCGATACGGATTTCTTGCGCTTCATCCGTTTCCAGTTTCAGCAACTCCTGCAAGGCTTCCAGCCGGGTTTCCTGGCGGGCGAACTGACTGCGCCGTGCGACAATGGCCAGACGGGCATTCTGCTCGGCCATTTCGACCCAGACCTTGTGCATCGTCAGCCGCGGTTCGCTCACCGGGACCGGGCGGTTGGCCAACGCACCGAGCGTTTCCGAAACTTCGGCATCGTTCAGCGGACGATTCACCAGGATCTGCGCAGGGATCGGATGCGCCAGATAGTGCTGGCACAAGAAGACAGCCAGCACCTCGGCCGGCGTGCTGTCGCCGGCATTGCTCGGAAACTGTGGTTTATCCCCCAGATGGCGGCCGCCGCGCACCATCGCCAGGTTGACGCAAAGCATGCCCCCCTCTTCGACGACGGTCACGACATCGATGTCCTCGCCGCGGCTGCTCTCCACGTACTGCTTGTCCTGCACACGGCGCAGGGACTGGATCTGGTCACGGTAGACCGCCGCTTGCTCGAAAGCCAGGTCGGCGGCCGCCTTGTCCATCGCCTCGCTGAGACGGCCGATGACCTCCTGCTGACGCCCTTGCAGGAACATCGACGCCATCTGCACATCCTGCGCGTAGGATTCCCTAGGAATCAGATCGACGCACGGCCCGGAACAGCGTTTGATCTGATACAGCAGACAAGGGCGGGAACGGTTGTTGAACACGGAGTTCTCGCAGGTACGCAGGCGAAACATGCGTTGCAGCAGATTGACGCTCTCGCGCACCGCTGTGGAAGACGGATACGGGCCGAAGTAGTCGGATTTGCGGTCCGTCGTCCCGCGATAGAACCCCAACCTCGGATATGGGTCACGAGTGATGACGATATACGGGTAGGACTTGTCGTCGCGGAACAGGATGTTGTAGCGCGGCGAGAGGCTCTTGATCAGGTTGTTTTCCAGCAGCAGCGCCTCGGCTTCCGAGCGGGTGACCGTGGTCTCGACTTTCGCGATCTGCGACACCATCAGCGCGATGCGCGGGCTGGGATGATTCTCGCGGAAGTACGACGCGACGCGCTTCTTCAGATTCTTGGCCTTGCCGACGTACAGCACTTTCCCCTGCGCATCCAGCATGCGATAAACCCCGGGCAGGTCGGTCAGGGTAGCCAGCAGGGTTTTCGGATCGAAGGTTTCGTCCATGGGCGAGAGGCGGTACGATGTCGCGCTTGATGGTACCACGCCAGTTCTGCCATGCCCGCCACGACCATACCGCTTCGCTGGGACATTTTCTGCACTGTCATCGACAACTTTGGCGACATCGGCGTGTGCTGGCGACTGGCGCGGCAACTGGTCGCCGAGCATGGCTTTTCGGTCCGCCTATGGGTCGACGATCTGGCGGTTTTTCGCCACCTTTGCCCGCAAATCAACCCGGATCAGACGCAACAAAGTGTTCAGGGCGTTGAGATTCGCCATTGGGCGGGGGATTTTTCCGGTGTGAATCCCGGAGACATCGTCGTAGAAGCCTTTGCCTGCCGACTCCCGGAGTCATTCGAGGCCGCCATGGCCGAACGCCATCCGCG
>CAZCJW010000246.1:0-1348 GCA_964499185.1 uncultured Propionivibrio sp. | reverse complement strand
GTTCGTGGCAAAAAAAACTGATAAAACAGCAGGATTTGTGCAGTTGCCTGGTGCAATTTTGCCGATCCAAGTTATAATGCGCGGCTAAATTTTTCACCCGATACCACCGGAACCAATCCCTCCTATGAAAACCGCACAAGAACTCCGCGCAGGCAACGTGTTCATGGTCGGCAACGACGCCATGGTTGTCCTCAAGGCTGAATACAGCAAATCCGGCCGCAACGCCTCGGTCGTCAAGATGAAGATGAAGAACCTGCTGACGGGATCGCCCAGCGAAACCGTCTATCGCGCAGACGACAAGTTCGACGTCGTCCAGCTCGACCGCAAGGAAGTCACCTACTCCTATTTCGGTGATCCGCTTTACGTCTTCATGGACGCCGACTACAACCAGTACGAGATCGAAGCGGAATTCATGGAAGACGCCCTCAAGTATCTCGAGGACGGCATGCCCTGCGAAGTCGTGTTCTACGAAGGCAAGGCCATCTCGGTCGAACTGCCGAACAGCCTGGTTCGCGAAGTCATCTACACCGAACCCGCCGTCAAGGGCGACACTTCCGGCAAGGTCATGAAGCCGGCCCGCCTGGCAACCGGTTTCGAACTCCCGGTTCCGGCTTTCGTCGAAATCGGCGACAAGATCGAAATCGACACCCGCACCAACGAATACCGCGCCCGCGTCAAGTAATTACTCGCGCAAGACGCAACAAAAAGGCGGCTCCAACCGCCTTTTTTCATTGCAGTGATCCATCCTACGAACAGGCTTTCGAACAATCCCCATCGCACACCACGTCGAAGCCCGCGCCTTCGATGGCCGCCTTGAACTGCGTGGGCTTGACCAATTGCGGGTCATAGGCGATCTCGGCCCTCGCCTCTTCCAGCGAGACCTTCACCTCCGACACGCCAGGCAAAGCCTGCAAAACACCAGTCACGTTTTTCACGCAGCCCTGGCAGCTCATTCCGGCGATACCGACGACAAGACGCTTCATTGTTTTCCTCCCTCGTTATTGAACAGTTGATTGCGCTTTCCAGCGCTTGAGCAGCAGCGAATTCGACACCACCGACACGGAGCTCATGGCCATCGCCGCCCCGGCGACCACCGGGTTCAGCCAGCCCAGCGCCGCAAGCGGAATACCGAGCAGGTTGTAGATGAACGCCCAGAACAGATTTTGCCGGATTTTGCTTAGCGTTGCCCGCGAAAGCAGGATGGCGTCGGCCACGCCGTGCAGATCGCCGCGCATCAACGTCACGTCGGCAACTTCGATGGCGGCCTCCGAACCGGCACCCATCGCGAAACTAACATCGGCAGCCGCCAGCGCCGGCGCATCGTTGATGCCGTCGCCGACCATCGCCA
>CAZCJW010000245.1:0-4370 GCA_964499185.1 uncultured Propionivibrio sp. | reverse complement strand
AGGAACGGCCTGTGGGATCAGAACATCGTCTTCTCGCAGCTGCTCGGCCTGTGCCCGGCAATGGCGGTGACCACCAGCGGCACCAACGGCCTGGGCATGGGGTTGGCGACCACCTTCGTGCTGGTCGGCGCCAACATCCTCGTTTCCTGTATCCGCGATTTTGTCTCGCCGCAGGTGCGCCTTCCGGTCTACATCGTGGTGATCGCCACCCTCGTCACCCTGGTCGATATGGGGCTGAACGCGTGGATGCACGATCTCTACCGGGTACTCGGGCTGTTCATCGCGCTGATCGTGGTCAATTGCGCCGTGCTGGGTCGTGCCGAATCGTTCGCTTCGCGCTCCGGCGTGCTGGCGTCCGCGCTCGACGGGTTGTGCATGGGGATCGGCTTCACCGTCGCGCTCACCGCCATCGGCCTGATCCGCGAACTGATCGGCATGGGCACGCTGTTCAACCAGGCCAGCCTGCTGCTTGGTCCGAACTTCGCTTTCCTCGAAATGCAGGTCTTCCCGAACTACGGCGGGGTGCTGATGATGGTCCTGCCGCCGGCGGGATTCCTGGTGCTCGGCCTGCTGCTGGCGCTCAAGCGCATGCTCGAACGCCGTTCCGCAGCGACGGAGAAAACAACCCTGACCGGCAGCGCAAGCGCCGCCGGGTGCCACTGAGGAGAATGCCATGCAGGTCGGTGTCGCCTACTCCGAACACAGCCAGCAAATCTGGATGACCATCGAGGTTCCGGACGAAGCGAGCGTCATGGACGCCATTGAACGCTCGGGCATCCTCAGGATGTTCCCGCACATCGACCTCGACGCGCAGAAGGTCGGCATCTTCGGCAAGGTCGTCAAACCTCAATCTACGTTGCGTCCTGGCGATCGCGTCGAGATCTACCGCCCCATCACCTGCGACCCGCAGACCGTCCCGCGCAGGGACGGTGTGGGCGCTGGCGAGGATGAGTGAGTCCTTGCCGGTGAAAACTACCGATTCGCCATCGGCACGTAATCCCTCACCTCAGGTCCGGTGTAGATCTGCCGTGGGCGAGAGATCTTCTGCTCGGAATCGGTCAGCAGTTCCAGCCAGTGCGCCACCCAACCGCAGGTTCTCGGTACGGCAAACATCACGGTAAACATCGACGCCGGCAGATTCATCGCGCGGTAGATCAGGCCGGAATAGAAATCGACGTTGGGGTAAAGCTTGCGCGACACGAAATAGTCGTCCTGCAGGGCGATGCGCTCGAGTTCAAGTGCGACGTCGAGGAGTTTGTTATGCCCGGTGACCTTGAACACGTCCTCCGCCGTGGCCTTGATGATGCGGCAGCGCGGATCGTAGTTCTTGTAAACACGGTGGCCGAAGCCCATCAGGCGCTCGCCTTCTCCCTTCTTGACGCGCTCGATGAAAGCCGGGACGTTTTCAGGGCTGCCGATCTCCTCCAGCATGCGCAGCACGGCCTCGTTGGCCGCGCCGTGCAGCGGCCCGTAGAGTGCCGCCGCCGCGCCAGCCAGCGCCGAGTAGGGATCGGCCTGCGAGGAACCGATCACGCGCATGGCGTTGGTACCGCAGTTTTGCTCATGGTCGGCATGCAGGATGAACAGGATGTTCAGGGCGCGCTCCAGCACGGGGTCCGGCTCGTAAGTCACCTCGGTCATGCGGAACATCATTTTGAGGAAGTTACCGATGAAACTCAGGCCGTCATCCGGCAAATTGACTGGCCAGCCGTGGTTATGCCGGTAGGTGAAGGCCGCGATGGTGGCCGCCTTGGCCACCATCCGCTCGACCTGCAGGCGCCGGTTAGCCGGATCGGTGACGCGACGGGCGTCAGGGTACAGGGTCGAAAGCGAGGCGATGGCGCTGATGAAGACGCTCATCGGATGCGCGTTGAACCGGAAGGTCTGGATCAGGTTCTGGATATTCGTGTGCAACAGCGTGTGGCGGCTGATGTCGTGTTCCCATTTCGCCAGTTGCTCCGGCGTCGGCAGTTCACCGAAGATGATGAGATAGGCCGTCTCGAGGTACGTACTCTGCGCCGCGAGTTGTTCGATGGGATATCCCCGATAGCGCAGGATGCCCTGATCACCGTCGATGTAGGTAATGGCGCTGCGTGTCGAGGCGGTATTGGTCAGCCCCGGATCATAGGTCATCAGGCCGAAGTCCTCCTGATTTACCCGGATCTGGCGCAGGTCCATGGCTTTTACGGCCCCATCGACGATGGGAATCTCGTAGCTCGCTCCGGTACGATTGTCGATGACTGAAAGTGTGTTTTTTGACATGGTAGTAGTTGAGTAGACAGACAAGGGAAACCGTGGCCGGAACCGGGACGCAGGGACCGCATAAGATGGCGATTATTGCAGAAAACGATTTGTTTGTGCGTATTTTGCATTATGTTGTGCGTTTTGGTAACCAAGTAGAGTAAAATTCCAATGCTGACACGTGAAAAGCTGACCCTCTTTGAAGAATTCAATGGCGACATCGACGGTTGGACGCGTATGCGCCGCGACACGGACCGGTCGCACATGACGGTGGCGGACTGGAACCTGATCGACAGGTTGCTCATGGACCTCGGTATCGCCGAGTCGGAGCTGGCCACGGCCGAATTTCGGGCGGAGATAGAGGAGAGGCTGCGCGAGAACGTGGCCGACGAAGCCACGCGCCACGCCTTGCGCACCCTCGCCGTTCGGCTGACCCGGAAGAACCGGGGGTGATCAGCGCCCGGACAGATACCGGCCGATGCGCTCGACGGCTTCCGCGAGCCGCTCAACGCCTGTCGTATAGGCAAAGCGCAAATGGGACTTCGGCGCGCTTGACCCGAAATCCAGCCCGGGCGTCACGGCGACACCCGCTGTTTCCAGCAGGTCGCGGGCAAACGCGTCACTGTCGTCGGTCAGCTGGCTGCTGTCGGCGTAGATGTAGAAAGCGCCTTCGGGCTTGGCTGTCAGGCGGAAACCGAGCGACTCCAGCGCCGGCGCGAGGAAGTCGCGGCGTCGCTTGAATTCTTCGCGACGCGATTCGAGGATGGCCAGGGTCTCCGGCCGAAAAGCCGCCAGCGCGGCATGCTGCGCCGGCGTGGAGGGCGAAAGATAGAGATTCTGCGCGAGAATCTCGACCTGGCGCGCGAAGCGTTCGGGCACGATGAGCCAGCCGAGCCGCCAGCCGGTCATGTTGAAGTACTTGGAAAAACTCTGCACGACAAAAATGTCATCACCATACTGCAGCGCCGTGGGAACGTCGCGCTCGTAGGTCAGTCCGTGGTAAATCTCGTCGAGGATCAGTTGACCGCCCTTGTCGCGCATCCTGGCGGCAATACCGGCAAGCACGGCATCGTCGAGCAGCGTTCCGGTTGGGTTGGCCGGCGAGGCGAACAGCGCCCCGCCGGTGCGTTCGGTCCAGCAGCGATCGATATCGTCTACCGTCGGCTGGAAATTGCTACCTGCGCCCACGGGAATGGGCACGGGAACGCCGTCGAAACAGCGGATGAAATTGACATTGCACGGATAACACGGATCGGTCACCAACCACTCGCTGCCCGGTTCGACCAGGCAGGCCAGTGCCAGCAACAGGGCTGCGGACGCACCGGAGGTGACAACCACACGGGATGAGGGAACGCTGACGCCGTATCGTGTTGCATAAAATTCTGCGATGGCGCTACGCAATTCGGGCAGGCCGAGTGCGGGGGTGTAGAAGACGCGCCCGGTGGCGATATGTGCCTGCGCAGCCGTGATAATTGGCAGTGGCGTCGGGAAATCGGGTTCACCGACCTCCATGTGGATGATGTCCCGGCCTTCCTGTTCGAGTAGCCGCGCGCGCGCCAGCAGTTCCATGACGTGAAAAGGGGCGATATTGGCGAGGCGGGATGCGGGATTGACAGGCATGATGAAGACTCTGGGAAGAAAAGATGCCAAGTTTACCCGAGCAGAGACGCCGCAGATCCAAGCCGTTCGTTTACATCCGCAAACATCTTCGTCAATGACATTTTCCTCCGCCTCTCAGACATACTGGGCCACCCCCATGAGCAGCGATGGATTTACAATGAGAAAACTATAAGTACGACAACCACGACAGGAGAAATCATGACAGCGAAAAATGACTTCCGCGACGCCGCGCTCGAATACCACCTGCGGCCGACACCGGGCAAGATTTCCGTTCAGCCGACCAAACCCCTGACCAACCAGCACGACCTGGCGCTGGCCTACTCGCCTGGTGTGGCATTTGCCTGCGAAGCGATCGTGGACGATCCGGACAATGCGGCGCTCTACACCTCGCGCGCCAATCTGGTAGGGGTCGTAACCAACGGTACGGCAGTTCTCGGCCTGGGCAACATCGGCCCGCTGGCCGGCAAGCCGGTCATGGAAGGCAAAGGCTGCCTGTTCAAGAAATTCGC
>CAZCJW010000244.1:0-4379 GCA_964499185.1 uncultured Propionivibrio sp. | reverse complement strand
CGGATCATCACAGGCTAGGCTCGAGGCATCGAATCCATCGAGCCATGAAAAATCCTTGTGACAAGCCGCTAATTGGGCTCGGTTTTCCACACCCACCAGCACAACATCCACCCAATCCAGGTTACGCACAAAGGCTAACGCGGCTTGGCTGGGGGAGGCACACTGGGCTCGGGCAGCCTCATGCCATCGCGACAGCAATGGTCGAATGGGGTGGAAATAGGAAGGCAACTGATCCGGCGGCATCAGCAGCAAACCCTGCAGGAATACCGAACGGACATGTATCTCCACTCCCGCCTCCTTCAGTCGCTCAAGATGGCCACTGCGTAGCAGGCGCTGATCGAGGATACTGAGAGGCAACTGGACGATATCCGGGTTGAAAACTTGCAGAACCGCATCGATCTGGCGACCGTCATAAACGGAAACACCTATTCCGGAAACCTTACCAACAGACTTGAGTTCTTCCATTGCATCAAGCAGTCGATATCCCCCGGGAACAAGCAGATCTTCGACATGGTGGAGCAGTAGCCCGTGGATCTTGTCACAACCAAGGCGCGACAACGAAATCCGGAAGGTGCGCTGAAGCTCGGCGACGTCCCCAGCGGCAATCTCCGCCCCGCGAAAGCTGGGCGTCTTGGTGATGACTCGAAAGGCATGTAAATCAGTCCCTCCAATCACCTTCTCGGCATCTCCATACTGAGAAGCAGTATCGAGAAAATGGATACCTAATCCACTGGCTTGGCGCAGGATCGCCGCCACCTCGGACGCCGGAGTCTGCCCAGTAGCGTTGGCGATTCCATAAGGGAGCCCCCATTGCACTGAGCCAAGGCCGAGTCGAGCCCCCATGTCAAGCCCCTATGGCCGCCTTCACTGCTGAGACCACATGATCCTGCTGCTCAACCGTCAGCGCCGGAAACAGCGGCAGGCTGACTGTCTCGCGGTAATAGCGCTCTGCCTCAGGACAGTATCCCGCACGGAATCCCATCGACTCATAATAAGGCTGGCGGTACACCGGAATGTAATGCAGATTAACTGCGATGTCGGCCTGCCAAAGTGCGTCATAGAACTGTCGCTGGGTTATTCCGCACTGACTTTCGGAAATTCGGACCGGATAAAGATGGTAGCTCGACAGGGTGTCAGTGTTCTGCTGGGGAGTACCAATTGGCAGAGCTTCAAAGGCAGCATCATAGGCCGCGGCAATCTCTCTGCGGCGCGCGACGAAAACATCAAGCCGGTTCATCTGGCTGACACCAAGAGCCGCCTGGAGATCGGTCATCCGATAGTTGAACCCAAGGTAGACCTGTTGGTAGTTCCAGATCTCTTCGCTCGGGCGGGGTTGCATATGGGAACGGTCGCTGGTTATTCCGTGGCTGCGGTGCCGTTGCAGGCGGTCATGCAGAACAGGATCATTGGTCAGCGCCATGCCGCCTTCGGCGGTGGTAATGATCTTGACTGGATGGAAACTGAACACGGCGATGTCGCTATAGCGGCAATTGCCCACTGGTTCGCCGCGATAGCGTGCACCGATCGCATGGGACGCATCTTCAATCACGCGGAAGCCATACTCATCGGCCAGCGCCTTGATCGCAAGCATGTCGCAACTCTGCCCGCACAGATGCACCGGGATGACCACCTTGGGCAGCAGACCCCGCAACCTGGCGTCTGCCAGTTTTTCCTCTAGCCGCGCCACACTCATGTTGTAGCTCTGCGGGTCGATATCTACGAAATCCACTTTCGCGCCACAATACAAAGCACAATTTGCACTTGCAACGAATGTAGTAGGACTGGTCCAGACCCAGTCCCCCGGCCCCACATCCAAGGCCATGCAAGCCACATGGAGCGCGGACGTGGCGCTGTTAGTTGCCACTGCATGGGCAACGCCACAGTAGTCAGCCACTAATGCCTCGAAGCGGGGAACCTGCGGCCCCTGGGTAAGATAATCGGAGCGGAGTACGTCGACAACTGCGTCGATGTCGGCCTGGTTAATATCCTGTCTGCCGTATGGAATTTTTGGTGTCATTGTTGTTCTGCTCGAAGGCCAGTAATTTCAGAATAGCTGCCGATCCGACGGATCCGCCCCTGCTCGAGTTCAACGATGCGGTCACAACCGGCCAAGGTAGACAGCCGGTGAGCGACCATCAACACGGTGTACTCACGCCCAAGGCTATCGATCGCCCCCATTACGGAGCGCTCGGTATCGTTGTCCAGAGCGCTGGTGGCTTCATCAAGAACAATCACATCCGCATTTTTGTACAGCGCACGCGCAATCCCTATGCGTTGGCGCTGGCCACCGGACAGTCGGACGCCGCCCTCACCAGTCATGGTCCGGTAACCTTCAGGCATAGCCTCTATGGCATCGGCGATCTGAGCACTTTGCGCCGCCTGCATCACCTTAGTGTGGTCAATCTGGTCCAGCGGCACGCCGAAGGCGATGTTTTCGGCAATCGTGGCATCCGCGAGAAAGATGGCCTGAGGCACATGCGCAATATGCACCTGCCAGGCGCGCCGGTTCGCCGCAGTAACCACAATCCCATCCACCTTCAGTTGTCCTTTGGTCGGCTCGAGCAGTCCCATCAGCACGTCAAGCAAGGTGCTCTTGCCACCGCCTGTGGTGCCGATAAAGCCAATCCGACTGCCTCTGGGAATCACCAAGTCGATGCCTTGCAATACTAGAGGCGCATCGGTTGCATAGCGATATTCCAAGCCCGTAACGGCAATACTTTCGGCAAAGCCCAAGGGGGCCGGTGGTGGCTGGTCGGCATCGTCGGGCAAGCGCTGCTCCAATAGATCCAACGCATCGCCAAGTGAAGCCTGTCCACCACGCATGGCCGCCATACTGATATAGATCTGCTGCAGCACAGGCAGGAGGCGCTGGGCGCCGATAGCTAACGCTCCCAAGACCGGAATCGCGCTGGCTATACCGTCACTGCCGTGGGCGAGTCCAAATGCAAGCCAAGCAATCAGCGTTATAGCAAGGGCTTCGATGGCGAAACGCGGGCTGCCACTGACGATCTGAACATTAGCTTGGGCGCGACGAAGAGGCTGGTCGGCCCCCCGATAGATCCGGCAATACGCTGCCTGAGTGCCGTCGAGCAGAACGTCGCGGATTCCTCCGAGGCCTTCCTGTAACGCCTTGATCACCTGGGTCGACTCGCGGCTGATGCGCTGGCTATCACGCGCTAGACTACGCTTGGTGATACCAATGACAATCAAGTAAATCGCGGAGAACCCCGCGAACGCCCCAACGGCTACCAACGGATCAATCAGGATCAGCACCAACAAAATCGCGATCAGCATCACAGCCGAACTGACCATTGTCAACAGTGGAAGCACCGTGTTGTTGACCAGCACGCTGGTTTTGACCGTAATGCCGGCGATCACTTCGCTACTGTTACGCGCCAAATGGACCGCATAAGGCTGGTAAAGGGTCCGACGATATATTTCCATGCTAAAACCGGCACCGATCGCATGCCCCAGCCGCGTCTGCGCCCACAGCAGGAACAGCCGCGTAGCGCCGGAAAGCAGGGCGGCTGCCGAGAAAGCAACCGTAAGCGGAAGCAGGAGTTGCTCGGGGCGATCTACCCCCAGCCAGCCGATTATCGGCTGCGCCGCACGATGAGCGAAGACCTGATCGGGGGCGGTGAGCAGACCAAGGAAGGGCAATACGGCACCAATACTCACTACCTCGACCAGAGATGCCGCAATCGTAAGCAGCAGCAACAAGCCGCACTGCCTGCGATGACGCAAGGGGATATTGGCCCACAAGCGCCGGAGCATTAACAGCAGCGAAGGAGGCAACGACATTCGGGCGTTTTATTTTGACAATTACTCTACAAAAGCCATCGTCTGATAACCATGCCGCTTGACTAATTCGTCGCGTTCGGCCGACTTCAGATCCTCGCGCACCATTTCGGCGACCAGTTCTGCAAAAGATGTCTTCGGCGCCCACCCCAACACGCGTTTGGCATTGCTGGGGTCGCCGAGGAGAGTCTCAACCTCGGTGGGGCGGAAATAGCGTGGATCCACCGCTACAACACAGCGCCCTTTGACGTCATAGCCCTTTTCCTCGACACCGCTGCCTGACCATTGGATCTGCATACCCAATTCAGTAGCAGCCGCGTTGACGAAGTCGCGCACGCTGTATTGCTGACCAGTGGCAATGACAAAATCCGCGGGGCATTCCTGCTGAAGCATAAGCCACTGCGCTTCAACGTAGTCCCTGGCGTGCCCCCAGTCGCGGCGAGCGTCGAGATTCCCCAGGAACAGCCGTTCTTGCAGACCCAGTTTGATGCGCGCCAACGCACGGGTGATTTTGCGCGTGACGAAGGTCTCACCGCGGATCGGCGACTCGTGGTTAAACAAAATCCCGTTGCAGGCATAGA
>CAZCJW010000243.1:0-4385 GCA_964499185.1 uncultured Propionivibrio sp. | reverse complement strand
AACGGCGTCGAGCCGGGCGTCACCCAGGGGCCGCTGATCGACCAATTCGCCGTCGACAAGGTCGAGGAACTGATCGCCGACGCCCGCGCCAAGGGGGCTCGCGTCGTCTGCGGCGGCCGGCGCCACACGCTCGGGCAAACCTTCTTCGAACCAACGATCCTCGCCGACGTGACGCCGGAAATGCGCATGGCACGCGAGGAGATCTTCGGCCCGGTGGCTCCGTTGTTCCGTTTCAAGACCGAGGAGGACGCCATCCGCATGGCCAACGATACCGAGTTCGGCCTCGCCTCGTACTTCTTCGCCCGCGATGTCGGGCGCATCTTCCGCGTTTCCGAAGCGCTCGAGTACGGCATGGTCGGCGTCAATACCGGGCTGATATCGACCGAGATCGCCCCGTTCGGCGGCGTCAAATCGTCCGGTCTCGGCCGTGAAGGATCGCGCCACGGCCTCGACGACTACCTCGAGATCAAGTACGTCTGCGTCGCAGGCTTGGGCAAATAAAGATTGAAACCACGGAGAGCACGGAGAAAAACCAAGAGTTTTGAAAGTGTCTTTCTCCATGCCCTCCGTGCCCTCTGTGGTTAATAGATTTTACGAACTCAAAGGAGACCCAACGATGAATTCCATGACCGATTTGAAACCCCAGACCAACGACGCTCTGATGGCCCGGCGAACTGCCGCTCTGCCGCGCGGCGTCGGGCAGGCGCACGGCGTCTTCGCCGTGCGCGCCGAGAATGCTGAGATCTGGGATGTCGAGGGGCGCCGCTGGATCGATTTCTGCGCCGGCATTGCCGTGGTCAACACCGGTCACTGCCATCCCAAGGTCATGGCCGCCGCGCACGCGCAGCTCGATTCGTTCACGCACACCTGCTTTCAGGTCGTCGCCTACGAATCCTACGTCCGCCTCGCCGAACGGTTGAATGCACTGGCGCCGGGAAAAACACCGAAAAAGACCTTTTTCATGAATACCGGCGCCGAGGCCGTGGAGAACGCCATAAAGGTAGCCCGCGCCTACACCGGTCGCAGCGGCATCATCGCCTTCAACGGCGCCTTCCACGGCCGCACCATGTTCTCGCTGGCGCTGACCGGCAAGGTCGATCCGTACAAGAAGGGCTTCGGCCCATTCCCGGCCGAGATCTTCCATGCGCCGTTCCCCGACCCGCTGCACGGCGTCAGTATTGAAGACGCGATGCATGGCCTCGAACTCATCTTCAAGAACGACATCGAAGTCACGCGGGTCGCCGCCATCATCGTCGAGCCGGTACAGGGCGAAGGCGGCTACATCCCGGCGCCTGCCGAGTTCCTGCAACGCCTGCGTACCTTGTGCGACCAGCACGGCATTGTCCTGATCGTTGACGAAATCCAGACAGGCGCGGCACGCTGCGGCAAGTTTTTTGCTCATGAACACGCCGGCATCGAAGCGGATGTCATCACCATGGCCAAGGGATTGGGGGGAGGCATGACGCTCTCCGCGGTGATCGGCAAGGCCGAAATCATGGACGCTGCCAGCCCTGGCGGACTCGGTTCGACCTACGCGGGTCATCCGGTGTCTGTGGCCGCGGCGCTGGCAGTCGTCGACGTGATCGAGGACGAGAAACTCGCTGATCGCGCCACGGTACTGGGAGAGAAATGCCGGAAACGGATCAACGCCCTGCGCTCGCGCTTCGCCTGCATCGCCGATGTGCGCGGCCTCGGTGCGATGACCGCCGTCGAGTTCTGTCACAACGGCGACCCGAAGAAGCCGGCCGGAGACATCGCCACGGCACTCAAGAACGAAGCCGCCAGGCGCGGCCTGCTGCTGCTCAACTGCGGCAGCTACGGCAACGTGCTGCGCCTGATGCTCCCGCTGACCATCCCGGAAAGCGTACTGGAGGAAGGACTGGACACCCTGGAAGCCGCGCTCGCCGCCGCCGTCGCGAGATGACGGACGCCCCTGTCACCCTTTTTTGTGGCGATGGTGGTGCCCGTGGTGGAAATGATGATGCTGGTGCCCGATTTCCTCCAATGCCCGTTTCAGGCAACGTTTGGCCTCGCCGGCGCATTTCCCGCATTCACTGGCCACGCCCAGCGCGTGCTTCAGGTCCTTCAACGAATGGGCGCCTTGCGCCGCCGCTTCACGGATCTGCCGTTCCGTGACGGCTTTGCAGAGACACACGTACATGGCCGTCCTTCGGGCGTGCGGCGGCTCAGTCCTCCGCGCCGCCCATCTGCGCCTGCAGGTAGTTGGGCAGAGTAACGCTTTCGATCAGCCCCTGCTGCGTTTCGAGCCAGTCGATCGCCTCTTCGCACTCTTCCAGTAACTCTTCGAGCAGATCGCGGCTGACGTAATCCTGCAACGCCTCGGTCAACGCAACGGCCTCGACCAGCTGCGGCCGATGGATTTCCCTTTCGGCCTTGAGATCGCAGGCCAGGCACTCGGCGGGATTCTCGCCGATCATCAACTTGCCGAGACTCTGAAGGTTGGGCAGCCCCTCCAGAAAAAGGATGCGCTCTATCAGCGTGTCCGCCTCCTTCATCACGCGGATCGACTGTTTGTACTGGTAGTCATTGAGTTTTTCCAGCCCCCAGTTGCGGAACATGCGGGCATGCAGGAAATACTGGTTGATCGCGGTCAGCTCGTTCTTGAGCACCTTGTTGAGTGCGTCGATGACCTTCTTGTCGCCTTTCATGGCTCGCTCCTCAAACGGCCGCCGCGCCATCCATCTGGCTTTGCTTGTAGTTCTGCAGTCCGACCTGCTCAATCAGGCGCAGCTGCTTCTCGAGGAAATAGGCGTGATCCATCTCGGTATCCTCAAGCTGAACGCCCAGCATGTCACGCGAAACGAAATCCTGCGCCTTCTCGCAAGCAGCCATGGCTTTCTTGAGATTGCCGGCAACACGATACTCGACATCAAGGTCGGACTTGATCATTTCTTCGACGTCCTTGCCCACCTTCAACGGCTCCCGCTTCTCCATATTCGGCACTCCTTCGAGAAACAGGATGCGCTGGATCAGCGCGCGCGCATGCACTCGCTCGTGGTCGGATTCATGAAACGAGTGTTCCGCCAACCGCTGGAAGCCCATGTCGGCATACATCTCGCCGTGGATCAGATACTGGTCGATAGCGGCCAATTCACCGGCCAGCAAGTCGTTCAGGATATCGATAATCTTCTTGTCGCCCTTCATGGTGCCATCTCCGAAATATCTATCTTACGGTGCCGGCGTTTGGCACCCTTCACCGGAGATAGACTGCGCCAGGCGAGTCAAGTTCCGAGCAATCCGGTCAGCTTATGGCTTCTATCTGATCTGACAGGAGAAGCCAGTTTTCCTCGCATTCGGCCAGCGCCTCGTTGACCGTCTGCAACTCCAGCCCGAGCGCGCCTATTTCCTGCGGCGACAGCGGCGCCGACAGGCGCTCCTCCAGATCGGCGCGGCGGGCTTCGAGTTCCGCCATGCGCTGCTCGGCCTTGGCCAGATCGCGCTTCATGGCCTTCATCTGCGGGGTGATTTTCTTGGTGGCTGATGGCGAAACCACGACAGGGGCTGCCACCTTCTCTCCCTTCAAGCTGGCTTTCAGTTCCTCCCGCGCGCGGCGGGCTTCTTCGAGCAGATAGGCCTGGTAATCGTCGAGATCGCCGTCGAAAGGCGTAACGTCGCCGCGCGAAACCAGCCAGAACTCGTCGCAGACCGACCTCAGTAATGCACGGTCGTGGCTGACCAACATCAGCGTACCTTCGAACTCGTTGAGCGCTACGGCCAGCGCCTCGCGCGTAGTGAGATCGAGGTGGTTGGTCGGTTCGTCGAGCAGCAAGAGGTTGGGGCGCTGCCAGACCAGCATGGCCAGCACCAGGCGCGCCTTCTCGCCGCCGCTCATCGTGCCGACCGGCTGCTTGACCATGTCGCCGGTGAAATTGAACGAGCCGAGGTAGTTGCGCAAGTCCTGTTCGCGCCCCGACTCGCCCTCGGGCAACGCTTCCTTGGCCAGGCGCACCATGTGCTCGAGCGGGTTGTCCTGCGGGCGCAGTACGTCGAGTTCCTGCTGCGCGAAGTACCCGATCTGCAGGCCCTTGCCTTCGGTGACGGTGCCATCGAGCGGTGCCAGCACTCGGGCGATGGTCTTGACCAGCGTAGACTTGCCCTGTCCATTGGCACCGAGGATGCCGATGCGCTGGCCGGCGTTGACCGTGCGCGTCGCCTTGCGCACGATCACCGTCGGCGGGCTGCCGGTAGCGGCGCCCTCCGGCGGCGGGTAGCCGCAGTCGGTATCGCGCAGGACCAACATCGGGTTGGGCAGGTTGGCGGGTTCCTTGAACTCAAAGGTGAATTCGGCGCTTGTAAGCACTGGGGCGATCTTCTCCATGCGCTCCAGCGCCTTGACCCGACTCTGCGCCTGTTTGGCCTTGGTC
>CAZCJW010000242.1:2544-4402 GCA_964499185.1 uncultured Propionivibrio sp. | reverse complement strand
CACCGGGCATCGGCCGTGCAATGCCATAGCCCTGTGCGAGTTCGCACCCCAGTTGCAGCAGCATCGTGCCTTGGTCGACGGTTTCCACCCCCTCGGCGATGGCTTGACGCTTGAACGCTGCCGCCAGGCCTAGGATGCCGCTCAGGATGGCCAGGTCATCAGGATTATCCAGCATGTCACGTACAAAGCTCTGATCGATCTTGATCTGGCTCACGGACAAGCGCTTCAGATAGGTCAGGGATGAATACCCCGTACCGAAATCATCCAGGGAAAATGACACGCCCAGTTCCTGGCAGGATTCGATGACGGCCGATGCACGCACGATGTCTTCGATCGCATTCGTTTCGACCACTTCAAGCTCGAGACGATCGCGACCGATATGCGGATGCGCAGACAATATTCCGCGCAGTCGATCCACAAAGTCGGCCTGCTGCAGCTGGCGTGCCCCGAGATTCACACTGACGGGAATAGTCAGACCGCTCACCCGCCATATTTCGGATTGGCCGAGCGCCGCGTCGATCACCCACTCTCCGACTTCGACCGCGAGAGGATGATCCTCGATCACGGGCAGAAATGCTCCGGGCGGCAGGAGCCCCCGTTCCGGGTGCTGCCATCGGATCAGCGCTTCCGCGCCAACGACCTTCCCCGTGCGCATGTTCACCTTGGGCTGATAGTGGAGCACGAATTCCTTGTTACGCAATGCGAGTCTGATGCGCTCGACGCTCTCGTGACGGCCGCGAACGCTGCGGTCCTGCTCGGCATCAAATACGTGGTAACGGTTCCTGCCCGCCAATTTGGCCTGATACATTGCCTGATCGGCCTGACGTAACAATTGGTCGGCATCGACCTCCTCATTCTGGGGATAGAAGGTAACCCCAAGGCTGGCTGAAACCTGAAGCACCAATTCACCGATCGTCACCGGCTGTGCGGCTGCCGCAAGCAATCGCGTCAGCATCGGATCACTTGCGGTGACATCCGCCAGATCGAACAGTACCGCGACGAACTCGTCACCTCCGAGACGGGCCAGCGTATCGACTTCGCGAAGCGCCTGCCTCATGCGCCCCCCCAAGGCCACGAGCAGCTGGTCGCCCGTTTCATGCCCATGCGTGTCATTGACCGCCTTGAAGCCGTCCAGATCGAGATAGGCCACGGCCAGCGGCTGTTCATGCCGCTTGGACAAGGTCATGGCCTGGTGCATGCGGTCACCGAGCAGCGTGCGGTTGGGCAATCCGGTCAGGGAGTCGTAGTGGGCGATGTGTTCCAGTTGCCGTTCGTAGGCTTTTCGCTCGGTGATGTCGATGTAGTACCCGGCAATGAGCGTCTTGTCACTCTGAACCAAGGGGAAGCGGATCGAAGAATAGCTTCGCCCATTCAGCTGAATTTCAGTTTTCAGCACCTCGCCTCTCGTGACGACAAGAGCGTCATCTCGATTGACGTTCTCGGCGAACTCCGGCGGGAACAACTCGGACATGGCCTTGCCAACCATGTCTACTCCTTTGATGCCGATCATCTCTCTGAAATTATCGCTGGCCATCACCACCCGACTGCCGGTAGCGCCCACTTCCTTGATGAAGAGATAAACCGGCGAATGCCTCAAGAGCAGCGAAAACATCCGGTTGGTGTCGCTCAACGCCCTCACCGCCGTTTTTCGCGCAGACTCCTCCCGCCGGCGCCGCACAATATTCCAGAGCAGCGAAGCGATGATGGCCATTTGAGCCAGCACCAGTGCCGTGCCGAACCAGATGAGAAGCTTGTAGCGCGTATAGATCGTATCCGGTTTTCCAGACACAAGCGACCCTTCCGGAAGCATTGATTCGCTGATACCGAAACGCCGAAGCCCACCATCGTCGAACGTGTA
>CAZCJW010000242.1:0-2444 GCA_964499185.1 uncultured Propionivibrio sp. | reverse complement strand
TTCATGTACTCGACATACACTTCGGCGTTCGGCACTTTGGCTGCGAACGTTTCGGAAACGGATTTCTGGATCGAATCAGTCCAGTCAAAGCCCTGGTGATAGGAATGAAGCACCAGCACCTTTGGCGAATGATCTGCTCCAGCGTCAGCCACCACGCAAAAAGCAACCATGACGCCGCAGATCACCGTCTGCGAAAGTCTTATCAACAAGGCCGCGAAATGGCAGACGGAGTCATGACCAAGTACGCTTGGATCAACATTTCTTTTATGCATCCCTATGCATCCCGCTGCTAGATCGCTATTTAAGTGCTTTGATACTAGCAGATTGAAACAGCGGGTTCAGAAAGGAGATTCCTTTTCAACGAACCGTAAAATGCTGAATCGACGAAGGATCCAGAGACACCGGGCTCAGAATTGGCCTTGAAACCATCCGAGCGAAAGCCCGTCAATGCCTATGGCAGAGCACCATGATCAGCGAGAGCGTCGTGGCAACCAAGCAACCGGCTGCCACCAGAGCAGCCTCCAGAAACCTCTCCAAGGCAGACCCCTGTACGGAAGTACTGAAACAGCCTCCGATTGCGATAGAGGCGGTGCCAGACCGACTCAGACTCACGGTTGAATGATTCTCGGGACCGGTGGATGCATTTTTTTCGTGCCAACGCGGCACACCCCTATCTGCTCACGCCGATTTTCGATCCACCGACAGGTTCTGAGTTCACGTCGAGATCCTGTACGATCTGCGAGGCGATGTGCGCAAGCGCAACCGAGATCTCCTCCTCGAGCAAGGCGGCTCCGCCGGGACCGCACCACTCCGCGATCGATCGCGGCATCGACCGCTTCGGGACGAACCGGGCATACAAAGGCGAGCGCGGTGCAAGAGGGCTCTGGATCGGCAGTTCCGGCGCGGAATACAGCATGCTGTAATAGCGAACATCCCTGTCATCGACCGTTTCAATCCGCACTTCTAATGCGAATTCCAACGCCAGACCGTTTGAGTAGCCGGATTCCCTGAGGCGAATTATTGGTACGGACGTCGTCATCCGGTGGCGAACGATTCGGCCGTCAGCCGCATCGGCAATCCGATGCCCGCTGACAAGCTCGAGCGCAATTCCATGAGAGCGGGCTGCTTGCTCAAGTACAGGAATCAATCGGGAGGCGTAGTCGATTGCACCTGCCAAGCCTGAAAGCCGGTCGATGCAAGGCTGAACTTCTGCACGACGGCTCTCAGCCTGCCGATCTGCGCTGGCACGCGTGACCAGTTCGAGTCCGATCGCCATCAGATTATAAACGGCGATGGATCTGGGCTGTCCGGTGCTTGGAATCACTCCCCAGGGTGCCAGTTCGGCGCCTGTAAAAGCCGTCTCGATCTTCGAAGGCATACGCGCCTCGACACTCATGGCCCCCCACTCCGATACCCGCGTTCCCGACCGCGGTCTGTCATAAGGAACCAGCGGCACGTGCTCCACGGCAAGTTCCGGCAGCGCGTTGGCTACAGCGCGTTTCGCCGACTGTGAATCATTCACAATTTCAAAGCCGTCGCAGGAGTCGATCAGCGTGCCCAACACTCCGCGGCCGCTTCTGCACCCGACGGACAAGGAACCGAGATAGACAATCTGTCCATTAGCGGGTACCCGAAACCAGAACCCCGGGAGTTCCTCGAAATCCGCCGGAGGCGCCTTGGCAAGCACAAAAGCCATCAGCTCGGGAGACCAGAAACCGCCACGCCCCGGATCGAATCGATACTGTGTCAGCCGTCCGTAACGGGCGCTGGCGGCATGATACGCAACGGCTGGCGGATTCTGTTCCACGCCGGGCGGCAGCACAAGTACATAATAAACGCCGGGCGGCAACGTCAAATAGTGCCATCCTTCTGCCGCAGCGCTCTGTGACGGTGCAGCCGGGATGACACGCGTCGGCGCTCCCATGTCGTCAAGGCTGGCGAGGTAGATGCGCAGAGCGTTGTTGCTGTCACCTGAACTCGGTGGAGAGACCGGCTTTCCATCGATACTCAGGGTTATCCGGAAGAGCACAAAAGCAAGTCGACCATCCTTGACTCTCTCTATATCAGAGGCCGCCGGCGGTCGGATGATAATCGACGGCGCGCATCCGGAAAGCCCGGCACCAAAGAGAATTGATGATGCCAACGCAAGCACGAAGCAAGGAAAGGTCATGCCCGCGACCGTATTCCCCCCTTTGGTTTTGACCATGATGGTTCCTTTCGCGTCTCGCCGGCAAAACGGCAGTCGCCTCTTTTCATATTGGTTCCGGAGCATCGGATGTTCAAGTCTGATCGGATTGCATCGCACCACAGGAAAAACGCGCCTGGAGAAACCGCTCGGTTCCCGCCAGTACTGCTCTCACGTCTATAGCACTCTGGCAAGCCCCCGTCTTTTCCGGTAGGCTTGCCCTCCCGCTCCTCCATGCGCCCCCCATGCTCAACACCCT
>CAZCJW010000241.1:0-4484 GCA_964499185.1 uncultured Propionivibrio sp. | reverse complement strand
CCCATTCATTGCGGAGTTTCCGCTCGTTGCTTCATGTCTTTTTCAAGAGGAGAAAGAAGTGAAATTCAAGAAAACAGTTGGAGTGGCAATCCTGGCTGCCTGCAGCCTGGTCATGGTCGGTGGGGCACAGGCTGAAGTGCGCGAGATGAACCTGCGTTGGGCGACGGCCAACCCGGCCGGCCACCCGATCCCGATGGGAGGCGACAAGTTCGCTGCGTTGGTCGCGCAAAAGAGCGGCGGCAAGATGAAGATCAAGGTCTTCCCGGGCGGCGTTCTGGGCAGCGATCCGCAGTTGCTGTCCGCGGTTCAGGGCGGAACACTCGATTTCGCCGCGATGAACTCCGGCATCCTGCAAGGGCAGGTCAAGGAATTCGCCATCGTTGACTTCCCGTTCCTGTTCAACGACGCCAAGGAAGTTGACGAAGTGCTGGATGGAAAGATCGGCAAGATCCTTGATGCGAAGCTGCCGGAGAAGGGGCTGATCAACCTGGCCTACCTGGACCTGGGGTTCCGCAACATGACGAACAGCAGGCGCTCGATCAAGACCGCCGAGGATATCGCCGGCCTCAAGCTGCGCGTGATCCAGTCGCCGATCTATATCGACACTTTCAATGCGCTGGGTGCCAACGCAGTTCCGATGCCCTTCACCGAAGTTTATACGGCGCTCGAGCAGAAGATGATCGATGGCCAGGAAAACCCGTTTACGGTGATCCAGGCCAACAAGTTTGCGGAAGTCCAGAAGTACCTGGCGGTCACCCGTCACATGTACAACCCGCAGTCGATGCTCATGAGCAAGAAGAAATGGGATGCGCTCAACAAGGAAGAGCAGGAAATCATTGCCTCGGCGGCGGCTGAAGCGGCAACCTACCAGCGCGCTTTGTCGCGTGGTGCGCAGGAAGTCGCGCTCAACGAGTTGAAGACGAAGATGGAAGTCAGCGAACTGCCGCCGGCTGAACTGGCCAAAGTGCGTGCCAAGCTGAAGCCGGTCATCGACAAATACAGCGCCAACGTTGGCACCGAGTTTGCCAACAGCGTCTTCGCGGAACTCGAGAAGGTCCGCGGCAAGAAATAAGGTGTTGCGGATGCCCCGTGGCGCGAGGCTGCTCCACGGGGTTTTAGGGAAAATTCAGGGAAATACAGAGTTTCATCAAGACAAATTGGGAAAAACGATGTTAAGTGGCAAGACGACATTGATCGCGCACATTGGCTATCCGACAGAAGCCTTCAAGGCGCCGCTGATCTACAACCCGTGGTTCGAGAAACACGGAATCGACGCGATGGTCGTGCCGATGGGTGTCAAGGCCGAGGATTACCCGCTTTCCCTCAGGCAGATATTCAAGTTTTCCAACGTCCTTGGTGCGCTGGTCACGATGCCGCACAAGGTGACGACCATCGGCCTGGCCGATGAGGTGAGCGTGACCGCACGGATCGCCGGCGCCGCCAATGCCCTGCTGAAGCGTGCCGACGGCACGCTGCTTGCCGACCAGTTCGACGGCACCGGTTTTGCGCGCGGCGTGGCTCGGAAGGGGTTCAAGACGAAAGGCAGCAAGATTCTGGTCGTCGGTACCGGCGGGGTGGGTAGCCCGATCGCTGCATCCCTTGCCGCCGATGGCGCTGCCTCGATTTCACTGTTCGACGTGAACGCCGCTTCCGCGGAAGGCTTGGCCTCGCGCCTGGCGACCTATTACCCGGACATGGAAGTAAACGTGACATCGAACGATCCGGCAGGCTTCGACCTCGTGGTCAACGCCACCCCTCTCGGCATGAAGCCGAATGATCCGCTGCCGTTTGACGTGACGCGCCTCGCGCCGTCGACGTTTGTCGGCGAGGTGGTGATGAAGCAGGAGATCACACCGATGCTCAAGGCCGCCATCGCGCGCGGCTGCAAGTACCAGGTGGGTACCGACATGCTCTTCGAGATGATTCCGGCCTATCTGGAATTCTTCGGGTTCGGCACCACGACGCCGGAAGAACTCCGCGCGGTGGCAAAGATCGCGTACTGAATTTGAATGCGGACGGCGTTGCCGGCCGATGGTTTGATTATTTGAAAGGATGATTGACATGAATGCTCCCACGATTGCCTGGCCGGCCAAGGTCACCCTCTGCGAAGTCGGATTGCGCGACGGCCTGCAGAATGAAAAGACCATTCCCTCCATCGAACAGAAGCTGCAGCTGCTCGACGCGGTCGTCGCCTCCGGCGTGAAGATCATCGAGGTCGGCGCATTCGTGCACCCCAAGGCGGTACCGCAGATGGCCGATACCGACGCGTTGTGTCGCGCCATGAAAAAGGTTGACGGCGTCGAGTACCGCGCCCTGGTGCCGAACATCAAGGGCGTTCAGCGCGCCTTCGACGCCGGCCTGACCAAGGCCAAGCTGACCGTCTCGGCCAGCGAGGCGCACTGCCTGGCCAACTTCAACAGTTCGCCGGTCAAGATGGTGGAAGGCTTTGCCGACTGCGTCGATTTTGCCGCTCAGAACGGGATGACTTTGTCCGGCGCCATTTCGACCTCGTTCGGTTGTCCGTTCCAGGGGCGTGTTCCGGTCGAACAGGTCGAGAACGTCGTGCAGAGCTTCGTCAAGCTCGGTATCACCGAATTGTCGCTGTCGGATACCACGGGCATGGCCAATCCGCGCCAGGTCTACGAACTCGGGACGTACATGATCGCGAAATTCCCGCAGGTGCAGTGGGTCATGCACTTCCACAACACGCGCGACATGGCGCTGGCCAACATCGTGATGGGCATCCAGGCCGGCGTGCGCATGTTCGACGGCGCCTTCGCCGGACTCGGCGGCTGTCCGTTTGCGCCCGGCGCGTCGGGCAACGTGGCGTCGGAAGACGTGATCCACATGCTGCACGAGATGGGTATCGATACGGGCATCGACTTGCTGAAGGCCATGGATACCGCGCGTCTGGCGGCCGGATTCGTCGGCCATCCGGCGTCCAGTACGGTGCTCAAGGCCGGTCGCTGCGTCGATCTGGTGAAGGAAAAGGCGCAGGGTCAGAACAATAAATAACAAGAGGCGATTGCTGGGAGGGCAGCCCTTGGCGGTTCTCGCGGCATGGGATGTGTATAGCGAATTCGACCACACGTGTTCCGGTTTCTGCCGGGCAGAGAATCGAATCGGTTTTTTCTTTAGTCAATTTTAGGAGGCAATGCAATGAGCAGACAAAATGACATGAAGGCTCGCTACGAAGAGCTGAAACTCAACCAGGACCAGATCGACGAGATCGAAGAGGCGTTTGCCCGTGCCGACAAGGCGCAGCGTGAATTCGAAACATGGAGCCAGGAAGCGATCGACCGCACGATCCGTTCTGTGGCCCAGATCGTCGCCAACTCCAAGACCTTCCACGAACTGGTTGAGCTCGGCATCCAGGAAAGCGCCTTCGGCGATCCGATCAGCCGTGAAGCCAAGCGCTTCAAGATCCGCGGCATCCTGCGCGATTGCCTGCGCGAGAAATCCGTGGGCATCATCGAGGAGATTCCGGAAAAACGCCTCGTCAAGTATGCCAAGCCCGTCGGCGTCATTGCCTGCGTCATCCCCGCCACCAACCCGGACCTGACGCCTGCCGGCAACTCCATCTATGCGATCAAGGCGCGTAACGCCATCATCTTCTCGCCGCATCCGCGCACGCTGAAGACCAGCCGCAAGACCATCGAACTGATGCGTGAAGGTCTGCGCCGTGTCGGTGCCCCGGAAGACCTGATCCAGATCCTTGGCTACAAGGCCAAGATCAACAAGGGCATTTCCGAAGCACTGATGACCAAGTGCGACCTGATCATCGCTACCGGTGGCCAGGGGGTGGTGCGTCGCGCCTACATGTCGGGAACGCCGGCCTATGCCGTGGGTGCGGGCAACGCCACCATGATCTGGGACGAAACCGCCGCGCAGGATCTCAACAAGGCAGCCTTCAACACCATGCGCTCGAAGACCTCTGACTTCGGCTCCGGCTGCTCGGCCGACGGCAACGTCGTCATCCACGAAAGCATCTGGGATGCCGCGTTGAAGGAACTCATCACGGTCGGTGGCTACATGCTTTCCCCGTCGGAGCAGGAAGCCATGCGCAAGGTCATGTGGGATGACGAATGCCACCGACTGCCGGATACCGTGGCCCTGTCGCCGCAGGACATGGCCAAGGCGGCCGGTTTCGAGATCCCGGCGGACCGCAAGTTCCTGATCGCCTCCCACGGAACCGGGGTCTTCAAGCCGACGCTAGATGGCATCTGGTGCCACGAGAAACTGACCACGCTGTTGGCGGTTCACAAGTACTGCGGTGAATTCCAGAACGCCATCGATACCATAATGGCTATCCATGATGTCGGCGGCATCGGACACTCCGTGGGCATTTTCTCGTTCGACGAGGACCATATCCACCGCCTGGCATCGGTTGCCCGCGTCGGGCGCATCATGGTTCGTCAGTCGCAATCGAAGTCCAACGCCGGCAGCATGATGAACGGCATGCCGATGACCTCGTCGATCGGTTG
>CAZCJW010000240.1:0-4494 GCA_964499185.1 uncultured Propionivibrio sp. | reverse complement strand
GCTTCCCCTGATAGAGCACGTGGAACAGCTCTGGACTGGTCAGTATCTTGGGATTCAGCAATTCCGCCGCTTGTTCAGGTGATAAGAGACCGGATTCGACCACTGCCTGATGAATACTCTTTCCGTCTCGCTCCGCCACCTTGGCAATGTCTGACGCTGTCTTGTAGTCGAAGAGCGTTGCAATTACTGTGGAAAGCGCAAGGGAAGTTTCGGCATCTCGAGCACATCTTTCTAGATTGGCAGTGAGCCCATTGAGGCACTTCTCGCTGAATAACGGCAAACAGTGGGTCAGTAGGCTGCAGGATTCGCTAAAGCAGTTGAGGATTAGTGATTCCCAAACGTTGAGTTCCAGCTCGCCCTCGCAAGCGCGGGTAATGCTGAGGTCATTTCCCAGTACCCGGAAATAGACCTGAATGACCATCTCGGGCATCACCGGGTTAACCTTGCCGGGCATAATCGAGGACCCAGGCTGGACTGCCGGTAGACTGATCTCGGCGAGGCCGGCCCGCGGGCCGGATGCCATCAGCCGCAAGTCAGCGGCCAGCTTGTTCAGGAGGTTCGCCGCAGTCTTGAGGGCGGCTGAGGCAGATATCCAGAAGTCGGCGTTCTGGAGGCCATCAAAGAGTGTTCGTACCGACTGAATTCCAGGCAGTTTGAAGAGGTTGTGCCGGTTTAAAATTGGTCAGGGTGTTCAACCTACCCTGTGCATTTTTTGCGCAGGAGCGAGATGGGGTGATCACCATGGAAATGTTTGGCAAGGTACGCAGGATGTTTTACCGGGACGGGATGTCCCGATCGGAGATTGCGAAGAGAACAGGGCTGTCGAGGACGACCGTCCAGAAATGGGTGAAGGCGCCGGCAGGTAGTGCGCCGAAATACCAACGAGCAGGCAGGCCCGGCAAGCTGACGCCGTTCAAGGAAGACCTGCTTCAAGCACTCAAGGCTGATGCGCGTCGTCCGCGTCGTGAGCGGCGCACCGCGCTGAAGCTGCTGTCGATGATTCAGGCGAAGGGCTACTCAGGGGGTTACACGGCAGTCACCGATTTTGTTCGTGCCTGGCACGCCAGCCATGGGCAGTCGGCAGTGCGCGCCTTCGTGCCACTGCAATTCGAACCGGGGGACGCGCATCAATTCGACTGGAGCGAAGAGCATCTGGTTATTGGTGGCGTCTGGCGCAAGATCATGGCGGCGCATCTGAAGCTTTGCTTCAGCCGGGCGTTCGTGGTGCAGGCGTATCCAACACAGAGCCACGAAATGCTTTTCGATGCGCACACGCGCGCGTTTGCCACTCTGGGCGGTGTGGCGCGCCGTGGCATCTACGACAACATGAAGACTGCGGTCGACAAGGTCAAGAAAGGCAAGGCCCGCGTCGTCAATACCCGCTTCGCCGCCATGGCAGCGCATTATCTCTTCGATCCGGAATTCTGCAATGTCGCCTCGGGCTGGGAGAAAGGGGTTGTTGAGAAGAACGTTCAGGATAGCCGGCGACGGCTTTGGCAGGATGCGGCCGGACAGCGCTTCGGCTCCTTCACCGAGTTGAATCTGTGGCTGCTGGCGCGTTGCCGCGCACTCTGGGGGGAACTCAAGCATCCCGAGTACGACCTGACGCTGGCCGAGATGCTTGAACAGGAACAACCGCATCTCATGCCAATGGTGACGCCGTTTGACGGTTACGTGGAGACGCTGGGCAAGGTCTCCAGTACCTGCCTGGTATCGGAAGAGCGTAATCGTTATTCGGTACCATGCGAACTGGTCGGTCAGATGGTGAGCATCCGTATCTATCCGGAACGGATCGATCTGGTTGCCCACGATACGTTGATCGCAAGCCACGTGCGCTGTTTCGGGCGGAACGAAACGCGTTACGACTGGCAACACTACATCCCCCTAGTCGAACGCAAACCGGGCGCACTACGCAACGGTGCCCCCTTCGCTGACATGCCCCAACCGCTTCAGCAGTTGCGTGCCTGGCTGCTCAAACGGGAAGGTGGCGATCGTCTCATGGCCAAGATTCTGGCAGCCGTTCCCCGCCACGGGCTGGAATCCGTCCTGGTCGCAGTCGAACTGGTGCTGGAATCCGGCCATCCGAGTATCGAACATATCGAGAATGTGTTGCACCGACTCAAGTCGGTACCACCGCCGCCCCAGGTGGAGACGCATTTGACGGTGAGCGAGATTCCTGTCGCCGATACAAGCCGCTATGACCGTCTGCGCCAGGAGGTGAGCCATGCGTGATGTTGCCGCCGAACTGAGAAACCTCCGCCTGCATGGCATGGCCGGCGCGTGGGAAGAGGTTGTTGCGCAAGGAGATAGCGCCGGACTGCAAACGTCGCGCTGGCTAATCGAACACCTTCTGCAAGCCGAGCACACGGACCGACACGTACGTTCGATCAGCTACCAATTGCATAGCGCCAAGTTTCCGGTGCATCGTGATCTGGCGGGCTTTGATTTCGGGCAGTCGAAGATCGATCGTAGCCTGATCATGGAACTGGCGACGCTGGCTTTTACCGAAGAAGCGCATAACGTCGTGTTCGTCGGTGGTACCGGAACCGGGAAGTCTCATCTCGCAACGGCATTGGGGGTATCTGGCATTACCCAGCACGACAAGCGTGTGCGCTTCTATTCAACGGCCGATCTGGTCAATCTGCTCGAGCAGGAGAAAGCCGCCGGCAAGGCCGGCAAACTGGCGTTCCAACTCATGCGCATGGATCTCGTGATTCTCGATGAACTGGGTTATCTGCCGTTCAGCCAGGCCGGTGGTGCCTTGCTGTTCCACCTGCTCTCGAAACTTTATGAGCACACCAGCGTGATGATCACGACCAATCTGCCATTCGCCGAATGGGCCAGTGTCTTTGGGGACGCCAAGATGACCACGGCATTGCTCGATCGCCTGACCCATCATTGCCACATCGTCGAAACCGGAAACGAGTCATACCGGTTCCGTCACAGCAGTGAGGTGGCCCGGTCGAGAATCAAAGACAGAGAGCAGAGCAAACGCACTCCCGTTCCTGAACCCCTCTGAACCGCCGCGCTGGAAATTCCGCTACGGGCTACGCCCTACGCGGACTCTCCAGCGCCAAAACCGCATCCACTTTACCGGAATGGAGGGCTGTCCAACGACAACTACGCTACACTGATCTTCCGCTGGCTATCAAAAAACCAGCTTTAGCCCCTGACCATATTTCAGTCGGCACGCCTGCACAGAGTTCACCCGGTACGGACAGGTGACGATATAAAGAAACCGAAATCCACCTTCTGGCCCAGGAAATGAAGTCTTTTCTGCTAGCACAAGTGAAATGAAGGCCCCTTGCGGGGCCCTTCATTTTTTAGGGTACTGAGAATTTTTCAAAGAATTCTGCGAACCTACAATCTAAACGTCAATGTTCCGTGCCGCGAGTGCGTTGCTTTCGATGAAATTCCTGCGCGGTTCAACGAGTTCACCCATCAAGGTCGTGAATATTTCGTCAGCGCCGATGGCATCCTCAATCTGGACCTTGAGCAGACGCCTCACCTTGGGATCCATCGTCGTTTCCCAGAGTTGTTCCGGGTTCATCTCGCCCAGACCTTTATAGCGTTGCTTGGAGACACCACGTTCCACTTCGTTGAGAAGCCAACGCATCGCATCTGCAAAGCTGGACACGGCCTGCTTTTTCTCGCCCCTGGCCACCGTTGCACCCGGACCGAACAGGTCAGCCAGGATGCTTGCCGTACGGCGAAGCTGGGCGTAATCGCCACTTCCGATGAAATCCTCGTCGATCGCACTGACCTTCAGATTGCCATGACGAAGTCGTTCGAGACGCAATTGCCAGCTCTCTTCCACTTGGTCGAAATAGGCGTAAATACGGATTTCTGCCCGATCGGCAACAGCTCGCGCAAGCGTGGCCGCGCTTGTGGTGGCGGTGGATTCATTCGAAAGATCGACTTCCACATTCGCATCGATCAAGGCATGCAGTACGTCGGAATCGATAAGATGGCCGAGGCGATTTATTACCGATTCGGCGAGAAGGTACTCGCGCGCCAGTTGTTCGAGCGCCGTCCCGGAGATTCCCTCCGCACCATCCCGCGGAATGATCGTCGCGTCATTCAGCGCCAGTGAGAGCAGGAACTGATTCAGGGCTTGATCGTCCTTGAGATATTGCTCCGTTTTCCCGTGTTTCACCTTGTAGAGCGGCGGCTGGGCGATATAGATGTGCCCCCCTTCAACGAGTTCCGGCATCTGCCGGTAGAAGAATGTCAGCAACAACGTACGGATGTGCGCGCCATCGACGTCGGCATCGGTCATGATGATCAGGCGGTGATAGCGCAATTTCTCGGGTTTGTATTCGTCTTTTCCGATGCCGGTGCCGAGGGCGGTGATCAGCGTGGCGATTTCCTGCGATGAAATCAGCTTGTCGAAGCGAGCCTTTTCGACGTTGAGGATTTTTCCCTTGAGCGGCAGGATCGCCTGGAACTTGCGGTCACGCCCCTGCTTGGCCGATCCTCCCGCCGAGTCCCCTT
>CAZCJW010000239.1:2581-4511 GCA_964499185.1 uncultured Propionivibrio sp. | reverse complement strand
TCGACGAGACGATCTACGTGATGACGCCGCAGGGCCGGGTGGTCGACCTGCCGCGCGGCGCCACGCCGATTGATTTCGCCTACCGCGTGCATACCGACCTCGGTCACCGATGTCGTGGCGCCAAAGTCGACGGTGCGCTGGTCACGCTCAACACGCAACTTGAAACGGGGCAGCGCGTCGAAATCATCGCGGCCAAGCAGGGCGGACCTTCGCGAGACTGGCTCAACGCTTCGCTCGGGTACCTATTCACCCATCGCGGCCGTGCCAAGGTTCGGCAGTGGTTCGCCAGCATGGCGCTCGATCAATCAGTGGCCGATGGGCGCGCCATCGTCAACCGCGAACTGCAGCGCATGGGCGAGACGGGCTTCAAGCTGGATGAACTGGCGTCAAGACTGGGTTTCGCCAAAAGCGAGGATATGTTCATTGCCGTGGCGCGGGCCGAGTTGAACATGCGCCAGTTGCAGACGGCGGTGCGCGGCGTCGATGCGCAGGCGGAGGAGGATAAACTGGCCGCCGAACCTCCGGTGCGCAAGCGGAAATCCAGCGATGACAGCGAGAAGGGCATCCTGATTGTCGGCGTGGACAAGCTGTTGACGCAGTTGGCCGGATGCTGCAAGCCGGCGCCGCCTGATCCGATTGTGGGGTTCGTGACCCGTGGCAAGGGTGTTTCGATTCACCGGGCTGATTGCCCCAACTTTGCCAATATGGAAGCAATGCAGCCGGAGCGGGTGATTGAAACCGCCTGGGGCATCGAGACAGAAGGCGTGTTTGCCGTCGATATAGTGGTTGACGCCATCGACCGCCAAGGTCTGCTGCGCGACGTCTCGGAAGTCCTGACCAAGGAAAAAATCAATGTGACGGCAGTCAGCACCCAGTCAAAGCAGGGTGCCGCGCATATGCGCTTCACCGGGGAAGTGAAGAACCTGGCCCAACTCAAGCATACGCTGGCGGCATTGCACGATGTGCAAGGGGTTATCGGCGCACGCCGAGCGTGATCAGGTCTTATTCCGCAGCATCGATTCGGCGTACAGCGCCGCGCCGACGATACCCGCCTGGTTGAGGAAACTGGCAGCAACGACCGGTGTCCGCACGGTAATCATCGGGGCGAATTTGTCAAGTTTCTTGCTGACGCCGCCACCGAGCACGATGAGGTCTGGCCAGAACAGGCCCTCCATGGTGGCGAGGTAATGGTCGAAGCGCTTTCCCCAGTCCTTCCATTTGAGCTTTTTCACGACGCGCACTGATTCGGCGGCGTAGCGTTCGGCTTCTACGCCGTTGTCGAGGAAGATATGTCCCAGCTCCGAATTCGGCAGCAGTTGCCCATTAGTGAATAACGCGGTTCCCAGACCGGTGCCGATGGTAATGATCAGCACCACGCCACGTACATCACGGCCAGCTCCGAAGCGCATTTCGGCCATGCCGGCCACATCGGCATCGTTGGCCACATAAACCGTACAGCCTGTCTGCTCGGAGTAGAATTTTTCTACCGGTAAACCGATGAAAGACTTGTCGATGTTGGCGGCAGTACGAGCGATGCCGCGCTGGATGGCGGCCGGAAATCCCATTCCGATGGGGCCTGACCACTGCATTTGCTTGACCAGGGATTGCAGCGCATTACCGATCGCCGCCGGGGTCGCCGGACGCGGTGTCTCGACGCGTACTCGCTCGCTGAGCAGTTCGCCATCAGCCGTCTCGACAACGGCCGCCTTGATACCCGTGCCTCCGACATCAATCCCCAGAATCTGCATTGCAATTTCTCCCGATAAGCATCCGATATCACGGATCGTAGCCTATCCTGTATGCTCAGGCCAAAAATTTGAAAGGAGAGCGGGATCATGCATGACAAGCGTCAGCCTGTCGAACTTGCCAAAAGCTATCTGCTACTCAACCACGGCCCGGTCGCCCTGGTCAGCAGTGCTTCCCACGGGCG
>CAZCJW010000239.1:0-2481 GCA_964499185.1 uncultured Propionivibrio sp. | reverse complement strand
TGCAAGGTGATTCCGGAAAAGCACAACCAGCAGCGCTACGACCTTTTCATCGCCGAAGTGGTCGCGGCCTGGGCAGATCCGGCAGTATTTTCCGAGGGGCGCTGGCATTTTCCGGATTCCGCCCGGAGAACCATCCATTACCAGGCCGGCGGCTCATTCTTCGAGACGGGACGGGCCTTCGAATGCGCCAACGAGTGACTGCGGCGTTCTATCCGATTTCCGCAAGCAGCGCCGAGATCATGTGTTGCGCCTGCGGCCGGTAACTGCTGCCGAACAGGTTCAGGTGGTTGAGCACGTGGTAAAGGTTGTAGAGCGTCCGGCGCTGCGGGTAGCCCTCCGCCAGAGGCCAAGCGTCTCGGTAGGTCGCATGAAAAGCCGCGGGAAATCCGCCGAAGAGTTCGGTCATTGCCAAATCGGCCTCGCGGTCGCCGAAATAGACCGCAGGGTCGAACAGGACGAGTTTCCCGTCGCGGTCGAGTCCTGTGTTGCCGTGCCAGAGATCGCCATGAAGCAAACTGGGCGAGGTCCGATAGCCTGAAAAGAATACGTGCTGTTTATCGGCCAGGCGTTCTCCATTGTCAATGAGCGTGCCTGGGTGGCCGTTCCTTCGGGCGAGATCGAGTTGCGGCAGCAAACGCTCCCGGGCGAAGAACTCGGGCCAATCCTGATGAAACTGGTTTGATTGAGGCGTACTGCCGATGAAGTTGTCGCGACTCCAACCGAAACCGTTACCTGTGATCCGGTGCAGGGCTGCGAGCGCCCGGCCGGCGGAGGCGGCGCTGGCATCGCTCAGAGGGAGGATGTCCAGGTACTCGAGGACAAGATAGGCCTCTTGGTCAGCGCGTCCCGCCGCGACAACGTGTGGTACCCGTATTTCACGGCATTTTGACAAGGCGTTCAGGCCGTCGATCTCTGCTTTGAACATGTCGAGCAGCTCGATGCTGTTGATTTTCACGAACCATTTGGCGTTCTCTGCCTCAGCAACCAGGGCGCGCGATATCGATCCGCCACCGGTGGCAGTCAGGTGCACGACGCGGCATGTCTTGCCGGTAGAGCGGTGAATGGCTTCGTTTAGCGAGTCGATGAGCAGACGAGGCATGGGCGAGCGGTTGGGGGTTCGTTTATTGATTTGTTGCCCGGCAGAGGCCATAGTTGTAACAGCCGTTCCTGATAACGACAAGGTGAAGCCTGGAATGAACCGCGTGCCTTCCATCGATGGCGTTGCCCCGAAACCGGGATTCTGCCAGTTGCAGTTTTTCCTGCTTTTCCTCGTTGTTTGCTGGATGGTGTCCGGACACGCCCAGGAGGCCTCGTCGAATAAGCCGCTCGAGGTCGTCAACCTGCAACTGCGATGGAAACACCAGTTTCAGTTCGCCGGGTATTACGCGGCGCTCGAGAAAGGGTTCTACCACGACGCCGGCCTCGATGTGCGTCTACATGAAGGTGCGCCGGGAAAACTTCCTGTCGACGAGGTGATGGCAGGACGGGCCGAGTACGGAACGGCCAACAGCGAGGTTCTTCTGGCGAGGCTGCAAGGAAGTCCGCTCGTCGCATTGGCGGTCGTCTTCCAGCATTCTCCTTCGGTCCTTCTGGCGCGTGCCGACTCCGGAATCCGTACCCCGCACGACCTGGTTGGAAAAAGGGTCATGCTGATGGGCGGCAAACACGATACCGACTTCTACGCCATGTTCCTGCGTGAGGGGATCAAGCCGGAAACCATCGACATCCGTCCCTCCAGCTTCGAGATAGAAGATCTCATCACCGGAAAAATCGATGCCTTCAATTCCTATCTGACCAACGAGCCTTTCATTCTGAAGCAGAGGGGTGTTGATTTCGTGGTGATCAATCCCAGTCACTACGGGATTGACTACTACGGCGATGGCCTTTTTACGAGCGAAAACGAACTCCGCGAACATCCCGAACGGGCCAGAGCCTTCCGCGAGGCGAGTCTGCTTGGTTGGCGTTATGCGCTGGATCATCCAGATGAGATAGTGGATCTGTTGATCAACAAATACCAGGTGAAGAAAAGCCGGGAACACCTGGAGTTCGAAGCCAAGACGGTGCGTTCGCTGATTCTCCCGGATCTGGTCGAGATAGGGCACATGAATCCTGGCCGCTGGCAGGGAATGGTCGAGGCCCTGAAATCCAGCGGCATGGCTAGCGACGACGTAATTCCGGACGGCTTCATTTATGACCCCGATCCGCGGATTGCGGAAAAGCGCTTGCGCAATACCGTGATGACGATGGGGCTGGTGATCGGCGCTATCCTCATCGTGGTCCTGTACTTGTTCAGGACGCAAAAGCGCCTGCGCAGGGAAATTTCCCTGCGCAGGCAGATCGAGGAGCAACTTCTCAGTACCAACGATCTGTTGCAGCGCACCGGAAGGCTGGCCAAGGTCGGTGGTTTCGAGAGGAATATTCTCAACAACACCACGATTCTTTCCGAGGAAGCGGCTCGCATCCGGGAAGTCGCCCCCGGGG
>CAZCJW010000238.1:0-4556 GCA_964499185.1 uncultured Propionivibrio sp. | reverse complement strand
AATTCGGCAGCCAGGTGACCAACGCCCTGCGCTGCCTGATGCTCGAAGCGCACGGGTACCAGGTCACGGTGACCGAACTCGTGGGCTGGGAGCATTCGATGAAGAACGAACTGATCATCGCCCGGCACACCGGGCAGATACGCAAGAATGCCACGGAACGGCTCGATGCCATCCTGCGAGAACTGAACCTCGAAGAACTGCACGAACGCTTTTTGCCTTCGCCAGTTGGCGCCACCAAGGACTGAACGCCATGGAACGCTGGATCACCCGCATCGTGGCCTTGCTTTGCGCTTCCGGCACCGCGGGCCTGTTCTGGACCTTCGGCGTGTTTGTTGTCGTCCCGTGGCGCAACAGCCGGATGCTCGCCCTGAATGCCGCCGAACTTCAAGTCCTGGGGGTTTCGCTGCTGCTCGGGCTGGCCACAGCCTGGGGGTCGCTGCACATTCTCGCGCTGGCTGATCGCGCCAGCCGCCCAAAATACTACGCGATGACCCGCATCCTGCTGATCATCGCGTGGCTGGCCGCCTTGATCGGCGGCATCTACTGGACCCTCGGCCGGACTGGCTGACCCCGGGATTCAGTCGGTCAGGCCGTGGTGTTCACCCGCGTGCCGACTATTTGGCCGCTAGTATTGACCACCGGCCGATTGCGATCCGCTTCGGCTTGCGCCGAAGATGACTGACTGGCTTCATTCACCGGCGGCTGCGGCTGCGCCTCATTCGCCTGCTGACGCTGAGGAGCGGACGCCTGAGCCTGCTGCGCCTGCCGGTAAGCCTGATCCTGTTCCGCCTGACGGCTCCTGGCTTGCGTCGTCTGGGTATCGATCATCGAGTAAAGGGTGGAGCTCGCTGAACTGATTTCCATGAAATTCATCCTCCTGCCGTGTTGTCAATGCACACCGACGTTCACATCATAGACCAATTGCACATTTTTTGTGCAACCCGAAATTTGCAAAAACATGGCCGAGAATCCAGAATCATTGCGTTCACACCAACCCGATACGGAGCCAGATCATGCCGAGCCAGCCGAAGCGCCGCCTGCTCATTGTCGTCACTCTCGTTACGGCCCTGATAATCGGAGGGTTCGCCGCTTGGCAATTCGCCATCCGCTCGCTGAAGAGCCAGGTCGAACAGGCTCTCGGACCGCAGGGCGAGGTCCGGGAGATCCGCGTCGGACTGACTGGCATCGAGATTCTCGACATCCGTATTCGCGCGCAAAAAAACAGCGGCTGGCCCAGCGAGGATGAACTCCGCGCAAAACGCATCGTGGTGACGCCTGATTTGCTCGATCTGCTCACTGCCAGGTTGTCCATCAACAGCATTCGCATCGAAGACGCCTATGTCGCGATGCTGCGCACCCGAGGCGGGCAGGTCAAAGTCATTCCCAGCCTGCTCGCAACCAAAACCGGGGCAGAAGGAAAACCTGCGCCGACTCCGGCCGGAACCCCTGGCGACAGCAAGCCGGACACGCAGATCAGCATCGGCAAGATTCTACTGAGCGGTGGCGTCATCGAGTTCTACGATGCCAGCATCCGCTCGACGCCTGTCAAGCTCCGTCTGGAGCAGATCGACGCCAGCATCGGCAAACTCCTGCTGCCCGACCTGACGGGTCACACCGCTATCAAGATCGACGGCGTGCTCAAGGGCAATCGCCAGGACGGCAAACTGGCCATCGACGGCTCCATCGAACTGGCCACCAAGGATTCCGGATTCTCCACCAAGCTGCGCGGGATCGACATGACCGTGCTCCAGCCGTACCTGATCCAGTCCGCGGAAACCGGCGTCCGGCGCGGCACGCTCGACCTTGACCTGAAGTCGTCGGTCACGAAAGGTAAACTCCGCGCTCCGGGCACCTTGACGCTGGCCGACCTGGAACTCGCGTCGTCATCGGGCACCTTCATGGGCCTCCCGCGCAACGCCACGGTCGGCATGATGAAGGACAAGAAAGGCCGCATATCCGTCAAATTCGTTCTCGAAGGTGACATCAACGACCCGAAATTCTCGCTCAACGAACAAATGGCCACGCGTCTTGCTTCGTCGCTGGCCAGCTCGCTCGGCGTCAGCCTCGAATCGCTGGCCAAGGGTGTGGGAGGCGTCGGCAGCGGTTCGGCCAAGGGTATCGGCGACTCGTTGCAGAAGCTGCTCCGCAAGTAGTCACGCAGGATTATCATGGCGACATAATTTGTCTGTCACCACACGAGAAACCATCATGAAGAACCGCTGCCTTTCATTACTTCCCACACTCTCGCTGACTATTCTCGGCCTTGCCGCCGGTGCGGTTGCGGCCGCCGACATGCCCAAGCGCAAACCGGGGTTGTGGGAAATCACCATGCAGATGGACGGCATGCCGAACATGGGTGCCATCCAGCAATGCATCGACCAGAGCACCGACAACCTGCTACAGCAACAGGCCGGCAAGCAGAAGCCAGATTGCAGCGTGATGGATGTCAAGCCTTCCGGCAACAAGGTCACCATCCACACCGTCTGCAAGATTGAAGGATCCACGGCGACGACCGACGGGGTTTTCGAAGGAGCGTTCGACTCAAACTACAAGGGCACAATGAAGACCCGCTTTACTCCGCCGCTGCAAGGCATGAGCGAATCAAACACGACCCAGCAGGCGCGCTGGCTCGGTCCGTGCAAGGCAGGCCAGAAGCCCGGCGACGTGATCCTGCCAAACACGGGCGGGTTCAACGTCAACGACATGATGAAAGACCCGAAACTACAGGAACTGATGAAGCGGCAGAAGTAGTCGTGCCTCGCCCAGAGCGAACAGCTGATGATTCGACGCGAAACACGGAAAACTCATGAGAATAGGTATTGCAGGGGCCGGGGCGATTGGCGGATTTCTGGGGGCCAGTTTGGCACGCGCCGGAGAGGCCGAGGTTTGCGCCCTGGCGCGCGGCGAAACACTGGACGCGTTATGCAAGAACGGCTGGCGACTTGAGAAAAGCGGAGATCGAATCGAGGCACCCGTTTTCGCCAGTGACAACCCGTCGGAACTCGGCCAGCAGGATCTGCTCATCATCGCCGTAAAAGGAACATCGCTCCCCGGACTCGCGCCGCATCTACGCCCGATGATCGGCCCGGAAACCGTGATACTCCCGGCCATGAACGGCATCCCCTGGTGGTTCTGCCAGGTCGATGGTCCGTTCGCGCCTTTCACCATCAAGAGCGTCGACCCGGAAGATCGTATTTTGGTGAGCCTCCCGACGGAGCAAACGCTCGGATGCGTCGTTCACATTGGCGCCAGTTGCCCTGAGCCTGGTGTGGTGAAGCACGCACAGGGCAACGAACTGATTCTCGGCGATGCGACCGGAGGCATTTCCGATCGTACGCAACGTATCGCCGGCGTGCTGGCACGCGCCGGCATCGACATCCGGCTTTCCGACAGCATCCGCAGTGACATCTGGTTCAAGCTGTGGGGAAACCTGACCATGAACCCGGTATCCGCGCTTACCGGCGCCACGCTGGACCGCCTGCTGAACGACCCGCTGGTGACGGAATTTTGCTCCTCGGCGATGCGCGAGGCCGCGGCCATCGGGAGAAAGATCGGCTGCCCCGTCCTGCAGGAACCGGAAGACCGCCACGCCATCACGCGCAAGCTGGGCGCGTTCAAGACCTCAATGCTGCAGGACGTCGAGGCCGGAAAAGCCATCGAACTGGACAGCATCGTCGGCGCGGCGCACGAGATTGGACGGCACTTCAACATGAGCACGCCGCATATCGACGCACTCCTTGGTCTGACCCGGTTGTTTGCGAGGGCGCGGGGCCTGTATCCGGAATCGGCAAGTGCCTGACGCCGGACCTATCAATCTCAGTTGAACCACAGAGACACAGGGAACACAGAGGAAGAACAGAGCCTTATGGCATTACTGGCGATCACGCACTGGATGAGTCCCCAGGCAGCGATAAGCAGTTGATTCTTCGCTTTTCTCTGTGCACCCGTGTCTCAGTGGTGAGGGATTAAGGTTCAATCCGACACGACACGATGCCGCAAACGGAGCGCGCTGAAAACGGCCGCCATGCCCGCGAGGACGGCGGCCAGCATCAGCGCGATGGCGGGGCCGCGGCCATCGTGGGCATGGGTGAAGCTGAAGATGATGGCCATCATCACGGCGCCGAGGGTCTGCCCGGTGAGGCGCGCCGTGGCCAGCATGCCGCTGGCGCCACCGGATCGATGACGCGGCGCCGTTGTGACGATCGTGTGATTGTTGGGTGACTGAAACAGTCCGAAGCCAATGCCGCAGAGCGCCAGACGCCACACGATGTCGATATTCGACGGTTGCCCCGCCAGGGCAGCGAGCAGCGCGAGGCCGGCCGACAGGAAACTCAAGCCGACCCCACCGAGCAAACCGTCCGGGTAGCGACCGATCAATAGCCCCGCGAGCGGCGCAACGACCACGATCGCCAGGGGCCACGCCGTGATCAGCAACCCGGCTTGGACAGGCGAGTAACCGTAACCGTCGAGCAGCAGGAATGGCAGCGCGATATACGCCAGAGTCTGCGCGGCAAAGGCGGCTACCGACGCGCACATCGACAAGGCAAACACCGGAA
>CAZCJW010000237.1:0-4575 GCA_964499185.1 uncultured Propionivibrio sp. | reverse complement strand
GTCAGACCGGCCAATACGCGAAAGTCGAAACGCCCGGGCAAAACGCTCAGCCGTTCCAGCACATGATGGCGGTACGCCTTGTACCCCCCTTGCAACTGACACGCCTTCCAGCCAATCAACCGGAACCAGGCCGTCATCGACCCGGAACGCTTGCCGCCGCGCCAGCAATAGATCAGCGGCTTCCAGTTGATCGGCTTTTCGGCGAATAGCGTCTGCAGGTGATGGGCAATATTCTTCGCCACCAGAGCCGCTCCGACCTTGGTAGCCTCGAACGGTGAGACTTGTTTGTACATGGTGCCGATGACGATCCGCTCCTCGTTGGTCAGGACCGGCGCGTTGATCGCTCCTGGGAGATGGTCTTCGGCAAATTCGAGAGGGGTTCGGACATCGATGACGCAGTCGAAACGCGCGATGTCGGCCAATGTGGCTAGCTGGTTTTTCATGGGACGCCAAACAACGGATAATCAGCGCATTTTAAACGAGGGGGTTCCCATGAATGGTATTCGTTTGACCCAGTTGTCCCATGGTGGCGGTTGCGGCTGCAAGATCGCCCCGGCCGTACTCGCCAACATGCTCAAGGCTCTGCCCCAGACGCAGTGTTTCCCAGACCTGCTGGTCGGCACCGAAACCGCCGACGATGCCGCGGTCTATCGCCTGAACGACACTCAGGCACTCGTCGCCACCACCGATTTCTTCATGCCCATTGTCGACGACCCGTTCGACTTCGGGCGCATCGCGGCGACCAACGCCATCTCCGACATCTACGCCATGGGCGGCAAGCCGATCCTGGCGCTGGCGATCGTCGGCATGCCCATCAACACGCTACCGATGGAGGCCATCCAGCAGATCCTCGCCGGCGGGGCCAGTGTCTGCGCCCGCGCCGGGATTCCGCTGGCCGGCGGCCACTCGATCGACGCGCCGGAACCGATCTACGGTCTGGTGGCACTTGGACTGGTGCATCCAGACCAGGTCAAACGCAACAGCATGGCACGCGATGGCGACGTCCTGATCCTCGGCAAGCCCCTCGGCATAGGCATTCTGGGCAGCGCAATGAAGAAAGGCGTGCTCGACGCCGACGGCTACCGGCAATTGATCGACACCACCACGCAACTCAATGCCGTCGGGGAGGAACTGGCCGCACGCGACGACGTCCATGCCCTCACCGACGTCACCGGCTTCGGCCTGCTCGGACACTTGCTCGAACTCTGTCGCGGCGCGCGACTCGGGGCAATCGTCGAAGCCGGCAAGCTGCCGCTGCTACCGGCCGCCATCGGCTTCGCGCAACAAGGCATTGGCCCAGGCGCCATCGCGCGTAACCTGGACAGCTTCGGTGCCGACGTTTCTTTCGACCAGCAGGTTCCGGACTGGCTGCGCCGCATCATGGCCGACGCGCAGACCAGTGGCGGTTTGCTCGCCGCCGTCGCGCCGGAAAGCGCCGACGAGGTGCTGCAGCGGTTTCACGCGACGGGCTTTACCGCCGCGACGGTAATCGGACAAATGCAGGCCGGAGCTCCCGCGATCCGGATTGCCGATTGAAGCCCTCGGCAATTGCCGAACCAAAGCCTTCGCCTTCGCGAATACGCGCTCATCGATTCTTGTTGCCTGGGCCCGATGGAGCATAAAGCTGCCGTCATGCCGGACTCGCCCCGCCCATGCCAAGGCAACGCATTATCCGCCGCGCAGGAAAGTCGGAAAATCTTACATCCACCTCGTGCCCCCGTACCTCACGTCGGAAAATATCGACATGTATTCCGACACATACGCCGTTCGGCGCACATTTTGCTTATTGCCAACAAACACTTCATTGCGTGGGAAGCATGAAAACCGGAACAGCACTATCGTGGATCCTGCTTGTGGGAATGCTGGCGTGCGGGACGGCACAGGCGACGTCTTCGGATCGCGGCGGCAAGCTGGACTACGTCGACGCAACGCACACGACCTGGCTGCATGGAGGAGTTCGCCCGGTAGCGAGACCCCTTGTAATTAACAACCAACGGCTCCGTGATCCAGCGATAAGTCGCGCCGAGACCCAAGTATATTCCGCCAGCGTGAGTAACTCCTATCGTACTCGTGGGTATTCGATGGCGAATCTCTACGCACTCGGCTGCGTAATTTATGTGGCGTTCATTTTCCTACTCGGTCTATTCGTCGGCTTCAACAAGCTTGATAGTGACAAGCCCCCTCCGAACGAATCGTTTTCCATTCCTTGCGGGGGCACTGTCCGGGCCGGACTGACCTCCTCATTTTCCTACTCACGAAAGCCACGATTCGCGTCGAGAAGATTCGCCCACAGCATTGCACACGATAAAAGGCCGCATGTTTAGCGGCTTTCTTCGGTTTCATGTAGCGAACCGGACGCAATCCCTCGACAGGAATCGAATCGTCACTGTGTGCGTTGCTTGGCTTTCCGGTAAATCCTTGGTGACGTTGAAAGCGCCTACTGGACCTTGTCGTCAGCAAGTAAACACGCGCGCATCAACCAGTCGTGAACTCTCTCTCGGACGGATGTTTCAAGGGTAGAACCATAAATGGCGATTTTGCGTTGGACCTCGCCGTAAAGGTCTTTAAAGCCGCGAGCCAACTCCTCGATCAGGATATTTATTTCCATGCAAATTTCCGGGTCTCCGACACTCGAAAGCGAAAGAATTTCGTCAATTCTCGCTTTGTCGAAGCCAAATTCCAGAAGCAGCATCTGCAGGCTGTTTACGCGCTTGATAAAGTAGGAGATCGCATCAACGTCAGCGGCAGAAAAGCCCTCCCGCAAAGTCCTCCAGTCTTCAAAGATCTTCCCAATCCGCGTGAGTCGAGTCATCAATATGGCTTCGTTCGGCGATTTCGGGAGAGGACAATCTGTGTCCGCAAAAAGTTTGAATAGAACTTCCATCGCCTGCTTGTCATACCGGCTGCGATTGAGCCACAGCTTCAACTGGATTCGCTTGTCTGCGCCATACCTCTGAAGAAGCGAGCTGCAAAACTCTGCGACAGCCAGGAAGCGAGAAACTTTGCCAATCTGCTCTCCTGGGAGCCTGTAAGGATAGCCACTGCCATCCAGCCTTTCATGGTGCTGCAATACTGCAATGGCAGTTTCCTCCGGGATTTCGCTGAATTCATGCAGCATCAGATACCCGGTGATGGGATGCGTATAAAGGTGGCGATACTCAGCCTCGGTGATTTTATGTTGAGGCGCGAAAATGTCCGGAGCAATACAGGTTTCGCCAAGGTCATGGAAAATACTAGCCAAGGCCAATGCGCGTAGCTCTTCCCGCGACAGGTTGGCACGCAGCGCCAAAACCATGGAAAGCATGGCGGTGATCAGGCAATGCTGGAAAAAATCAGGTTGATCCACCCGGATCACTGAGAGTTTCAGCGCCAAAGGAGCGGGAAGTTGGATATCTCCAAGAAGCCCATGCATCTTGTCGAGCAAATCCCGATTCTCCAGCATCGGAGCCAGCGAGGGCACCCGGTGCGCCTCTGCGTGCGTTAATTCAACCAGCCTTCTCGCATCAAGTGCATCTGAAATAGCGAGCGACTGTTCGATTGGCTTGAGCAACTTGTGTGCGACTAAGCGATCGTAGAATTTCTTCGAGATACGCGTCCCATTTGGAATGAGTTTGATACCGTTTTGGGAATAGATGTCTTCGCGGGCCAGGATTTCATGGTTGTCTGCATAACTGGTCACTGCTCTGACAAATTGCTTGTTCTCAGCCAGCGTGTCTACAGCGAGTTGCGCAATCTCATTGTTCTTTTCATCAAGTGGCCGCACAACGTAACTCCCTTGCGTATCGACTCAACTGGTGCGTCGCCAGAGTCCCGGCCGTTGCCTCTATATGCATGAATACGCCTGATCGAATCTGAATCTGTAGTAATGCGTCTAATAGCCCATAAATACCGAGATTCAGACACTTCATTTTTAACGAAAGACGCGCTTAAGTACACGCAATTCTTCAGCTTTCTTGAGCCGTATCGAGAATGTTGCGCAAGAAAAATCGCCGCTACGGAAATTATCAGGCAAGTCGAACCAACCGGCAAACATCTGCCATTAAAAAGTCGTTAGCGGCAAGGCATCTTCGCAACAATTGTCCGGGCAATCAGTCGCACTGATCATCGAACGGCACGCGCATCGGATCGGGCTCTATCCAGAGAATTTTTCGGGACACACTTTGTGAGCTGATTTTGTGACGATGGCGGCACAATGCGACGTGGCATCGTCGACTATTCGTAACCAGACGGCGCACAAGTCAGACGCATGACGTAGATGAAAGCGCGATCGCAATCAACCCATCCGCTCGATTCGGGTCTGGGCAACCGCCAAGTGGCGTTCCAGTGCTGCCAGACAGGGCTGGAACCGCTGACTGAAGCCCGGCGTAATTTGCAGTCGGTGGAGAAAGGCTCTTGCCAGCACCTCGGCACGCCGCCATGTTTCGTTGGCAACGCTGGCATGAAGATTCGCTTCGGCGAGCGTATCGGGCAATCCGCCCGCGCGAGTAGGGGCGAAGGCCATCGGCGTCATATCGTACGCTGGCGCGAGTTCGTACGGGCGCCCGTGTTCAGAGACAAACGACACATTGCCATTGT
>CAZCJW010000236.1:0-4613 GCA_964499185.1 uncultured Propionivibrio sp. | reverse complement strand
GGCACTGGACATGCCGGCGCCGACGCTTTCCTTCCATCTCAAGACGCTGGCGCAGGCCGGGCTGGTGGTGGCGACGCAGGAGGGGCGTTTCGTGCGCTATCGCGCGGCGATGCCGGCCATCCGCGCGCTAGCCGCGTTCCTGACCGAAGACTGCTGCAAGGGCCAGCTCTCGCGTTGCCTGCCTGACGAGGAGACTCCGTGACCGCGAAACAACCATTCAACGTGCTGGTGTTATGCACTGGCAATTCCGCCCGCTCGATTCTCGGCGAAGCGCTGTTCAATCATCTTGGCCGCGGGCGCGTGAAGGCGTTCTCCGCCGGCAGCAAGCCGTCGGGGCTGGTCAATCCGGTGGCGCTGGAAACACTGGAGAAGCACGGTGTGCCGCTACCGGCGGACGTGCGCAGCAAGTCGTGGGATGAGTTCGCCGCGCCGGGTGCGCCGCACATCGACTATATCTTCACCGTCTGTGCCAGCGCTGCGGGCGAGACGTGCCCGATCTGGCCGGGGCATCCGACGACGGCGCATTGGGGTATTGACGATCCGGCGCATGTGGAGCCGATGGAAGCGCGGCGCGAAGCCTTCGAGCGGGCCTATCAATCGCTGGAAAAGCGCATCAAGGCGTTCCTGGCGCTCGATCTCGAAGCGATGTCGCGTGCGGACGTGGTCACGGCAGCGCGTTTGATTCATGAGGCCGTGGGGGCAGCAGAGCAATGAGCGCGCAGTGTGAAGTGACGGCCAAGGTTGCGGCGGGCACGCCGCTGAGCATCTTCGAGCGTTACCTGACCGTGTGGGTATTCCTGTGCATCATCGCCGGTGTCGTGCTCGGCCAGGCGCTGCCCCGGGTGTTTCAGGCGATCGGTCGCATGGAGTACGCGCAGGTTAACCTGCCGGTTGGCTTGTTGATCTGGGTGATGATCATCCCGATGCTGGTCAAGGTCGATTTCGGCGCGCTGCATGAGGTGCGTCAGCACGTGCGAGGCATTGGCGTCACATTGTTCATCAACTGGCTGGTCAAGCCGTTTTCGATGGCCTTTCTCGGCTGGCTGTTCATTCGCCAGATCTTCGCGCCGTACCTGCCGGCCGAACAGCTCGACAGCTACATCGCCGGGTTGATCCTGCTGGCGGCGGCGCCGTGTACGGCGATGGTCTTCGTGTGGAGCCGGCTGACCAACGGCGACCCGCTATTCACGCTGTCACAGGTGGCCTTGAACGACACCATCATGATCTTCGCTTTCGCGCCGCTGGTCGGCTTCCTGCTCGGCATTTCGGCGATCACCGTGCCGTGGGATACCTTGTTCACCTCGGTGGTGTTGTACATCGTCATTCCCGTGATTCTCGCCCAACTGTTGCGCAAGCATCTGCTCAAGGGCGGCCAGGCGGCGTTCGACGCGGCGATGGAGAAGATCGGTCCGTGGTCGATCACCGCGCTGCTGGTCACGCTGGTGCTGCTCTTCGCCTTCCAGGGCAAGGCCATCATCGAGCAGCCGCTGATCATCGCACTGCTGGCGGTGCCGATCCTGATCCAGGTGTTCTTCAACTCGTCGCTGGCCTACTGGCTGAACAGAAAGGTAGGCGAGAAGCATGCAGTGGCCTGCCCGTCGGCACTGATCGGCGCGTCCAACTTCTTCGAACTGGCCGTCGCGGCGGCGATCAGCCTGTTCGGATTCGAGTCCGGCGCGGCCTTGGCCACGGTGGTCGGCGTGCTGATCGAGGTGCCGGTGATGCTGCTAGTGGTCAAAGTGGTCAATTCGAGCAAGGGCTGGTATGAGCGCGGCGTTAATTGAACTCCGTCCGGCGCGGCCGGACGATCTGCCGTCCGTTGTCGCATTGCTCGACGCCTGCGGCCTGCCGATCGGCGATGTGACGAAAGCCATGCTTGCATCATTCTGTGTTGCCGAGACGGAGGGAAATATCGTTGGCGTGGCGGGGCTCGAAGCGTTCGATATTGTCGGTTTGTTACGTTCACTGGCCGTCGCGGAGGATCAGCGCGGCGGCGGCCTCGCGGCGCGCTTGGTCGACTGGTGCGAGGCCGGAGCGCGCCGGCGAGGCGTGGAAACGGCCTACCTGCTGACCACGACGGCGGCCGAGTATTTCAGGAAACGCGGCTACGAAGACGTGCCGCGCGACGCTGTGCCTGCCACCATTGCCGGGCACGCGCAGTTTCGCGGCCTGTGTCCGGCCAGCGCGAAATGCCTGGCGAAACACTTGGCCCGTTCGTGCGATGCCCGCGTCGATCGGCGATAGACTGCAATGTTTTCCGACGTGACGAATCCCATGGAACGCTGCCCCTGGTGTGAAGGCTTCGATCTGTATCGTCAGTATCATGATGAAGAGTGGGGCGTGCCGCTCCGCGACGACAGGGCGTTGTTCGAACTTCTGATCCTGGAAGGAGCTCAGGCGGGACTGTCCTGGGCCACGATCCTCAAGAAACGCGATCGTTATCGCCAGGTCTTCGACGGATTCCGGCCGGACTTGATCGCACGATACGACGATGCCAAGGTGGCCTCACTGTTGGCCGATCCGGGGATCGTCCGCAATCGGGCCAAGGTGGCCGCGACGATCCAGAACGCCCGGTCCTTCCTTCAGCTGACCGCCAGCGGACAGAGCTTCAGCGATTTCCTCTGGCAGTTCGTGGGCGGCGAACCGATCCAGAATGGCTGGCGCTCGCTGTCCGAGGTGCCCGCCAGGAGTCCGCAGTCGGATGCGATGAGCAAGGCGTTGGGGCACGCCGGCTTCAAGTTTGTCGGGTCGACGATCTGCTATGCCTTCATGCAGGCGGCCGGGATGGTCAATGATCATCTGACAACGTGTTTCCGGTATGAGGAGGTCCGACCGGATCGGCAAGAAGAACGGGCTCGCCAAGGTACGCATCGATGATCATCACACCGTTCAACGCGCTGGCCTGTCCATTGGACGGGAATCCGATGCACAGCGATGGCACCGCATGGTGGTGCGCCAATGGCCATAGTTTTGACATCGCCAGCCAGGGCTACACCCATTTGTTGCCGGTCCAGAACAAACGCTCGCGCGACCCGGGCGACAGCAAGGAGATGGTGGCTTCCCGCCGGCGCTTCCTCGATGCCGGTCATTACCGGCCGATTGCAGAAGCGGCAGGACGTGCCATCCTGGCGGATACGCCCCCTGGCGCAACGATCCGTTGCCTCGATGCCGGCTGCGGAGAGGGCTACTATCTGCGCCAGCTTGCTGCCGCCAACGATGCCAGGCGTCTGGCGCTGATCGGTCTGGATATCTCCAAATGGGCGATTGTCTCTGCCGCCAAACAGGATAAGCGGATGGCGTGGATCGTCGGCAGCAATGCCAATCTTCCGGTGCTTTCGGGCACGCTGGATCGCATCCTGTGCATGTTCGGTTTTCCTGTCTATGCCGAATTCGCCCGTGTGCTCGCGGCACAAGGCCAACTCGTACAGATCGACGCCGGACCGGAGCATCTGCGTGAACTGCGCGAGATCATCTACCCCGTCCTGAAATCGGAGCGCGCGGTCGAAACATCCGTGCCAACCGGCTTCTCGCTGCTGTCATGCGAGACGGTGCACTACCGGGTCGAGATCAACGGTCAGGCGCAGGTCGCCGATCTTCTGGCCATGACGCCCCACCTTTTCCGCGCCAGCACCGAGGGCAAGTCCAGGGTGGCTGCCTTGCAGTCGCTGTCGGTGACGGTGGATGTCCGGCTGACGCGTTACATTAGGGACCCGGCAGGCGGGGGTGACTTTTCCAGGGTTTTGTCGTCTGCAAGATAGCGTCACCATTTACTGATGGGAGTTGTTCAGTGTCTTCCGATCCGCATGTTCTTCCTTCTCCCTCGCCCGGCCGCTGGCTGGCTGGCATCGCCGTCGCTGCGATCGCCTGGGTTTTCGCCTACAGTAACCTGACCGCCTTCGCCGATGCCGTCATCTCTGCCCTCGGACTAACCCGCACTACTCATTTCGGCGAGGCGGTGCATTTCTTTGTCTACGACACGCCCAAGGTGTTGTTGCTGCTCGCCGGCATCGTCTTCGTCATGGGCATCGTTCAAACCTTCTTCGCGCCGGAACGCACGCGTGCGCTCCTCTCGGGCAAGCGGGTCGGCGTCGGCAACGCGCTGGCGGCTACGCTCGGCATCGTTACCCCATTCTGCTCGTGCTCGGCGGTGCCCCTGTTCATCGGTTTTCTCTCGGCCGGCGTGCCGCTCGGCGTGACCTTCTCCTTCCTGATCGCCGCTCCGATGGTCAATGAGGTGGCGCTGGTGTTGCTGTTCGGGCTGTTTGGCTGGAAAGTGGCGGCGCTGTATCTCGGAATGGGCTTGCTGGTGGCGATCGTCGCCGGCTTCGTGATTGGCAAGCTGAAGATGGAGCGTCATCTGGAGGAGTGGGTGCAGAAGATCCAGGCGGGTCATGTCGATTCGACGATCGGGCTGGATTTGACCTGGGTCGAGCGTTTCGAGGCCGGCTGGAGTCACGTCAGGCAGATCGTCGGCAAGGTGTGGCCGTACATCCTGGCCGGGATCGCGCTTGGCGCCGGCATCCACGGTTACGTTCCGGAAGATTTCATGGCCTCGTTTATGGGCAAGGACGCGTGGTGGGCGGTGCCGGCGGCGGTGCTGCTCGGCGTGCCGA
>CAZCJW010000235.1:0-4618 GCA_964499185.1 uncultured Propionivibrio sp. | reverse complement strand
CGCAAGGAATTCGGCATGGAATCTTCGTTCATCAGCCCGTACCGGGACGACATCGTGATCTCCTGGCCCGAATTGCACCGGGACACCCGCGTGCTGTGCCACGCCCTGATGGAAAAGGGGCCGTTCAAGGGCATCATCGCCATCGCGCGCGGCGGCATGATTCCCGCGGCGCTGGTGGCGCGCGAGCTGGAAATCCGAATTCTGGACACGATTTGTGCTTCAAGCTACGAGGAAGCGAGTGAAGATGGCGAGGGGGCGCAGATCAAGCGTAGCGACGTGAAGGTTCTCAAGGGAGTCGACCACGATGGCGAGGGCTACCTTTTGATCGACGATCTGGTCGATACCGGTAACACGGCCCGCGTCATTCGCAAGCTGCTGCCCAAGGCCTACTTCGCCACGCTCTACGCCAAGCCGATGGGGCGCGAGATCGTCGATCTGTGCGTCAAGGAGTTCAGCCAGGACAAGTGGATTTATTTCCCGTGGGACATCGACTACAAGTTCGTTCCGCCGCTCAAGAAAAACCGCTGAAAGAGCGGTGAAGCGCGCAGGGATAGGGAAAACAAACATTTTCGGGGGCATCATGACGACAGCCAGCGTAAAGCAGATTCTTGGGGGCCAGGCTCCCGCCGATCAACCGGTCACCGTCAAGGGATGGGTGCGAACGCGCCGCGATTCCAAGGCCGGAATCTCGTTCGTCAACCTGTCCGACGGTTCATGCTTCCACCCGGTCCAGATTGTTGCCCCCAGCACGTTGCCGAACTATGCCAGCGAGATTGCGCACCTGACAGCCGGATGCTCGGTTGAGGCCACCGGAGTCATCGTTCCCTCGCCGGCAAAAGGGCAGCCGTTCGAGATGCAGGCGAGCGAAGTCAAGGTCGTCGGCTGGGTCGACGACCCCGATACGTATCCGATCCAGCCCAAGCCGCACACCATGGAGTATCTGCGCGAGGTCGCCCATCTGCGCTCGCGTACCAACGTGATGGGCGCAGTTACGCGCGTGCGCCACACCATCGCCCAGGCCATCCACCGCTTTTTTGACGAACAAGGGTTTTTCTGGGTCAATACGCCGATCATCACCGCGTCGGACGCCGAAGGTGCCGGCGAATTGTTCCGCGTGTCGACGCTGGACATGATGAACCTGCCGCGCACCGAGCAGGGCAAGGTCGATTTCTCCAAGGATTTCTTCGGGCGCGAAGCCTTCCTGACCGTTTCCGGCCAGTTGAATGTCGAGACGTATTGCATGGCGTTGTCCAAGGTCTACACCTTCGGGCCGACTTTCCGCGCCGAGAATTCGAACACCAGCCGGCACCTTGCCGAGTTCTGGATGATCGAACCGGAAATTGCGTTTGCCGACCTCGCTGACGACGCCACGCTGGCCGAAGCGATGCTCAAGTACGTCTTTCAGGCCGTGCTCGACGAGCGCGCCGACGATATGGAATTCTTCGACGAGCGCATCGAGAAGGGCGTGATCGCCAAGTTGCGCGGCATGATCGACAGCAACTTCGTGCGCATGGATTATACGGAGGCGATCAAGATCCTCGAATCGGCCAAGGAGAAGTTCGATTACCCGGTCAAGTGGGGCACTGACCTGCAGAGCGAGCACGAACGCTATCTCGCCGAAAAGCACGTCAAGGGTCCGCTGGTGCTGATGAACTACCCGAAGGAGATCAAGGCTTTCTATATGCGCCTCAACGATGATGGCAAGACCGTCGCCGCGATGGATGTTCTGGCGCCCGGCATCGGCGAGATCATTGGCGGCTCGCAACGCGAGGAACGCCTCGATGTGCTGGACAAGCGCATGCTCGAAATCGGCCTCGATCCGGCGCACTACAGTTGGTACCGTGACCTGCGCCGCTATGGCACTGTCCCGCACGCGGGCTTTGGCCTCGGATTCGAGCGCACCATCTCGTACATCACCGGTCTGGCCAACGTGCGCGACGTCATTCCGTTCCCGCGCACGCCGGGGAACGCGCGGTACTGACGACGATCTGCCTGCCGGCGTTCAGCCGCCCTCAGGCTTTCTCGAAGCGTTCGTTGCTGAGCAGGAAGGTTGCGAGGAAACCGATGGAAACGAAGGCCGTGCTGGCAAGGAAGCTGTAGTAGCCGGCGTCTTGTGGCCAGTTGTCGGTGATGATGCCGACCATCTGCGGTCCCACGATTCCTCCCGCCGACCAAGCGGTCAGGATCATGCCGTACACGACCGGCATCAGCTTGGCACCGAACACGTCGAGGATGAAGCTGGGCATGGTGCCGAATCCGCCGCCATAGCAGAGCAGGATGTAGCAGAACAGCATGGCGAAAGTCCAGGGATTGGCCGTGTTGGCGAGTGCGACGAAAACGAGAATCTGGCTGCCGAGCATGATCGAGAATGTTCTGGTTCGCCCCATCCTGTCTGAAAGCCAGCCCCAGAAAAAGCGTCCGATACCGTTGAACAGCGAGGTGACGGCGATCAGGGTCGCGCCGTAGGCCGCGAGGGTTTTCATGTCGAGCGAGCCGTCGATCTTGCGCCACAGATCCTGAAACAGTGGCGACTGGAATCCGATGATGGCGATGCCGGCCGTGATGTTGCAGAAGAACACCAGCCACATCAGGAAGAATCGACCCGAAAGAATACAGTCCTTGGCATTCAACGGCGTGATGGCCTGTGCCTTGGGGTTCGCTTCCGAGCGCGGCGGGGCCCACCCAGCGGGGACGTAGCCCTCGGGTGGATTGCGCAAGAACCAGCCCAACGGCACGGTGAGGATCAGGAAGATGACGCCGAGTGCGGCAAACAGCTTGGCGAGAATCGCCTGCAGAGCCTCGGGATTCTGCAGCGCCGGTTTGCCGTCGGCGATGGTGTAGACGAGTTCGACACCGGATTTGAAGTGGTCATACAGCAGCGGCGCAAATAGCTTGGACATCGCCAGTGCGCCGAGGCCAAAGCCCATGATCACGAGCCCCGTTGACAAGCCTTTCTTGTCGGGAAACCATTTGGCCACCGTTGCCACGGGAGTGACGTAACAGAGTCCGAGCCCGCAGCCTCCGACCACGCCGTAGCCGATGAACAGCAGGACCGGGGACTTCAGCGACAAGGCCAGTGCGCCAAGCAGATAACCGAGACCGAAGAGCACGCCGCCGGACATGGCCAATCGGGTCGGACCGACACGGGCCAGCTTCGTGCCGCCCCAGGCGGCAGCGATACCCAGAGAACAGATCGCCAGGGAAAACGCCCAGGCGGTCATGCTGTTGGACCAACCGAATGCGTCACCGAGCGGTTTCTGGAAATAGGACCAGGCATAGGCGGTGCCGAGACAGATCTGCAGGGCGACGCTCATCAGGCAGATAAACCAGCGGTTGGGAAGCGTTTGGGGAGAAGCCTCGGTGTAAGTCATGGAATACCTTGTGGTCGAACCGCCCGGTGCGACCGAATAAATGAGGTGGCTGGATTGGAATGTGGGTCGAACGGGAACGGGGCTGAAAATGGGGCTACAAGCGGGGCGACGTCAACATCACATCGGCTCTGCGGTTTGTCCTGCCAAGGCTGCCCCAAAAAAGGCGGCCATTTTACCTCAACCGTGCGTGACCAGGTCGCGTGCCAGCCGGTTATGCCGCTCAACTAGCGCGGGCAGCTCGACGGGTAGCAGGTTTCCGTCGCTGACCACCACTTTCCCGTTGATTACTGAATGGCGGACGTTTGGAGGTGTACAGAACAGCAGCGAAGCAACGGGGTCGTGCACGGCGGCCCCGGCGAGGTCGAGGCCGCCGATCGGGAAGGCGACGACGTCGGCGCTCATGCCGGCGGCCAGCGCCCCGATGTCGTCGCGGCCGAGCACTTTTGCGCCGCCGAGCGTGGCGAGTTCCAAGGCCTGCCGCGCGCTCATCGCTGCCGGACCGTGGCCGACGCGGGCGAGCAACATGGCTTGGCGCGTCTCACCAAACAGGTGACCGGAGTCATTCGAGGCACTGCCGTCGACGGCGACGCCGACCGGCACGCCCGCTGTGCGCATGGCCGGGATCGGGGCGATGCCGGAGGCGAGGCGCATGTTCGATCCCGGGCAGTGGGCGACACCGGTGCCGGTGCGGGCGAAGAGATCGATCCCCGCCGCGTCGAGCTTGACGCAGTGCGCGTGCCACACGTCCGGGCCAACCCAGCCGAGCGATTCAGCGTATTCGGCCGGCGTCATGCCGAATTTTTCGCGGCTGTAGGCGATGTCGTTGTCGTTCTCGGCGAGGTGGGTATGCAGCGACACGTTGAAGGTGCGCGCCAGTTCGGCCGCTTCGCGCATCAGGTCACGGCTGACCGAGAACGGGGAGCAGGGGGCGACGACGATGCGCAGCATGGCGTGTCGTGCGGGGTTGTGCCAGGTCTCGATCAGGCGCTGCGTATCCTTGAGGATCGCGTCTTCATTTTCCACCAGACGGTCGGGAGGCAGGCCGCCCTGGCTCTCGCCCACGCTCATGCTGCCGCGTGCGGCGTGGAAGCGCATGCCGATGGTCGCGGCGGCCTCGATCGAGTCGTCGAGGCGCGAACCGTTCGGGTAGAGATACAGGTGGTCACTGGAAGTGGTGCAACCGGAGAGGATCAGTTCGGCCATCGCGGTCAGGGTCGACACGCGGATCATCTCCGGCGTGATGCCGG
>CAZCJW010000234.1:0-4619 GCA_964499185.1 uncultured Propionivibrio sp. | reverse complement strand
CCTTTCGAATCCCTGATGGAATACCCGTGGATCCTGCAGCCCCAGGGCAGCCCCTCGCGCGAAGTCATCGAGCAGGAATTCGTCAGCCATCACGCGGCCATGCCGACCGGCTTCATCGAAACCTCATCCCTGCTGTTCACCTCGACCCTGCTCAGGCGCGGCGACATGCTCGCCGTCGCGCCCCGCTCCATTGCTGTCCAGTACGAGGAAAACGGATCGCTCAGCATCATTCCCTACGCCTTCACGCACAGGCTCTCCGCCTGGGGCAGCATCATCCACCGCGACCGGCACACGAGTCCGGCGCAGGACAGATTTCTCGAACTCATTCACTCATTGGAACCCGCCTGAGTCTTATAGCCCCGAACAGGCACCATCGGCTCTCGGATCGGTAGCGCCCTCGATCATCCCATTGGGCGAAACAGCGATCGCCCCCGCATGACCCATCATGTCCTCGAACGCCCCTACGATCTGCAAATCATGTCCTGCTGCTCTTAAGCGTCCGATCAATTCAGGAGCAAAGCGGGACTCGAGTTTCAGGTTGGTCGAGTTTTCTCCCCAGGTCCGTCCCAGCAGCCAGCGCGGTGCTGTAATGGCTTCCTGCATGTTTTGCCCGAACAAGGCGTGGCGCGTGAAAAATGCCGCCTGCGTCTGGGGTTGCCCTTCCCCTCCCATGGTTCCGTAGGCCAGAGTCCTGCCATCGTTCAGCTTGGCCAAGGCCGGATTCAGCGTATGGAAAGGCAACGTTGCCGGTCGCAAAACATTCACTCCCTTTTGCAAAGTAAAGCTCGCGCCGCGGTTTTGCCAATGGACACCACTCCGCTTGAGCACCACTCCACTCCCGAATTCCCAGTAAATGCTCTGGATATAGCTCACAACCCGACCCTTCCGGTCGGCCGCCCCCATCCAGACGGTATCCCCGTGCACCATCGGTTCCGGCCAGGGTGCTGCTGATCTTCCGTCAAGTCGACGCGACTCCTGATCGAGCGATGCGGTGGACAAGAATGAGCGTGGATCGGCGTTCATACGCCCGGGATCGGCAACATGGGCGTTGCGCCAGCGAAAAGCCCGCTTGGTTGCTTCAACCAGCCCATGGACATGCGCAAAAGAGTCGCCCTTGGCGACACCCAGCCTGTCAAAGATACCGAGAATCGCGAGTGAGCTGACGCCTTGTGTTGGCGGTGGATGGTTATAGACACGCCCAACCGACAAATCCACCGACAAAGGGGACACTATTGAAGCGCGATAATTCTCGAGATCGTTCAATCTCAACGGACTGCCTGTATCCGCGAGATCAGCCGCCATGCTGCGTGCCAGATCGCCTCGATAAAAATCGTCAAGCCCGGCCCGTGCAAGTTGATCGAGGGTGACCGACAGACGAGGTTGCTGCAAGAGAAAGCCGAGGGAAGGCGGTCCGTGAGGAGCGAACGTCTCGGCAAAACCCGGTACCGAGCACAACTCGGGCCATTTTTCACGCGTCAGCTCCGCTTGGGAGCGAGTGATGAAGGCTCCTTCACGCGCATGATGAATGGCCTCCTCAAGCAGACGATCAAGAGGCAAAGCGCGGCCCCAGCGAAGCGCCTGCTCCAGTGCCGTGATCCAACCGCCAACCGCGCCTGCGACCGTCAGCGCAGCGCGTGGCCCCCGCGTCGGAACAGCGATATCGCCATGTTCTGCGTAATACTCTGGCGTTGCCAACGCCGCCGAGGCTCCGCACGCCCTGACGGCCACCGGGTCGCTTCCGGGTTCAGAAATCAGCCAGAATCCGTCGCCACCGATTCCGTTCATGTGCGGATACACCACCGCAATGGTTGCTGCGGCGGCCACGATGGCCTCCACGGCATTTCCTCCTTCGCGCAGAATCGCGGCGCCGGCCTGCGCGGCAAGGTGATGCGGCGCGGTAACCATGCCGCCGCGGCACGTCAAGGAATGAAGCATCTCAACTTCCGAACGCGCTGAAGAACATTTTGATGGACGTCATCAGCAGGAAGAAAGCGAATATTTTCCTGAGCACGGGAGGATGAATGGCGTGCGCCACACGGACCCCTCGCGGCACCATCAACATTGAACTGGGTACGATGAGAGCAAATCCGATCACGCTGCAATAACCAAGGCTAAGCGGGGGCAAGAGCGGATTCCCCCAGCCGCTGGCAATGAACCCGATCATCCCCGGAACCCCGATCAGAATTCCGATCGCCGACGCCGTTCCGACGGCCCGCCGCATTTCAATGCCGAAGAAACTCAACAACGGAACGGACAATGTCCCTCCGCCGATACCCATCAGTACCGAGAACCAGCCGATGAAAACCCCGACTGGCGTGCTCAGCAGTCTGGTTTGTGTCAAATCCTTGCTTAGTATCCAGTTGTCACGCCGAAATGCCATGTAAAAAGCGACCAGCAGGGCCAGCGTGGCAAAGATCACGATCAACGTCTGGCCCGAGGTCTTGCCGCCAAATATGCTTCCTGCGACCACGCCGATGACGATGGCCGGCCCCAGCTTTTGCAGCAACCCCATGTCGAGCGACCCCTTGCCATGATGAGACCGCGCCGAGGTAATGGCGGTCGGAATGATCGTGGCCAGGGAAGTGCCAACCGCCAGATGCATGCGTACCTCTTCTGCCACCCCGAGCGCGGGGAACAGGAGATAGAGCATCGGCACTACGATAATGCCGCCGCCGACACCTAACAGCCCGGCCAGGAATCCGGAAAGGCAACCGGTAATAGCCAGCGCCACGGCGAACATAGCCAGTTGAGTTAAATCAGGAATTACCATTTCACCCTCGACTCATTAGTATGGCGACAAGCACCGAAAAATCCGTGTCATGCAGCGTTTGGGGAGTTGCCCCGTAACGCTTCACGGCCCTGTTGATTCAAGCACGGCACTATCAATGTGCCCCGAGATAGGCTCTTGCCAGCGCCGGATCGGAGGCCATCTGACTTGAAGGGCCCTGAGCCACCACGCGGCCATTTTCGAAGACATACGCCTCGTCGGACAAAGCCAGCGCAAGCGCCGCCATCTGATCAACGATCACCAGTGTCATGCCGTCATCCCGCAGCTGCCGAAGCGCGCGGAACAATTCCTCGATAACCTTGGGAGCCAGCCCCAATGAAGGTTCATCAAGGATCAGCACCGACGGTCTGGCCATCAGCGCACGGGCAATGGCCAGCATTTGCTGCTCGCCCCCGGAGAGCAGCCCGGCACGCTGATACAGGCGTTCCCTCAACCGCGGGAATCGCACCAGCATCTCTTCCATGCGCGCATCCCGTGCTTCCGGCTTCAGGAAAGCCCCCAGACGGATGTTGTCGAGCACGCTGAGTTCGGGGAAGACTTGGCGTCCCTCCGGAACCAGCACCAATCCCATGCTGACGATCTCCTCCGTGGATTTGGCCGAAATCTCGGTCCCGCCCAAATGAATGCTCCCTTGCACCGGGCGGTGCAAGCCCATCAGGCTGCGCATCAAGGTGGTTTTTCCCGCGCCATTCGCGCCAAGAAGCGCCACCGTATGACCGCCGATCACCGACAAATCAACCGCGTGAAGCACCGGTTCCGCTCCATACCCGGTGGTCAATCGACCCACCCCCAAGATTTCGGACGTCACGCCAGCGGATCTTTTCGGACCATCCACCCCGAGATCGGCCAGACCGGATTCGCCAAGGTACGCTTTCTTCACCGCAGGATTGTTCTGAACCTCTGCAGCGCTTCCGCTGGCCAGATAAGTTCCGGCGTCGATCACCACCACCTGATCGGAAATCTCCATGACGAGTGCCATGTCGTGCTCGACCAGCACGACGCCGATACCGGCATCGGCAATGCGCCTCAGCAGCAGTGCCAATCGCGCTTTGTCCTCACGTGACAGACCTGCCGCCGGCTCATCTAGCAGCAGGACGTCAGGATCAGTGGCCATCCCGCGCGCAATTTCGACCAATCGCCGATCGACATGCGCCAGCCCGCTCGCCGGTTGCTGCAAGCGCCCTTCGAAGCCACACCATCGCAACAATCGGGCGGCACGCCAACGGGCTTTCTGGGAACGGATCTGATGATCGCTGAGCAACGCGCCGAGGTCACCGCGCGGCAACGCCAGTGCAACGTTATCCAGAACACTCAGGCTGCCAAAAAGTTGAGACGTCTGATAGGTTCGTGCGATTCCCGCACGCGCAATGGCAAAAGCCGTTTTCCCGTGCAACGCATCGTCACCAATGAATACACGTCCTTCCGTCGGGGTGTAGAACCCGCCAAGCATGTTGATCACGGTGCTTTTGCCGGCTCCATTCGGCCCGATCAGGCTCGTGATCGACGCAGGATTCACCGTGAAACTCAATGCCTTTACCGCCCACACGCCGCCGAACTTCATGCTCAGGGAATCCGCCCGTAGCGGCCGACGCACGCGTCTTTCGATATCCGGCACCGGAACCGCATATTCCGGGACCTGCGTTTTGCCGGAGAAGCGATGCATGAGCAAGGATCGAAGGTGGTTCAGCAAGCCGACCACGCCGTTGGGCGCCGACCAGAGCACCACCAGAAGCAGTACGCCGAATATCAGCAAGCGGAGGTCCTCGAAATGCGCCAGCAATTCGGGAAGCACCCCAACGATAACCGCTCCGACAATCGGACCCAACAACGT
>CAZCJW010000233.1:0-4622 GCA_964499185.1 uncultured Propionivibrio sp. | reverse complement strand
GTATTCCATGAGAAAGCCGATGGCCGTTCCATGCGCCCCGCAGCCGAAGCAATGGTAGAACTGCTTGGTCGGACTGACGGTAAACGACGGGGTTTTCTCGTTGTGAAAGGGGCAGCAGGCAGCATAGTTGGCACCCGCCTTGCGCAAAGGCACATGAGCATCGATCAGGTCAACGATATCAACCCGATGCAGTAACTCCTGGATAAAGGACTCTGGAATCACTTCTTGAGCAAACGGTGAAACGTGAACAATGAAACGAAAGAAACGCGCATCAACCGTGGAACGCGTTCCACATAACACGTTTCATGTTTCACATTTCACTTGGCCAAAGCTGCCTTCACCAGCTTTGACACTTCAGTCATATCGGCGCGACCGGCCAGCTTCGGCTTGAGCACGCCCATCACCTTGCCCATGTCGCCGGGCCCGGCAGCCCCTGTCTCGGCTACCGCCGCAGCAACCGCGGCTGCAATTTCCTCACCGGACAGTCCCGCGGGCATGTAGCTCTGCAGCACCTCTGCCTCGAATCGTTCCGCATCGACCAGGTCCTGACGACCGGCCGCCTCGTACTGCGTAATCGAATCCTTGCGCTGCTTGAGCATCTTGTCGATGACAGAAATCACCGCCGCGTCATCAAGCTGGATGCGCTCGTCTACTTCCCTTTGCTTGATGGCTGCCAGCAAGAGGCGGATGGCCGACAGCTTTTCCGGATCCCTGGCCCGCATGGCGGCCTTCATGTCTTCATTGATGCGCTCTTTCAGGGTCATCAGGAATCTCCTCGATTAGTTCATGCGCGATCGGAAACACTCCGCGCGCCAACAATAATCACCACCTACAAACGCGAAAAGCCGCCCATCTTCAGACAGGCGGCTAATCAGCGATCTGCAATCCGATTTCAGTAAAGCTTGGGCGGCAGGGTCTGGCTGCGCATGCGCTTGTGATGGCGCTTGACCGCAGCGGCCAGCTTGCGCTTGCGCTCGGCAGTAGGCTTTTCGTAGAACTCACGGGCACGCAACTCGGTCAGCAGACCGGTCTTTTCGACGGTACGCTTGAAACGGCGAATAGCTACTTCGAACGGCTCATTTTCCTTAACGCGAATGGCAGGCATTAACTCTATCCTAAATTCAAGATTCGACGGACAACAATTGAGCCGAGCATTATAAACAAACCCTTCGACAAAAACCAAGAGGTTTCCCCGCTTTTTTTCGCAACACGCGTTCGTCGGGTAAAATCGCGGCCATGCTGATCCTCGGAATCGAATCCTCCTGCGATGAAACGGGCGTCGCCCTTTACGACACCGAAGCGGGCGGCCGCTTGCTGACTCACGCGCTGCATTCCCAGATCGCGATGCACCAGGAATACGGTGGCGTTGTCCCGGAGCTGGCTTCGCGCGATCATATCCGTCGGACCGTCCCTTTGTTGCGCAAGGCGCTGTCCGAAAGCGGCTGCTCATTGGAAATGATCGATGCGGTCGCCTACACCCAAGGCCCAGGACTCGCTGGAGCGCTGCTGGTTGGCGCAGCGTTTGCCGAAGGATTGGCCATGGCCCTGGGGGTGCCGACGATTCCTCTCCATCACTTGGAAGGCCACCTGTTGTCTCCACTCCTTTCACGTCGACCGCCAACATTTCCGTTCATCGCCCTGCTTGTCTCGGGCGGCCATAGCCAATTGATGCGCGTTACCGGCGTTGGGCAGTACGAACTTCTCGGCGAAACGCTCGACGATGCGGCCGGTGAAGCCTTCGACAAAACCGCCAAGCTACTTGGCCTGCCGTATCCTGGGGGCGCCGCGCTTGCCGCCCTGGCCGAAAACGGCCGTCCCGGCGCTTGTACATTCCCGCGGCCGATGCTCAATTCAGGCGACTTCAACTTCAGCTTCAGCGGCCTGAAGACCGCGGTCCTGACTTACGTGCGCGAGATCGGAGAACCCAACGAACAACAACGTGCGGACATCGCCCGCGGCTTTCAGGACGCCATCGTCGAGGTGCTGGTCAAGAAATCCATGCGCGCCATCAAGGGCAGCGGACTTCGGCAACTGGTGGTCGCGGGTGGGGTCGGCGCCAACCGCGAGTTGCGGCGCCAGCTCGATGAGCGCGCGGGCCGGGCGAAGATCGCGGTGTACTACCCGGAATTCGAGTTCTGCACCGACAACGGGGCGATGATCGCGCTGGCCGGCGCCCTGCGCTTCCATGCCGGCACTTCGCATAAACCGGCCGGTTCCTTCGCCGTCCGCCCGCGCTGGCCGTTGGCTGAGCTGATCGGCTGATCAGGTTTTTTTCTTGGCGCCGATCTTCGGCTCGGTACCAGCCATCAAGCGCTGAAGATTCGCCCAATGCTTGGCGATCAACGCCATCGCAATGATGCCGACAACCGCCAGCAGCGGACCGCTGCCCCAGAACAGAAAGGCCGTCACCGGCGCCGCAGCAGCGGCCACGAGCGCCGCGAGCGACGAGTACCTCAGCAGGAAAGCGATTGTCAGCCAGACCCCCAGGGTAATCAGACCGAGCGCAGGATCAAGGGCCAACAGCACACCGGCCGCCGTGGCCACTCCCTTGCCACCTTTAAATCCCAGGAATACCGGGTAGAGATGCCCGAAAAAGACTGCCAGGGCGACAGCGCCGACCAGCCCGTCCGAAAAACCGTATTTCGGAGCAAGCGCCTGTGCCAGAAACACCGCAAACCATCCCTTGGCCATATCGCCAAGTAACGTGAGCGCGGCAGCGGCCTTGTTGCCACTGCGTAGAACATTGGTGGCTCCCGGATTTTTCGACCCATAACTGCGCGGATCGGCCAATCCGAAAAGCCGGCTGCAGACGACGGCAAATGGGACTGACCCGAGAAGATACGCGGCCAGAACTGCCAACACGACGATTACAAATTCGGGCATAGGGCTTCCATAATATGAAAGGAACGGCTAGCAGCCTGTCGGGGTAGAATGCGCACTCTGCCGGACTTGGCATGCCAGCCCGAAGCGAACAACGGAAGCGATTCTACACTGACCTGCGCAGCGCAAAAATGGACATCATCTTCATCGACGAACTCCGCATCCCGACGCTGATCGGGATCTACCCGCGCGAGCAGGCCATACCGCAGATCATCGAGATCTCGCTGCAGATCGGAACGTCGACCGCGAACGCCGGCAGCAGCGACGACATCAAGGACACCATTGACTATGCGGTCGTCGTCGATCGGTTGCGCACCGACCTCGCGGCGCAGCACTTCCATCTGCTGGAAAAGCTGGCGGAACACGTTGCCAGGCTGCTGCTCGAGGATTTCGGCGCCATCTGGGTGCGCGTATCGATCGCCAAGCTCGGCACGATGCGCGGCGTCAAGCGTACAGGCGTCATCATCGAACGCAGCCGGCTCCCAAGCTGATCTATTTGAGCGCTGCTTCCACTACCTTTGGCGAAAGCGCACGCATCAGGTCGTGCGGATGCACGCCAACCAGAAAGCCACGCCGTCCACCGTTGATGTAGATCAGCGGCAGGTCAAGAATCGTCTTTTCGATATAAACCGGTATTTTCTTCTTGGTTCCAAAGGGGCTGGTGCCACCCACGAGAAACCCGGTGTGCCGGTTGGCCACTTCCGGCTTGCAGGGCTCAACCTTCTTGCACCCGATCTGCCGCGCCAGTTCCTTGGTCGACACCTTGCGATCGCCGTGCATCAGGACGATCAGGGGTTTCGCCGATTCATCCTCCATGACCAGCGTCTTCACTACCGCGTGTTCGTCGACATTAAGTTCGCGCGAGGACACCTTGGTTCCGCCATGTTCTTCGTAGTCGTAGAGGTGATTGGAGTGTGCGATTCCATGCTGGCGCAGGAATTTGGTCGCGGGCGTTTCGGGAGCATTTTCTGATTTCATGGTGTTTTCCGGGAGCATCGCTCATTGGCCTAAGCATAGCAGAGGCCAAGTCCGGCTTCTCAGCCGCGCGGATGATGGGTCGCATGCAAGGTTTTCAGACGTTCGCGGGCGATGTGCGTGTAGATTTGCGTCGTCGAGATATCCGAGTGCCCGAGCAGCAGCTGCACGACGCGCAGATCAGCCCCGTGGTTTAGCAAATGCGTGGCGAAGGCATGGCGCAATACGTGGGGAGAAAGCCGCGCCGGAGCGATCCCGGCAACCTGCGCATAGCGCTTGATCAGCTGCCAGAACGCCTGGCGTGTCATGCTTGCCCCGCGGGCCGTCACGAACAGATCGTCGCTCTGGCGCCCGCTGAGCAAGGCCGGCCGGGCCTCGGCCAGATAGCGCCGTAACCAGTCAACGGCCTCCTCCCCGAGCGGAACCAGACGCTCCTTGCTGCCCTTGCCGAACACACGTACCACCCCCATGTCGAAACTGACCTCGTGCAATTTGAGACCGACCAGTTCCGAAACGCGCAGGCCGGTGGCGTAGAGCGTCTCCAGCATGGCCCGGTCGCGCAGGCCAAGCGTCGCATCGGTCGGGGGGGCTGCCAGCAAGGCATCGACATCCTTCTCGGTAAGCACCTTGGGCAGCCGCGACGGCTTTACCGGCATGGCGATCTTCAGCGTGGGATCGACCGCGATTCGGCCGCGCGCCAGAAGGTGTCGATAGAACCGCCGCAAGGTCGATATGTAACGCGCCTGCGACGACGCACGCCGGGTCTG
>CAZCJW010000232.1:3395-4644 GCA_964499185.1 uncultured Propionivibrio sp. | reverse complement strand
ACGCTGGCGATGTCGGCATCCGAGAGACGCCACACTAGATAATCGGCGAGATCGAAGAAACGCCACGTCGCGGCATAGCGCTCGGGAAACTCCTGCTTGAGCCACAGCACCTTGGGCAGTTCCATCTCGATGCTGACCTCGCCGCCGACGTAGGCGAGGGCAGGGTCCTTCGTGGCGTTGATTGCTGCCGTCTGCGTTCCGGCGCGGTGGTCCATCCACATGATGATGTCGCGCTCGGCCTCGCCGGTCTCGGCCACGGAAACGGGCCGACCATTCGGTCCGACGGCAACCAGCGAGCAGGTAGCATCAACGCCGATCGAGGCGATGCGCGCCGGGTCGATCGCGGCCGTGGTAACGGCCTCGCGTACCGCGGCGCACGTTTGCGCCCAGATATCTGCCGATGACTGCTCGACGAACAGCGGTTTAGGGTGGAATTGCTGGATCGACCGCACGGCGAAGGCCAGTCGCTGGCCGTCTGCGTCGAACAGGCCGGCACGCACGCTGGCTGAGCCGATATCGATGCCCAGAAAGACCTTTCCGCTCATTCTTGCCCCCGATTTATAGTTGCTAATTCGAGTTAGCAATATATCCAATACGAACGAGCATTTCAAGGGGCGGCGGAATGGCGCGGTTCCGCGATCCGGGAGCCGGATAGAAAAAGGCCTCCCGGGGAGGAGGCCTTCGATGGCGTGTCTGCCGGGGCGGGGTACGCTAGGTTGCCCCGCTTGTTACAAACCGAGCAGGCTGGCGTGCACCTTGACGACGGCCTTGCGGATCGTCTCCTTGCCCTTGATCGCAAGGCATGGCCGGTGCAGTTCCTTCGGCAGGAAAACGAGGTAGGTACCCGGCGTCGTGTCGATAAAGCTCTCGATTGCCGGGGCGGGGAAGAAGGCCAGATCCTTTTCTTCGAGTTGGTTGTCGGACGGCGCCAAGTCGGGTTGCGGCAGCGAGAAACCGTAACGCTCGCAGGTGCTGACCGGGATCTGGATGTCGGCGTACTGGTGATGGGCTTCGGCACGGCTTTCTTCCATCGTGCGCAACTCGACGTCCTGCACCAGATAGAACATCTTGTCGCCTTCGATTTCGTAGCGACCCGGTTCCATCGTGGCAACATCGACATTCTTCAGCGCTTCCAGGGCACGGACAATGGCAGCGGGCAGGACATTCTTTTGCGTGGCGACATCGGACAACAAACCAACGATCATGACGGACTCCTATGGCATGGGCGGGAAGCGCATGGTCGGCGCAA
>CAZCJW010000232.1:1473-3295 GCA_964499185.1 uncultured Propionivibrio sp. | reverse complement strand
CATCCTCGAATTGCCACTGGTTGCCGGTTGCCGAGTGGGTATAGGTGAAGCACGCATGACGGACCAAATCCTCGGGATGCTTGGGCTGCCCGGCGCGTGCAATATAGTCGGGAGATGCAGCAATGAGCAGCGTGGTGTCGCCGATGTGTCGGGCGACCAGATTGTCACTGCCGACCCGGCCGACCCGGATGGCGAGGTCGAGACCTTCCTCAACGAAATCGGCAACACCGTCCGAAAGCACGACATCGAGAGTGATATCCGGATAGGTGCGGCAAAAAGCGGCGAACGCCGGTGCCAGCCGCAGGGTGGCCAGCGCGATCGGGGCGGTCAGGCGCAGGCGCCCGCGCGGGTGGCGGGCCTCTCCAGCGACACTGGCTTCGGCTTCTTCCAGGTCGGCCAACAACTGCGTGCAGCGCTCGAAGTAGGCGAAGCCTTCATTCGTGGGGTTCATGCGCCGCGTCGTGCGATTGATCAGGCGCACGTTGAGCTGGGTTTCCAACTGCGCCACCATGCGCGACACGGCAGTGGTGGAAAGGCCGGTCTGATCAGCCGCCGCGACGAAACTGCCGGCCTCGATCACCGAGCAGAAAACACGCATCGCTTCGAATTTGTCCATTGATTATCCCGAAAATAGCAACACAGATTCAATTTTAACCATGTTTATCCCGACAAATATCTTGGTTAAAGTTCGTTCCAACGTCAGTCAGCGGATTGACGCAATTACGAATTCAACCCTTACAAGGAGATCACAGATGACCACTCTCGCCGCCAACGCCTTCTCGACGAGCCGCAGCGTGTCCTATTCGGCTGCCGACTACGGAGTCACGCTGCTGCGCGTCGCGCTTGGCGCCATGTTCCTGGCGCACGGCCTGCTCAAGGTCTTCGTATTTACGCTGCCCGGAACGGCGGGTTTCTTCGCCTCGGTAGGCTTCCCCGGCTTTCTGGCCTACATCGTGGCGCCGGCCGAGATCCTCGCCGGTGTGGCCCTGCTGGTCGGCTTTCGGACTCGCTTAATCGCCGCGCTGACCGTGCCGATCCTGATCGGCGCCGCCTCGGTTCATTTCGGCAACGGCTGGGTGTTCAGCGCGCCGAAGGGCGGTTGGGAATATCCCGTTTACCTGGTCGTGGCCGCCATCGCGCAGAGCCTGCTCGGAAGCGGCGCGTGGGCCCTCGACAATTCCCGTTTCTCTGCTGTCTGAGCATTTTGTGATCTTTAACCACCAGGAGATTTCCATGAAACTGTATTTTTCCCCTGCCGCCTGCTCGTTCTCACCGCATATCGCCCTGCACGAGGCCGGTCTCGATTTCGAACTGGTCAAGGTCGACCTCAAGAGCCATACGCTCGCCGATGGCAGCGACTTCGCGAAGATAAGCCCAAAGGGCTATGTGCCCGTCCTCGAACTCGACGACGGCAAGGTGCTCACCGAGGGGCCGGCCATAGTCCAGTACATCGCCGATCTCAAACCGGAATCCGGTTTGGCGCCGAAAGCCGGGACGTTCGATCGATACCGTTTGCAGGAGTGGCTGGGTTACATCAACTCGGAGATCCACAAGGGGTTCGGCCCCTTGTTCAATCCGAAGACGCCTGATGAAACCAAGGCGGCCACCCGCGAGAACCTGTCCAGACGGCTGGCCTACGTGGCCGATCATCTAGCAAAAACCGATTACTTGCTCGGCAAGCAGTTCAGCGTCGCTGACGGTTACTTGTTTACCGTCCTCAACTGGGGGCAATGGACCGGTGTCGACATCACCCAATGGCCGCCACTGGTCGCCTTCCAGGAGCGCGTCGGCAGCCGTCCGAGCGTGCAGGCCGCCCGTGCGG
>CAZCJW010000232.1:0-1373 GCA_964499185.1 uncultured Propionivibrio sp. | reverse complement strand
ACGAGAATATCCTGATCATCGGCTCCGGGCATCTGACGCACAACCTCATGGATTACATGCGCCCGGTGGGACAGCGGCCCGCGGCCGATTCACGGGAGTTCCGTGACTGGGTGCATGCGCGGTTGACAGACGAGGGGGGCGATTCCGTCGAAGCCCTGTTCGACTGGCAACAACGTGCACCCAACGGAGGATTTGCGCATCCGACCCCGGAGCATTTCCTGCCGCTATTTGTGGTTCTCGGTGCGGCCGGAAAGAACTTCCGGGCAGAGTGGTTGGGCGGTGGCTGGGTTGAAGAGTCTCTGGCAGCCGACAACTATCTTTTCGCAACGGCCCCATAAAGAAAAAGCCGCTCAGGTTGCCCTGAACGGCTTCTTGTGCGGCCAGAGATACGCGATCAAGCCGCTTCCACCAGCGGCAGCAGGCGCGTCTTCATCTTCTGCATGGCCTTGGATTCGATCTGGCGAATACGCTCGGCAGAAACACCGAACTCGGCTGCCAGGTCATGCAGGGTGGCCGGATCCTCGCTCAACCAGCGCGCTTCGACGATACGGCGGCTGCGTTCATCGAGCCCGGACAGCGCCGCCTGCAGCCCGTCGCTGTGCAGATGGTCACGATCGCGCCGTTCCAGCACACGCGTCGGTTCGCTGCGGCTGTCCTCCAGGTAGGCGATGGGCGCGAAGCCTTCTTCATCGTCGCTGCCGGCTTCCAAAGCGATGTCATGCCCAGAAAGTCGGGTTTCCATCTCGACGACTTCTTCCGGCTTGACGCTCAACTGATGCGCCATGTCGGCAACCTGCGTCGGGGTCAGTGTTTCACTGCCCGGCTTCATGCTGCGCAGGTTGAAGAACAGCTTACGCTGCGCTTTGGTCGTGGCCAGCTTGACCATGCGCCAGTTGCGCAGCACGTATTCGTGGATTTCCGCCTTGATCCAGTGGATAGCGAACGAAACGAGCCGCACACCCTGCGCCGGATCAAAGCGCTTGACTGCCTTCATCAACCCGATATTACCTTCCTGGATCAGGTCGGCGTGCGGCAGTCCGTAACCGAGATAGCCGCGGGCGATGGAAATCACCAAGCGCAGATGGGAAAGAACCAGTTGGCGCGCTGCTTCCAGATCTTCTTCTTCCCGGAAGCGCGTCGCCAAGCGAAACTCCTCCTCCTCGGTCAGGACAGGAAAACGTTTCGCTGCAGCGATATAGGCGTCGATATTGCCTACCGCAGAGATCGTCGGGAAAGCCAGAGCTTGCGTCATTTGGATCTTCACCTCCTTCTATAAGAACCCACTCAAATTTTAGCACTCGAGGCCTGAGAGTGCTAAATCGAAGAAAAAGTTTCTTGTATCAGTTTGTAATCCTGACGATTAAAGTCGAAAA
>CAZCJW010000231.1:0-4685 GCA_964499185.1 uncultured Propionivibrio sp. | reverse complement strand
GACATGGCTGGACTCCTGTATGTAATAAAATTACACTTGTGATGCTAGGTTTGTTTATTATTGACGTCAATACTTTTTTTTAGCTGTTTTGGAGAAATATTTTTACAAGGAGTTGTGTCATGTCCGTCGAAATGCTCGGTCAGTCCCCCATCGCCTCGGATCGTCAGGCGCGTCCGTTCTCCCCGGCTACGCGTGCCGGCGACTTCGTTTTCGTTTCCGGCCAGGTGCCTGTCGATGAAAACGGGGAAGTGGTTCTCGGCGGCATCGAAGTGCAGACCCGCCAGGTGTTCAGGAACATTGAAAAGGTGCTGGCGCTCGCTGGCTGCACCTTGGAGGACGTCTGCAAGGTCGGTGTCTGGCTCAATGACGCGCGCGATTTCGGCAGCTTCAACCGCGTCTATATGGAGTGCTTCGGTACGCACCGTCCGGCGCGCTCGACGGTCGAGTCGCGCATGATGATCGACGTCAAGGTCGAGATGGACGTGATCGCCTACAAGCCGGCGGCGTAAGTTCAGTTCGCCGGCCGGGTCCTCCCCGGCCGGTCACAGCATCAGAAGACGATCGGCGACACCAGGTTGCGCAACAGCGCCACGACGCTCCAACCGGCGATGGCGCTGGTCCTGGAATAGATGTCGACGATGGCGTGAACTTCGTCGCCGATGACTTCGATCCGGTGGTCGTCGCCCTTGAAGCCAGGGACGCTGCGGATCGTGACGCGGGTGTTTTCTGCTCCTGCCGTGGCTAGCGCTGTCGCCACCGCCACATTTACCTTGGTCGGGAAAAGCGCGATGGCATCCCTGGCGCTGCCGGAAAAAACAGTGGTGGTCTCGCTGTCGGTCAGCAGGTGGTCCTTGAATACCGGGGTGCCCTGCAACGATGCCGGCCCTTTTTCGGTAGTGATGCTCGACTCGACAGCACTCATCAGCGCCGCCGTGCGCAGCACATCGAAACCGCCGATGGCGCCCGAGGCGAGATGGATGCGGGTCCCTGTCTCACGTGCCGTCGCGACGGTTTGTGCGTAGAAATCGGCATCGGCGAAAGCGCCAATGGACAGGACGACCAGGCTGGCGCCGTTCCTCAACACGTTTTCCGCGATGGCCTTCAGCGCTACCGGGGACGCGGCTTCCACTACGTAATCCGGGGCCAGCGCCAGCAATGCATCGATGTCGCTGCACGCCTTGCATCCGGCTTTTTCTGCCAGGGACTCTGCGGATTCCCGCGAGCGGCTCGTGCAGCCGACGATCTCGTAGTCGTCGAGCAATCCGTTCCGCCATGCGTCGACGATGACGGTGCCGAGAAATCCGCAACCGACGATACCCAGTTTTGATTTTTTCATGTGTGTTCTCGATGAGGGCGGGGTCCAGTCGGTGATTGCTCTCCGACACTGGATGCCGGCCTGCGCCGGCATGACGGTAGTTTTTTGCTTCATCAGACCAAGGCAATAAGCAATCTCTCGATAATGCCGGTGAGTACAGTCCTTCGGTTTATCGCGTTCGACAGGATGTCAGCCGAAAGCCGTTTTGAACAAGTGGGCAGTGTATCCCGCGTAACACGCTACCAGTATTGCGCCCTCGACGCGGTTGATTCGGCCCGGCCCCCGAAAACCGTAGCCGATGACGAACAGCGACACTGTCAGTGCGGCCATGACCAGAATGTCCCGGTCGAAGACGTCCGGTCCTGCGGCCAGCGGACGAATCGCCCCGGCGATTCCGACCACGGCCAGCGCGTTGAACAGGTTGGAGCCCAGGACGTTGCCGAGAGCGATGTCGTGTTCGCCCCTTCTGGCAGCAATGATGGACGAAGCCAGTTCCGGGAGCGAGGTGCCGACCGCGACGATGGTCAAACCGATGACCAGGTCACTGACTCCGAATCCTTGGGCAATCTCTATCGCCCCCCAGACGAGGATGCGGGAACTGACGATCAATAGTGCTAGCCCGACTGCCAGCCAGAAGACAGCGCGGCGGAGAGGCATGGTGTGGAGGTCGAGTTCCTGCTCCATCTCGGTTCCGAGCGCGTCCGTATTTTTCCTGAGACCCTGCCAGATGGTCCAGGTCATCAGCGCGCCGAAAACAACGAGCAACACCACGGCATCGAGCAGGGAGATCTCGCCGTCCCATACCTGCCACCCTGCCAGAACGGTTACAGCCGTAAGGATGGAGAGTTCCTTGCGCAGAACCTGCGAACTAACAGCGATAGGACTAATGAGTGCCGTGAGGCCGAGGATCAGCGCAATATTGGTGATGTTCGAGCCGTAGGCATTGCCCAAGGCAATTCCGGCGTTGCCCTGCGAAGCGGCCAGTGCCGAAACCACCATCTCCGGAGCCGATGTGCCGAAACCGACAATCACCATTCCGATCATCAACGGCGGCATGCCGAAATGGCGGGCGGCCGAGGCCGAACCTTCGACAAAACGGTCCGCGCTCCAGATCAGGAGAATCAAACCAAAAACCAGGGCTACAAAAGCCAACGTCATTAAAAGAGGGCTCTTTCTGAACAGGTTGTGAAATCCGCGATTCTAACCAAGAGGCCGCGTCCTTCGCGTCATCTCCAATGAACCGGGCTGCTGGAAGGCTGGGCCGGGTTCAATTCTCGCGCGGGGGCAAAGGGCGCAGAAAATAGTACCGGGCGGCCAGCAGAGCCACAAACGCCAGAGCACACAGGAAAATATCGAAAGCGTCGACATTGGGCTTCAGCGTCTTTCGGGCAACTACAAAAGCGAGCAACTCCAGGATGGCTCCCAGATCGTGTGTTATGAGGGTGCGCGCCAGTTCAAGACCGATGACGATGAGCAGGACGCGGTAAATAAGCTCGTAATACGTTTCGGATTCCCCCCAATCCATGTTCAGCAGCGCGACAGTGCTTGCATAACCATAAGCAATGATGCCGGCAACGATGGCAATGGCCAAGACACGTTCCAGCCATATGGCAGACCGTCGGGTCAGTCGAATCAGCGCTTCTGGATTCACGTCCACTCCTTTCTCGAGCAGGTTATGCCGAACTGATCGTAAGAATTATGACCTTCAGAGTCGATCTCGCCAAACGGTTCGGGGCTTGGTCGGATGACAATAGCCAGTGCTGTGTCATCCGACCGACATGCATCTGTGACTCTTTGTCGGATCGTGTTGTTCCGGCTCATGACGTTCTCGTCTGAGGACAAAGTCGAAAAGCCGCCGCGAATACGAGAAGGAACAAAGGTTTCGCAAGGACATGCATTTAACCAATGACCTTTCACAACCTCTCACACCAGCCACGACGCCCATAGCGTCAGGGTCAGCATGGACACGAGCGTGGAGGCGGAAATGAGCCAGGCCACGCTCCTGCCGTCGCCGCCCATGCGCATGGTCAGGATATAAGCAGACGATGCGCTCGGCAGGGCAGCGAACAGCACCACGATCTGGAAGTAAAGGCCGGTCAGGCCCATCAATGATCCGGCCGCCACCGCGATCAGTGGAAGCACGAGCAGCTTCACTGCGATCAGCCAACCGGAGAAGAACTTCACTCCCGTCGTGCCGTCCAGCCGCAGGGCGGCGCCGACGGCGATCAGGCCGAGGGCGATCGATGCGTCCGCCAGCCGTCCGAGAAAAACCTGTACGGGGGGTGGAGGCACGACCCCGGCGGCATTCAGTGCGAAGCCGATGGCGGTGGCCCAGATCAGCGGATTGCGCAGGATTTCGCGCCACAGTCCCAGTTGCCCATGCCGGGCGAGCATCCCTACGGCGACCAGATTGACCACCGGGACGGCGGACCCGATGATGATCCCCATCGTTGCGACTCCCTCGGTGCCGAACAGCATGCTGGCGATGGCCAGTCCGATGTAAGAGTTGAAACGGAATGCGCATTGGTACATCGACGCATAGGTCAGCGCCGGCATGCGCGAAAACGGCTTGGGGATGAGCCCCAGGAGCATGCCGGCCGCAATGGTGGTGAACGACGTGGCCAGCAGCGGCACGGCGGCGGCCAGATTCAAGTGGGTCCGGGTCAGTGCGTTGATCAGCATGGCCGGGAAGAGGATGAAATAGACGATCTTTTCGACCCCGGTCCAGAAATGGTCGCCAAGATGCATCCAGCGCCGGATCGCGGCGCCGAGAAGGATGAGCGAGAAGTCGGGGAGAAGCAGGAGGGCTGTGTTCATCGGGAGAGTTTACCTGCGTGGCGATTCATGGACGTTAACCGCTCCAAAAAAAAGCCGGGCAAGGGCCCGGCAAACAGGAGGAGGTCATGAAATCCTCCCAATCGAAAAGTTTCCGCTACGTCAGCACGCCGCTGCGCGCAAGAATTTCCACCAGCGTGTTTTGGGTTGCCGCATCAGGCGTCGTCGCGGGTGACAAGACGGTGGTCGGGATGTCCAGGCCGCAAAGGCGGATGGCCTCCTTGATCACGCCGGTGAAGGGCACGTCGATGGAGTACATCTTCGAGAGCATGGCCAGGCGCTTGAGTAGGGTTTGGGCGGTGGCGAAGTCCTGGCGACAGAACGCCTGGTAGATACCGCAGGTGACTTCCGGGGCAAAATTCGAGGTGGCCGGGATGACGCCGTCGCCGCCGATCATCAGGGTGTCCAGCATGTATTCGTCGAAGCCGCTGAAGACCATGAAATCGGGCCGCTTGCCTTTGACCTCGAAGACGATGCGGCGGATGTGGCTCATGCAGTCGACGGTGTCCTTGATGCCGACGATGTTCGGGCAATC
>CAZCJW010000230.1:0-4737 GCA_964499185.1 uncultured Propionivibrio sp. | reverse complement strand
ATTCGAGCCGCGGCTGTAGGGTTTTTTGGTCCGCCAATTCGACTTCTTCTCTAGGCCATGTTTTCCATGGCTGCGCGGAGGGCTCTGTCGCCTCCTTCCTCGAATAGCTCGCCATTCATGCTTTCAAGACGCGCTATATAGCCCTTGGCGCGTAGCAGAGAACACCACTGCTCTGCCTCTTCCCGAATACGCAGCCACGGCCCATTCTCTTGTCGCTGGTGCCCGCGATGGTCACTGACAAACGTTACTACCCGGTACATTGGAAACCTATGTTACTTTGAGATCAGCGGCGGATTATATCGTCTCGACAGGGTCAGCATAAGCAACAGCCAGTATCTGCATGAATACCGCGTTCACGAAAAATTTGCCCACTCGCCGCCTTATCGCGGCCATTCTGCTGACGTCGATGAGCTTGCTCGCAGCGCTCTCTGGCACAGGATACGGTCCGCCGGTGGGGTGGGCCGGAGTCGCGGCGTGGCTGGCGGCGATCATGTTGTGGCCGCAACTGGCACGCGCGCAACGGCGCCAAGCGCTTCTCCTGGCGGGAATCGGGATGGCTGCGGGTGGTGCCACACTGATGCGCGGAGGCCAGCCCGCCTGGATCAGCCTGCTGACCCAAAACACGGCACTGTTGGGAATGCTGGCGGCCGTCAGTTTCCTCCAATTGCTCGGAACATCGGAAGAGGGCAGTCACGAATTGCCCAAGGGGAATTCTGCGCTATGGCGTACGGCTGTGGGTGTACACCTCCTTGGGTCAGTGATCAACCTTTCGGCGGTATTCATCATGGCCGATCGAATCGGGCCAAACGGCAAGCCGCGCGTTGAGCAAGTAGCGCTTCTCGCACGCGCCTACCTGGCCGCTGCGCTGTGGTCTCCCTTTTTTGCCGCCTCAGCCGTTGCGTTAACCTATGCGCCGGGCGCAAACCCATTCGGACTAATAGCGGCTGGAGCGACGCTCGCGGCCGTATTAATCTGCTTAGCCGCGCGCGACATCATTCGATCCAGCCCTGATCACGCGGCAAGTTTTGTCGGCTATCCGATGCGTTTCGACGCGTTAGCCATACCGGGCCTGCTCGCTTTGCTCGTTGGGATAGGACACTGGCTCTTTCCGGGATGGGCCATGTTGTCCGTGATCAGTCTCGCATCCGTGCTGGTGGTCGCTGTCACTCTGGTGTTTCGACAGGGGCTTTGGCAAGCCGGTCGGTCCCTTTCAGGACATGCCAGCCTTCGATTGCCAAATATGGCAGGAGAACTCGTCCTGTTTCTCGCGGCGGGGTGTTTTGCCAGTGGCCTGAGCTCACTGATCAACATGGGTGGTATCTGGATGCCCTTCACAAAATTTGGGGTTGTCGAAGCGGCCGTGGTGCTGGCAATCATGATTTTACTGGCTGCAGTCGGAATTCATACCGTCATCTCGATTACGATGGCTGCCACCTGGCTCGCTCCTTTGCACCCAGAGCCCACTTTGTTGGCCTTGGTCTTTGTACAGTCCTGGGCCATCGGATTGGCGGCGGGCCCTACGTCAGGCACTAATCTTACGATTCAAGGAAGATATGGCATTCCGGCCATTACGATGGCCAGGGGGAACGTTCGATACTGTGTTCACGCTTACGGAGCCGCTGTTATTTGGCTAGTAATCGTCAGTTCATGCTTGGGACTCTTACCTCTGGCCGGATAGCTTTGCTTCGGTTTGTTGCCCAGACGAATCGACATCAGGATTCCGGAACTTCTTTCCTCTGCCGGTGCCTTGAGTGTGACGATTTCGTTCAATCCACCTCGCGACCCTAGACCATGCCTCTCAACACCAAAGACCTCCCGCTCCGTGACGACACTCGACTGCTCGGTCGGCTACTGGGCGATACCGTGCGGGAACAGGAAGGTGACGACGTTTTTGCCGCCATCGAGCAGATTCGCCAAGCCTCTGTCCGGCTGAACCAGAACCCGGATCGCGAGCTTGACACGGCCGCGCGTGCCGAACTGGAAGCTGTTCTCAACAATCTGCCGCGCGACACGATGATTTCCGTGGTCCGCGCTTTCAGTTACTTTCTGCATCTGGCGAACATTGCTGAAGACCAGCACCACATCCGTCGACGCCGGGTGCACGCCCGGCAAGGCTCGGCGCCTCGCGACGGCAGCCTGCAGAAGGCACTTGACCGACTCCAGGAAGCCGGGCTGCCAGCCGATAATCTGCACGAGTTTTTCGCGACGGCGCTGGTATCGCCGGTGCTCACGGCGCATCCGACGGAGGTGTCCCGTAAATGCATCCTGCAATGCCAGCACGAAATTGCCAGCCTGCTCGACCAGCGCGATCGCATCGAATTCACGCCCGAGGAGCAAGAGGAGAATGATGTGGCACTGCGCCAGGCAGTCCTCAGGTTATGGCGCACACGCATGCTGCGTCCAACCCGGCTGGCGGTGGTCGACGAAATCAAGAACGGGATCAGCTACTACAACGACACCTTCTTCGCCGAACTACCGCGACTGTACGCGCAGCTACAGGATCTGCTGGCCCGACGCTTTCCTGGAGAAGAGTGGCAGTTACCTCCATTCTTCAGGGTCGGCAGTTGGATTGGTGGCGACCGTGACGGGAACCCTTTCGTTACCGCCGACGTCCTGAAAACGGCACTGCATCTGCAATCGACGGCGGCACTCGACTTTTACCTTGCCGAAATTCACACGCTCGGTTCCGAACTACCGCTTTCTCAGTTTCTGCACGGCGTATCGCAGGCGATGGCCGAACTGGCCAGCCGTTCGCCGGACACCTCGCCGCACCGCGCCGACGAACCCTACCGGCGCGCGCTGACCGGAATCTACGCGCGCCTGGCCGCGAGCGCGCGGGCGCTCGGTCAGCACGAAGCGCTCCGCCACGCCGTCGGGGACGCCAAGGCCTACGCGACGGCCGCCGAGTTGCACGGCGATCTCGCCGTTATCGCCGAATCGTTGTCGGCGCAGGGTGCCGCGCTGATCGCCGGCGGCCGTCTGCAACGCCTGATGCGTGCCGTGCAGGTCTTCGGCTTTCATCTGGCACCTATCGATCTGCGCCAGAATTCCGACGTCCACGAGCGCACGGTCGGGGAATTGCTGGTCCGCGCCGGCCGCATCACGGCCCAGCCGGGTTACGCCGCGCTGGACGAAGAATCGCGTATTGCCTTGCTTTCCGAAGAGATTGCCAATCCGCGCCCACTGTATTCGCCGCATCTTGACTACAGCGAAGAGACGTTCGGCGAGCTGAAGATCTTTTTCACCGCCCGCGAACTGCGGGCGCGATACGGCGAGGCGGCTTTGCCCAATGCGATCATCTCCAAGACCGACAGCGTGTCGGATCTGCTCGAAGTCGCCCTCCTGCTAAAGGAAGCCGGCCTGCTGCAGCCGGCGTCGCCGCTCGGCGGCGGCCAATCGCCGAAGCTGGGCATGAACATCATCCCGTTGTTCGAAACGATCGGCGATCTGCGCAACGGCCCGTCGATCATGCAGCGCCTCTTCGCGCTGCCTACCTACCGCGCGCTGGTCCGTTCGCGCGGCGACGAACAGGAGGTCATGCTCGGGTACTCGGACAGCAACAAGGACGGCGGTTTTCTCACCTCCGGCTGGGAGTTGTACAAGGCCGAGGTAGAGCTTGCGCGCGTATTTGACGCGGCGGGAGTGCGTCTGCGGCTGTTCCATGGGCGCGGCGGCTCGGTGGGGCGGGGCGGCGGGCCGAGCTACCTGGCCATTCTGGCGCAACCGGACGGCGCCGTTTCCGGGCAGATTCGCATTACCGAGCAGGGCGAAGTGATTTCGTCCAAGTACTCCAATCCTGAAGTCGGCCGCCGCAATCTGGAGACACTGGCCGCCGCCACCCTTGAAGCAACGCTGCTGGATCTGGAGGGAAAAACCGAACCGGCGGCCTACCACGCGGTGATGGAACGGCTATCCGAACTGGCGTTCCAGGCCTATCGCGGGCTGGTGTACGAAACCGAAGGCTTCAACCGTTTCTTCCGGCAAGCAACGCCTATCGCGGAAATCGGTGGCCTCAATATCGGCAGTCGCCCGGCTTCCCGCAAGGCGTCGGATCGCATCGAGGACCTGCGCGCCATTCCCTGGGTCTTCAGTTGGGCCCAATGCCGTCTGATGCTGCCAGGCTGGTATGGCTTTGGCTCGGCGGTGGAAAGCTGGCTCAATGAAAACCCGAACGGCATGGAGACTCTCCGCCGCATGGTGGATACTTGGCCGTTTTTCAAAACGCTGCTCTCCAATATGGACATGGTGATGGCCAAGGCAGACTTGGTGATCGCCTCACGCTACGCCCATCTGGTGACCGATACGAAGCTGCGTGACGAGATTTTTGGCCGTATCCGCGCTGAATTCGGACGTACCCGCCAGTTTCTCCTGGCTATCGAACAGCAGGACGACTATCTAGCGGACAACCCGATGCTGAAACGATCGATCCACACCCGCTTTCCGTACATGGACCCGCTTAACCACCTGCAAATCGAGTTACTTCAACGCCACCGCGCCGGCGAAAGTGACGAACGCATACAGCGCGGCATTCACATGTCAATCAACGGAATCGCTGCAGGATTGCGCAACAGTGGGTGAGCTAGCAAACCAGCGAAAACTTTTCAGTTAAGAAGTGGTTCCGAATTGCCTTTGAAGGGCTTTTGTGCATTACGGACTTTATTTGCATATACGAAGTTGATTCATCGCACTCACTCACCAACATGATAATAATAACATTCCATAATGCGCATAATTTGT
>CAZCJW010000229.1:0-4745 GCA_964499185.1 uncultured Propionivibrio sp. | reverse complement strand
GGCAGCATATCGCTGGTGACCATGCGTGTAGCATGCAAAGACTGATGCGCATCGCGCAGAACATTCTCTGTGATCTTGATTTTTGCCATGACGACTCCCAATAAATAAATGGCTTACTTCGTGACTGAAAACATGCTTGGTTGTATTTCAGCTTCTTCGAGTGAAATGCTCGACCCGGTTATCCAAGACGGGTCATCGCAACATTGCGACAAATGCGCCCGCGATGATCGCCGAGGTGATCACGCCACTGATGTTGGCGCCTAGCGCTTGCGGCAGAATAATTGCCCCCGGATTGGCCTCAGTCGCAATCTTTTGCACCACCTTGGCGGTCGTGGGCACGCAACTGACTCCGGCGACACCGACGATAGGATTGAACTTGCCCCCCGTAACGAAGTACAGGATATAGCCCCCCAGAATGCCGCCAAGAGCGGAAATCAGCAGCGCCAGCATGCCGAGCAAGAGCAGCTTGAGCACGGTCGGTTCAAGCAGTGTGTTGGCTTCGCAAAGAACGCCGAGCGTCAAGCCAAGGAAGAAAGTTGCTCCGTACAGGAACGTCTCTCCCAGCAATTTGCTGAAGGAGTCGAGCCCGCTTTCCCGAACGGCAACGCCGACGAAAAGCGAAAAGAACAACGGTGCGGCAACGGGAAACAACAGACAAAGCAGCGTACAAGCCACTACCGCAAAAATGAGCTTTTGCGCTCGACTGATGCTCGGGCCGGTATCCTTGGACATATCGATGCCGCGGATATGCTTGGGCACCAGCCACTTGATCAGGTAGGGATAGCCTCCGTAGGTTAGCCCCAGGTAGAGATAGCCAACGACGGTGATCGACACGAACAGATGCTTGGCGAGAACCAATGACGTAAACAGCACCATCGGACCATCGGCTCCACCGATCGTGGCTACGGACGCGGCTTCCGACTCGGTCAAACCGAGCGAAATGGCGAGCGGAAAGACGACGAAAGTACCAAGCTCAGCGAAGAGGGCGATGAAAATGCTTTGGAACGGCCGGGCCATGACATACCCCACATCGAGCAGCGTCCCAATCCCCATAAAGACGAAACAGGCGATCAAGCCGTTGCTGAACGTAAAGGTGTAGATCGGCTGCAACCAGTTGATCTGGAGGATGTTGACCAGATCAGTCGGGTTGGACATCAACGGATCGACAAACAGCGTCCCGATTTTTCCGGCTTCGAGAAACATGACCCCGGCGTTGACCGAAGACATCCCAAGGCCCATCGGAATCATCAGGAGTGGCTCGAGAACGTTTTTCGATCCCAGATAGATAAGCAGAAAACCGAGGAGCATCAGGAAAATACGCCCGATCATGATCTTCGGTTCCGACGCGATCAAGGTGGCGATACCCTGAAACAGGTCGAGGAAATTAAGAGTTTCCATGTGGTTAAGCCCTTGAAACGGACAGCATCAAACCTGTCCGGTCGTTAAGGAGAACAGCGCAACGAACCGCGAAGGATCGAAGCGTGCGTCAACCGATCGTGATCAGGACTTGTCCGATCTCGACGGGATCTCCTTCGGCGACGAGAATGCCCGTCACGTGACCACTTTCGGTGGCCACCACGGGAACCTTCATTTTCATGGCTTCAAGTTCAATCACTTTGTCACCCTTGACGACGGATTCGCCATGTTTGACAAGGATCGCCGCAATGGAGCCCCCCATTTGCGCGAGGACCGGCGTGCCCGCGTTGGCCGGTTCTGGTACCGGAGCAGCGCTGGATGCAGGCACAGGTGCGGAGACAGCGGGCGCGACCGGAGCCTTGGCGGGCGTTGCGGTTGCGGCGGGCTGAGCGTTGAGTTCTTCTACGGCGACTTGGTAGTCAACACCGTTGACGGTAACGTTGAAATGTCTTGACATGATATCCCCCTGATTAGTGTCGTGGTTACGAATGCACCGAACACGATGCTAGATGCGCGCTGGTCAGACCTCAGACCGGCTGGAAGTCTTTTCGGTGATACCGAGAATCCGGTGCGGACCCGTAACAACCGAAATCGCTGCCGAAATTGCCGCGATGACCTCACCGGGGATACCGGCATCGGATACGGCGGAAGCTCCCGTCGAGGATTGTGTCTTGCGAACGGGAAGCGGGGTTGCAGATACTGTTTTCGCGACGGTTTGCGGGCCGCGACGCTGGACCCGCCCGGTCAGAACGACCATTACCTTGATCAATACGGCCACAATCAGGGATATGACGATGGCGATACCGTACACCTGAAGTGTCTTTATAACGGCTGCACTGAGCATTAAATCTCCTTTCGCGCGGGTTAATTAAAAATTTTACCGTATCAAAGTATTTTTTACCATAGTGGTTAGTTATTCTAAACTTAAACCATAAACAAATTCAATTACACCTCATAATTTGCTGACATAAAACAGGCCCCGTCTCACCTCGCCTCGCTCGCCGCCCTCCTTTCTAGACACCGTTCGTCCTGACGCAATCGCGGATGATGAGCTAATCGTGCGGGACTACCGCCCAAGCAGCAGCGAACAGCGAACACAGGGGATCCGGACAAAACAGGACGTCAGCCTGCTTACGACAACCATTATGAAAACCTTATTGCTTCGGTTCGGTGCAGTAGAAACACCATTGTGCCGAATCAATAGTTAACCCACAGAGACACAAAGGAAAGATAGAGGCTTGCGGCGTTGCCGGCACTCACCCGTCGAGCGAATTGTCTGGCATCGATAAGCTACTGATTTCAGCTTTTCTCTGTATCGCTCTGTCTCTGTGGCGAGAGGTTCAGGTTTAATGACTTCCATCGGAAACTGGGGCTAATGGAAAACCTCGGTGCAAGGAGAAAACCCGGCGACTCCACGCCCCGCCATATGCCCACTGGCCAGGCAGGCCGTCAGCAGGTAGCCTCCCGTCGGCGCTTCCCAGTCGAGCATCTCACCCGCGCAAAACACGCCGGGAAACTCGCGGATCATCAAGTTTTGATCCAGAGCCTCGAACAACACGCCACCAGCGCTGCTGATCGCTTCATCCAGCGGGCGCGCAGAGAGGAGGTGAATCGGCAACGCCTTGATGGCCGCCGCCAGAACAGCGGGATCATTCAATTCCTGGCGCGACAGCAATTCGTGCAGTAGTGCCATCTTCACGCCTTTCAGCCCCAGCCGGCTTTGTAAATGGCTAGACAGCGACCGCGTTCCCCGTGGCCTTGCCACCTCGTCGCACACGCGTTGCGCGTCGTGATCGGGCAGGAGGTCGAGGACCAGCGTGGCGTTCCCCGCATCCTCGACCGCATCGCGCAGAGGCGCCGAAAGCGCGTATATCAGGCTCCCCTCGACACCGTGTTCCGTGATGACGAATTCACCCCGTCGTCGGGTCTCCACACCCTTTGCGTCGACAAGCGATGCCACCACCGACTTGACCGGCTGGCCGGCAAAGCGCTCGCGCAAATACACGCTCCACCCAACATTGAATCCGCAATTGGCCGGGCGCAGCGGCGCAACGGGCACCCCCATCTGTTCCAGCAAGGCAATCCAGTTCCCATCCGAACCGAGTTTGGCCCAACTCCCTCCCCCCAATGCTAGTACGACGCTATCGGCCTCCACATCCCGATTTTCCTCGGACGACTGAAAGCACAGCCGATACCGGCCACCGGCCAGCCGTTCGATGCGGCGCCAGCGATGACGAACATGGAAAACGACTCCGGCGCCGCGCAAGCGGTGCAACCAGGCACGCAGCAACGGCGCCGCCTTCATGCCGACCGGGAAAACACGTCCCGAGGATCCAACAAAGGATTCGGTTCCCAGCCCGCGCATCCATTCGCGGACGTCTTCCGGGCCGAAATCACTGAGCAACTTGGCAATGTGCTCCCTTCGTTTGCCGTAACGGGCGCAGAAATCGGCAAACGGTTCCGCGTGGGTAATGTTCATGCCGCCCTTGCCAGCTATCAGGAACTTCCGGCCGACCGACGGCATGGCGTCGAACACCTGCACGTCGCCCCCGGCGCGGGCGGCCACCTCGGCGGCCATCAGCCCGGCCGGGCCGCCCCCGATGATGACGATGCGTTTCCGGTCGCTCATCGCGTCAAACATCCGCCAACGAAGCCGGACCGGAAAGACGGGCCGCAAGTTGCCCCAGGTTCAACACCGCCAGCGCCCGTTGAAGACGATCGGGAGATGCCGTCGCCTGCAAGACAAGACGACCATGACGGTGAGCCGATTCTCCGGCCAACCGCAGACATTGCCGCGCCACTGCGTCGGCCACGTCGACGAGCACCGCACGCCCCGCCACAATCGGCTCCAGCACCGGCGCCAGGAAGGCGTAATGCGTGCAACCCAGCACCACCTGATCGGCGCCTGCAGCGAGCGGCGGTTCGAGCAATCCCGCCGCTGCCTCGGCGAATCCCGGATCGTCGAGCTTGAGCGTCTCCACCCGCGTGGCCCAGCCCGGACACGCCAGCACGTCCACATGCGCCCCCTTGGCGTGCTGGCGAATCAGTCGCGCCAGACGTTCGCTACGCGCCGTCGACTCGGTGGCCAGCACGGCAATCCTCCCGCTTTGCGATGCCGCGGCCGCCGGCTTGATCCCCGGCTCGATACCCACCACCCGCACATCCGGCAGCGCATCGCGCAGCGCAGCGACCGCCGCGGCCGTGGCGGTGTTGCAGGCCACAACGATCTGTTGGCAACCCTGCCCTGCCAGATGCTGCCCAACACGCAGCACCCGTGCGCGAATGTAGGCATTGCTCTTGTCCCCGTAGGGAACATGTGCCGTATCGGC
>CAZCJW010000228.1:0-4837 GCA_964499185.1 uncultured Propionivibrio sp. | reverse complement strand
GCCGGCATCCAGTGTCGGAGAGCAATCGCCGACTGGACCCCGGCCTTCGCCGGGGCGACGAGTTCAAACATCATCGTGACGCATCAATAACATCCGGAACGAAAACGGGCGCGGCACGCTTCTTGTACCGCGCCCATTTCATGACCAAGGGACGCCATGCTGCAGAACATCTTCTACGGTTTGTCGCTGGGAGCGGTGTATTCGCTGATCGCGGTCGGCTTTGCACTGGTTTTCAACATCCTGAAGTTTTCCAATTTCTCCCACGGCGGCGTGATGTCATTTACCGCCTACGCCGGCTACCTGGCGTTCATCCTCTTGTTCGACGGCCACATCAGCGGGCCGACCATGTTCATGGCCATCGTGCTGACAGCCGCGCTTGTCGGAGCGATTACCGCCATCGGCATCGAGCGCGTCGGGTTTCGCCGCCTGCGCCGCAACCAGGCGCCGGTGATCTACTACTTCATCTCGTCGATCACTCTCGGCATCCTGCTGGAAAACATCATCACCATCTTCGCTTCCAGCAACTTCTACTCGTACCCGGTGTTCTTCGCCACCAGCAACATCACCCTCCTGGGCGTCTCGTTTTCCGTGGCCGATTTCGTGACGCTGTTCTTCTCCTGCGCCGCGCTCGGGGTGCTGCTGCTCGTGCTGTACCGCAGCAAGCTGGGACTGGCCGTGCGTACCGTATCCTTTGACGTCAACACCGCCAGCCTGATGGGCATCGACCCGGACCGCGTGGTGATGGCCACCTTCGCCATGTCCGGCGCGCTCGGCGGCATCAGCGGCGTCTTCCTCGGCATGAATTACTCGCTCTACCCGCAGCTTGGCCAACTCGTCGTCAAGGGCTTCATCGCCTCCGTCATCGGCGGCCTCGGCAGCATCACCGGCGCGGTGGCCGGCGCTTTTCTGCTGGGTATCGTCGAAGTCGCGCTGATCGGCCTGGTCGGGTCGGGTTTGACGCCGGCTTTCGTCTTCGTCGTCATGCTGGTCTTCCTGCTCCTGCGCCCGCGTGGAATCTCGGGCGTGATCGTTCAGGAAAAAGCGTAAGCGCCCACTCAGGATTCGGACCCTTCCATGGACTACATCTACTCGATTCTGACCTTGACCGGCATCACCATGATCGGGGTCATGGGTACCTATATGGTGACCGGGCTGACCGGCCAGTTCTCCTTCGGCCAGGCAGCCTTCATGGCCGTGGGCGGCTACGTGTCGGCCATGCTCATGCTGACCTTCAAGCTGCCTTTCCCGGTCGTCGCCGTCATCGGTTCGCTGGCTGCCATGCTGACCGGGCTGCTGGTCGGCATGCCGACGGTTCGCCTGCGCCGAGACTATATCTCGCTGGTCACTTTCGGCTTCGGCGAGGCAATCATCTCCGTGCTCAACAATTCGGCGCAGCTGACCGGTGGCGCCGAGGGGCTGGTGAACATCCCCAAGCGCGTCGATCTGCCCCTGGTGGCGATCAGTGTGATCGTGTGCTTGTTCCTCGTCGCCAGCTACAAGAATTCGAAGTTCGGGCGACAATGTCTGGCCTTGCGGACCGACGAACTGGCGGCGCGTTCGATGGGCATCGACGTGCATCGCCTGAAGCTCACGACCTTCCTGTTCGCCAGCGCCATCACCGGCTACGCCGGGGTGCTCTACGCCTTCTACTCACAGTACCTGGAGCCCGGGTTCTTCAACTGGACGGTGTCGGCCGAGTGGCTGATCATCGTCTTCGTCGGCGGCATCAACAGCCTGACCGGGGCCATGGTCTCGGCGGTCATTCTTTCCAGCCTGCCCGAACTGCTGCGCTTTGCCTCGGCCTGGCGGATCATCATCTATTGCGTCATCGTGCTCATCATCATCAATTACCGCCCCAATGGCATCTTCGGCGACTGGGAAATCAGCCGCCTGTGGAAGAAATCCAAAAGCGGATCGAAAAGCATCGCGGGAGGCCAGGCATGAGCGACTCGACCACGCGCGGACTGCTTGAAGTCACCGGCCTCTCCAAGGCGTTCGGCGGGGTGCAGGCCGTCGACGATTTCAGTTTCAACGCCCGGCCCGGCGAGATTGTCGGCATCATCGGTCCGAACGGTGCGGGCAAGACCACGGTGTTCAATCTTGTGACCGGCGTTTATGTACCGGATCGGGGCGATGTCGTCCTCGACGGCGTCAATCTCGCCGGAATGCGCCAGGATCAGATCGCCCGCCAGGGAATCGGTCGCACCTTCCAGAACATCCGCCTGTTCAAGGGGCTGACTGTGCTGGAGAATGTGATGACGGCGTCCGACCCCTACGCGGCCTACAACTTCTTCTCGGCCATCTGCGCGGCGCCGAGCAAGCGTTCGTCGGATCGCCAGGCGGCAGATACGGCGCGCGAATACCTTGATCTCGTCGGCCTCGCCGGCATGGAAGAAGCGCGCCCCGAGTCGCTGCCGTACGGACTGCAACGCAAGCTGGAGATCGCCCGCGCCCTGGCCATCCGGCCGAAGGTCATCCTGCTTGACGAACCGGCAGCGGGCCTGAACCCTAGCGAGGTGCGCGATTTCATCGACCTGGTGCTGCGTCTGCACGAACGCTTTGGCTTCACCATCGTATTTATCGAGCATCGCATGGAAGTGGTGATGAACCTGAGCCACAAGCTGTTCGTGCTCAATTTCGGGAAACTGCTGGCCAGCGGTGAGCCGGACGCGGTTCGCAAGAACCGCGCGGTCATCGAAGCCTACATCGGTGAAGAGGAATAAGCCGTGACCACGCTGACCGTACAAGATCTCCACGTCTCCTACGGGCCGGTTCAGGCCTTGCGCGGCGTCAATCTGAAGGTGGAGGAAGGCTCCATCGTCTCCATCATCGGGGCCAACGGCGCCGGCAAGACGACCCTGCTCAACACCCTTTCGGGCATCGTCAAGCCCAAGTCGGGCAACATCCTGTTTCGCGGCAAGCCTTTGCCGGAACGCGCCTGCAACATCCTGCGCGAAGGCATGGCACACGTGCCCGAGGGACGCAAGATATTCGCCGGCTTCACCATCGAAGAAAACCTCAAGGCCGGTGCCTACATCGTCGATGACAAGCATCTCCTGGAAACCCGGCGCGACGCGATGTATGCGCGTTTTCCGATCCTCGCCGAGCGCTCGCAGCAGCAGGCGGGCACGCTCTCCGGCGGCGAGCAGCAGATGCTGGCCATCGCGCGCGGGCTGATGTCCGATCCGGCGCTGATCCTGCTCGACGAGCCCTCGCTGGGCCTGGCGCCGCTGGTGGTCCGGGCCGTCTTCGACCTGATCCGCGAAATCAACCAGAAGCACGGCAAGACGATCCTGCTCGTCGAGCAGAACGCCCAGAAAGCGCTGGGTTTGTGCGACTACGCCTACGTGCTGGAAAATGGGAAGATCGTGCTCGAGGGGCAGGGCAGGGAGCTGCTGAGCAATCCGGCGATCCGCAAGGCGTATCTGGGGGCGGAGTAAGTTCCGGACAAGCGATTACGGACAAGTTCAATCTCGAGGGCTTGTTGCAGGACCCGGAGATCCGGACTCCGTGCGTGGCATCGGCGAAAACTATGGAGGGCATGAAATGGGGTCACTTAGTGGTAAACGGGCTTTGATCACCGGAGGCGGTCACGGGATCGGCAAAGCTATTACCGAAGGTCTGCTGAAAGCAGGGTGCGATGTGGCGGTGCACTATTTTTCGGATGAGGCTGGCGCCCGCGGCGTCGTCGACTTGGCCAGATCGCTTGGTCGCAAGGCTGGTATCTTCCAGGCCGATCTCACCAATGAAGGCGCCGCGACGTCGATGGTTCGCGAGGCCGCCGATTTTCTCGGCGGGCTGGATGTTTTGGTCAACAACTCCGGCGGGCTCGTCGCTCGACGAAGTATTGCGCAAGTGGACATGGCTTACTGGCAAAAAGTCATCGACGTTAACCTGACCACCATGATGGTGGTTACGCGTGAAGCCGTGCCTTATCTTGCGCAAGCCGATGGGGCCTCCATCGTCAATATCTCGTCGCTGGCCGGCCGGAAAGGAGGGCACGGAGGCTCTCTTGTGTATTCGATGACCAAGGGTGCCGTTCTTACCTTCACCCGCGCCTTGTCCGGCGAACTGGCGTCGCAGGGAATTCGTGTCAACGCGGTCGCGCCGGGGCTGATTCTAGGCACCAATTTCCATGACATACACACGACCAGAGAATCTGCCAACGAAACCATCCGGACCATACCGCTGGGTCGCGCCGGGACGACGGACGACATTGCCCGTCCGGTGGTTTTCCTGGCGTCCGAATACGACGGTTTTATCACGGGAGCCACGCTCGATATCAATGGCGGCGTGTATTGCGCGTAACCGTGAACGGTTGCGCAGGCGCTCCCCTGACGGCGCCTCGTGGGAAAGCGGAAACCGTGTCGACTGGACAACGGGGCACAGCCCGTTTCGGGGCGGGACAACCCCGATGGCAAAACCGGCAACGGCACTTTTTTTTCTGAGCTGCTCGGCAAACGGTTTGAATCGTTTCCGTTGTCCCAGTGTTTCTGTTTGTCCCGTCACCGAGGCCCGACGCGAAGCGGCGCATTGCCCGGTCAATGAAAAAGCGGCGAGGCAGGGCTAGAATGAATTGATGCTGGCAACCTGGCACGGAACCTGGCGTCACCCGGATTCGTCCAGTGACGAGAAAACCGCTGTGTAATGATCATGCGCACACGCGGGCGGATTCGCAGGTGGCCGTTGCCTAGATGTTGTCGTCCCTCAGCCGAGCTTCGACTTCCTCGGCGCTGGCATGGCGAACGTTCAGCCCCTTGACCATGTACACCACATATTCGGCGATGTTCGTGGCATGATCGCCGATGCGTTCGATGGCTTTGGCGATGGTCAGGAT
>CAZCJW010000227.1:0-4851 GCA_964499185.1 uncultured Propionivibrio sp. | reverse complement strand
GACGTCGATTTTCGCTTCGTCGGTCCGCACGATGCCGTGCCACCGTGCGACCTGATCGTGCTACCCGGCTCGAAAGCGGTACAAGCCGACCTCAACTGGCTGCGCTCGATGGGCTGGGAAGACGCCATCCGCCGTCACCTGCGCTACGGCGGCAAGGTCATCGGCGTCTGCGGCGGCCTGCAGATGCTCGGCATGAAGCTCAACGATCCGCTCGGCCTCGAAGGCGCACCCGGCAGCGCACCCGGTCTCGGGTTGCTCGATTACGAAACGACGCTGGAAGCGGAAAAAACGCTGGAGAACGTGACGGGCACCCTGGCGTTGCCGGGCTCGCCAGCCATCGCCGGTTATCGCATCCACATGGGGGTGACGCACGGCCCGGCCCAGCAACGCCCGTCGACCTGCCTTGGCGGCGAGGCGGAAGGCGCGATTTCTGAAGACGGCCAAATCCTTGCCACCTACTGCCATGGCCTGTTTGATCAGCCGGAGGCTCTCAACGCCTTGCTCCATTGGGCGGGACACAAGCCCTCTGCCACCTTCGACCCCAACGAGCGCCGTGAACGCGACCTCGACCGGCTGGCCGACGCCGTCGAGCAGCATATGGATCTGGCGCGGCTCGCTGAATGGCTGCCTGCACTCAAGAACAAGAAAACCGACGAGGAAACCCGATGACAAAAAGCCGCTTCAACGGAATGCTGCTGATCGTGGCCGGAGGCGTGGCGCTGGCCCATAACCTGGGCTACCTGCACATCGACCTGACTCACCTCATGCGCACGTGGTGGCCGGTCATCCCGATCGTCGTCGGAATCGGTTTTTTCTTTTCCTCCAGCCGTTGAGGTCCGGCTCCGGAACGCGGGTCATCGCCGGGAACGCGCCGCTTCAACGGCCTTGAGCGCTTCAGCGTAACGCGGCGATTCCTCGTCGACCAGCTTTCGCACCGCTTTCCTGAACGGTCCAACGTCCCCGACCTTGGCGATTTCCACGCCGGCTCTCGCCAGCGTTTCCAGGGCCTCGGACTCAAAGGCGTCCCATCGGGCGCGCTGAAAGGCAACGGATTCCCTTGCGGCGCGCCGGATCGCATCGCGTTGCTCTGGGGTCAGACCGTCCCACACCACCTTGTTCATGAATAACACCTCCGGCAGTCGCAAATGTTCATTCAGCAGGTAGTGCGGGGCAACACGGAAATGCCCAAGCGATAGTAGCGAAGGAGGATTGTTTTCTGCCGCATCGATGGTGCCGCTCTCGAATGCTCCGAGAATCTGGCTCGTACCCATGGGTACCGGCTCACCGCCCATGGCCTGGACCATTCTCATGATGAGCGGATTGGAATGGGTACGGATTCTCAGTCCCTTCAGATCGGCCAGCTCTTTCAATGGCTTGTGCGCGTAGAACGAGCGCGCTCCGGACTCGTACCAGCACAAGCCGATCAGCCCCGATGAGGCAAGGTCATCAAGCATTTTGCCGCCGTAGGCGCCGTCGAGAAATCTCCACAGGTGCTGCTTCGAATCGAACAGATAGGGCAGGCTGAAGACATTCAGCCGTGAATTGAAGGCTCCGAGCGCGCCCGATGACACGCGAGCGAAAGCAATCGTACCTTTCTGCACCATTTCGATGGCGGTTCTTTCGTTGCCCGTAATCTGGCCTTCAGGGAACACCGTGACCTTCAGATGCCCCTGCGTGTATTGATGAACCAGCCGGCCAAATTCTTCGACGGCGAGTTCCGTCGGATAGCCCTTGGAATGCACTTCGGCCAGACCAAGTTCAGTCTGCGCCAGCGCCACTCCGCACAAGCACGCGGACATGACGAAGCCGCAGATAAATCGGAAGAAGTCACCCATCATGTGGCGAGAAAACGCGCTAATCAGGAACGTACGAGAAGCAAAGAAACTCCGGCTTTCCTGGCCAACTGCTCGGCGACACTGCCGCCGAGCAGGCGTTCGACGGCCAGGCGGGCGTGCATGCCGACGATCAGCAGGTCGGCCTTCCATTCCGCGGCTGCCCGGGCAAGCAGTTCCGGAACATGTTCGGTTTCCGAATCGACCAGTCGAATCTCGGTCTCGACCCCTTGGGCACGCGCGATGTCAGCCGCCTGCATCAGGAACTCGGTGGCGCCGTTGCGCAATGAATCCTCGATCGGACTGATGCCGTCGGGCAACACCACCCGGGCAAACTGTTGCGCGAGGATGGTGTCGTCGAGGGCGTGGCAGAGGGCCATTCGCGCGCCGAAGTTCCGGGCCATTTCGATGCCCGCATCGAGCACCTTGCTGGCGGCAAAATTACTGTCGATGGCAACCATGATGCGCTGGTACATGGCAACTCCCGCTCGTGAATTACCCGGTTGTGGGCTTCAAGGTCAGAGGCATTCCCGCGGCCACCAGCGTGACGCGATCGCAGACGGCGGCCACCCGCTGGTTCAGCCGCCCCTGTTCGTCAGCGAACAGGCGCGAGACGGCATGCATGGGTACGATTCCCCAACCCACTTCGTTGGATACCATGATGATCCTTCCCGGCAATTGCGGCAAGGTTTCGATCAGGGACTGCACTTCCTCGCGGAACAGCCGGCAATCCACCGATTCGCCGGCTTCAGCCTGGCGCGCCGCGTCGCCCGCAAAAAGGATGTTGGACAACCACAAGGTCAGGCAATCAACGAGCAGGCAGGTATCCGGCGCGGCGTGCTGTCGCAACGTTGCCGCCAGGTTGAGCGGCGATTCGACCAGCCCCCACGACGCCGGCCGGCGCTCCCGGTGGTGCGCGATGCGCCGCTGCATTTCCCCGTCGAGGGCCTGCGCCGTGGCCACGTAAACGACATGCAGTCCACTTTCCAGTGCCCGTTTTTCAGCCAGTGCGCTCTTGCCCGAACGGGCTCCGCCAAAGATCAGTTCTCTCATCCTTAAAAGCTTAGCACGACAGGCGCAGCGTATAATTGCGGCTTTCCGCCGGTCACCTGGCGTTCATTGCTGCCATTGCCACCGTTCCCGATGAATTTCACGATTCCCCCGCTCGACAACTCGCTCAACGACGCGCTGCAGCAAAAGATTGACAACAAGACCAAACCCCGCGGCTCGCTGGGCGTGTTGGAAAAGGTCGCGCTGCACGTGGGTCGCATACAGCATTCCCTGTCGCCGCGATTTGCCCATCCTTACAACCTGATTTTTGCCGCTGACCACGGCGCGGCCAGGGCCGGCCTGTCGGCCTACCCCCAGGATGTCACATGGCAGATGGTGGAAAATTTCCTGGCCGGTGGCGCCGGCGCCAACGTCTTCGCCAACCAGCATGGACTGTCCATCAAAGTGGTCGACGCCGGCGTGGCGCACGATTTTGGCCAACGGGATGACTTGATCGATGCCAAGATTGCGCCCGGCGGCACGCGCAGTTATCTGGACGAACCGGCCATGACCCGCGAGCAATGCGTTGCCGCGATCGAGAAAGGCGCAGAAGTCGTCCGCGGACTCGCCGCTGAGGGCTGCAACGTTCTGGTGGTCGGTGAAGTCGGCATCGGCAATACAGCCTCTGCGTCATTGCTGACGCATGTATTCACCCGCACGCCGTTGGTCGACTGCGTGGGCCGCGGGACGGGCCTGAACGATGCTGGATTGGCTCGCAAGCGAGCCTTGCTGGCCCAGGCCGTCGAGCGGGCGAAACTGCCGGTCAATGCCGATCCCGTGACTGTGCTTGCGGAATTCGGCGGTTTCGAGATTGCCATGATGGCCGGTGCGCTGCTGGCGGGCGCCGAGTGCCGCATGACCCTGCTCATCGACGGATTCATCGCTACATCGGCACTGCTGGCGGCGTCGCGCATCGCGCCGAACATTCGGGAATACTGCATTTTCTGCCACCGCTCCGCGGAACCCGGCCATCAGGCGCAGGTTCGCGATCTTGGCGGCGAACCGCTGCTCGATCTGGGCTTGCGCCTGGGCGAGGGCACCGGTGCTTCGATTGCCTATCCACTCGTTTGCTCGGCACTGGCCTTTCTGAACGACATGGCCAGTTTCGATTCTGCCGGTGTAAGCACCATCATCAACTGAGTACTGACCATGTCCACGCGTTCGGAACTGGAGACTTTCCTCGGAGCCATCCGCTTCTTCACCCGGCTTCCGGTTCCGGGCACCCTCGGACAGGATAGCGTCGCCCTGGAACGGGCCATTCGCTATTTTCCCGCGGTCGGGTTGATCATCGGTGCGCTGGCCGGACTCGCCTTCGCCATTACGTCCTTTTTCTGGCCGAAGACTCTCGCCGTACTGGCCGCCATGGGCACCGCCATCATGGTTACCGGTGCTTTGCACGAAGATGGCTGGAGCGACATGGTCGATGGATTTGGTGGTGGCTGGGACCGCGAGAAAATCCTGACTATCATGCGAGATTCGTGCATCGGCAGTTTCGGCTCGGTCGCCCTGTCCATGATGCTGCTGGTGCGGTTTTTCGCGCTGATCGAAATCGACATGCTGCTGGTGCCGGTTGCGCTGATCGCGGGACACGCCGTATCGCGCCTGTGTTCGACCTTCGTCCTCCACGCGCTTGACTACGCCCGTCCCGAGGGAAAAGCCAAGCCGTTCAGCAAGCAACTCAGTAAAGGTGATCTGGTTTTCGCCACGGTTACAGCCATCCTGCCGGTATTGCTCCTGTCTCCGTCGCAGTTCATCCCCGGTCTCATCTTGGCCGCGCTCGCAACGGCCTGGCTGGCACGACTGTTCAAGCGCAAGATTGGCGGTTATACCGGCGATTGCCTCGGGGCGGTTCAGCAGCTTTCGGAAGTGGCGTTCTACTGCGGACTGCTGTGCAAGTTTTCCTGATCCGTCACCCACGTCCTCTCATCGGACCGGGGATCTGTTACGGCCGGCTCGACGTCGATTGTGT
>CAZCJW010000226.1:0-4882 GCA_964499185.1 uncultured Propionivibrio sp. | reverse complement strand
ACGACAAGCCGAACAAGAAGTACTACGACCCGCGCGCCTGGCTGCGCAAGGGCGAGGAATCGTTCAAGGCGCGTCTGAAGCAGGCGTTCGAAGACCTGAACAACGTCGGCACGCTCGGCTAAGCCTTTCGGCGCCTTGCATCGAATGCCGGTTCAATCCTGAACCGGCATTTTTTCATCTGCCACAGGGGCCGCGAACGATGCCGATCGTTCCGCTCCGGCCCCGTTTGAGCAGCTTCTGCAACCGGCGCTCGGCCTCGCGTCGCGTTGAACAAGACTCTTCGACGAACGCATTGCACCCCGCCCAACGCCCGTCCGGCAACCGGATCGCGGCCACGCTGCGGCCACCATCCACAGCGGCCAGAACGCACGCGGCGGCATCTCCCGCCCACGCGGCCGCGACCAGATCCATGGCTTCGTCCTGCGGCACATGCAGGCCGATCAGCGCGTCGATCGGCGAGTCATGGATCGCGCAGATCACGGCGGGAAAATAGACTTCTGGCAGGCACTCATTCATGGCCGTGCGTTCTAACATGAGTTGCCGCGCTTGTAAAACCTTCTTCCGGCAAGGCACAATCGCCGTTTCCTGGAGTTGATGGCTGATGCATTTTGATCTCGTAATCGTTGGCGGCGGCCTGGCTGGGCTTTCTCTGGCGCGCGCCCTGCGCGACACCCGCCTGAAGATCGCCCTGATCGAGACTTTGCCTCCGCCTGTCCGGCCGGCTGGATGGGACGCTCGCGTCTACGCAATCACACCGGCCAACGCCACCTTTCTGGACGCTATCGGAGCCTGGAAACACCTCGACCCCGAACGCATCTGTGCAATCCATGCCATGAAGGTCGTAGGGGATGGCGGCGCGCGGCTCGACTTTTCCGCCTATGAAACCGGCGTGTCGGAACTGGGCTGGATACTCGAATCGTCGCTGGTCTCCTGCGAACTCTGGGAAAGCGTCAAGCGCCAAAGCAACGTGCAGCTGTATTTCCGGGAACTCCCGCACTCCCTCGAGTTGCATCGCGACAAAGCCGTGCTTTCACTGTCTTCCGGCCAGTCACTGACGACATCCCTGCTCGTCGGCGCTGATGGGCGCGACTCCTGGGTTCGGCAGTCGGCGAAACTCTCGGCCACGGCGTCCGCCTATGGCGAGATGGGCGTTGTTGCCAACTTCACCTGCGAGAAACCGCACCGTAACATTGCCCGCCAGTGGTTCCGCCCGGACGGCGTATTAGCGTGGCTGCCGCTACCGGGAAACCGCATGTCCATCGTCTGGTCGACACCGGATGCGCAGGCAAAGGAACTGTTAAGCCTGAGCGGCGCCGACCTTGCCGTTCGCGTCGGCGAAGCGGGACATCACGAACTAGGCTCCCTCGAACTGCTCACACCAGCGGCCGCCTTTCCGCTCCGGCTGATGCGAGTGTCACAGACCGTCGCTCCGCGGATAGCATTGATTGGCGACGCGGCGCACGGAATTCATCCATTGTCCGGACACGGTATCAACCTGGGGTTCCAGGACGCATGCGAACTCGCCGAACTACTCGCGGCGGCGCCCGATTGGGAGGATGTCGGTAGTGAGCGCCTGCTTCGTCGTTACCAGCGCGCACGAAAGGAAGAAACCGTACTGATGCAGACCACCACGCATGCGTTGCACCAACTTTTTCATGAGACACTACCGGGCGTCAAAACGCTGCGCAATGTCGGAATGTCCCTGACCAATACGCTCCCTGCCGCCAAGAACCTCTTGGTTCGCTACGCCATCGGCTCCTTGTAATTTTTCTATTTTCTCGATTGGAGATGTATCCATGTTGAAAACTCTTCTTTCGTTGTCCCTCGCTGCGTCTGTCAGCCTGTCGGCAGTTGCCGACGAAGCCAGCGTCAAGAAGGCGATTGAAGCCAAGTTGGGAGGCAACAAGGTGACCAGCGTCACGAAGACTCCCTACCTTGGCCTGTACGAGGTCTATGCGGATGGTCAGATCTTTTACACCGACGAGAAGATCACCGCGATCCTGGCGGGTTCGCTGATTGATGGAAAGAGCATGAAGAACGTCACCTCCGAGCGTATGCAGAAACTCTCGGCCATCAGTTTCTCCGACCTACCCCTCGAACTCGCCGTCAAGCAGGTACGCGGAGACGGAAAACGAGTTCTGGCCAGTTTCGAGGATCCCAATTGTGGCTACTGCAAACGGCTGGCCAAGGAAATGATCAAACTCGACAACGTGACCATCTACACTTTTCTCCTCCCGATCCTCTCGCCCGATTCGCTGGAGAAATCGAATCGAATCTGGTGCTCAGCAGACAAGGCCAAGGCCTGGAATGACTGGATGATCGACGGAAAGACCCCTACCGGCAAGGGGGACTGCGATACGTCTTCAGTCCAGAAGACGGTGGAACTGGGCCAGAAACTGGCTGTTTCGGGAACGCCCACTATTTTCTTCGCGGATGGAACGCGCGTGCCCGGTGCTATTCCGATCGCCCAGATCGAAAAGAAACTGGAGCAACTCCAGAACGCCAAGTAGTCGCCGCTTCAGAGCTGGAAGGCCAACCAGAGCAACAGGCCTTCAGCTACTTCCCGCAGGACTCCGGGCCGGCAATAGGGGTAGGGGTTGCATTCCTGCCGCCGCGCCTCGACCCAGCGGGAAAAGCCCATCACCGCTGGTTGATCGTAGAACGCAACCATCATTTCGTAATTCAGAAACAAGCTGCGGCCGTCAAGATTCGCCGATCCGGCCAGCGCCAACTCGTCGTCGACAAGAACGGCTTTGGCATGGACCATGCGCGGATGCAGCCAGACCCGCGCACCGGCTACCACCAGATCGCGCAAGGCGCGATGGCGGGCAAAGTCAGCCAGACGATGATTGGATCGCTCGGGCAAAATCAGATCCACTTGGATCCCGCGACGGGCCGCCAAGCTTAGCGCCATCAACAAAGAGGATTCGGGAACAAAATAAGGGGTGACTGCCAGGATGCGCTGTTGTGATGTGAAACACGCCGAAACCAGCAGAGTAAATAGGGTGTCATCCGGCCGATCAGGGCCGCTGGCGACCAGTTGCGCAAAAGCCGGGGCTTTACCTCCGGCCCAGGTCGCCGCCGAAGGATTGGAAGGTTCCGGAAAATCTTCCTTTTCGGTAGCAAAGGCCCAGTCCTGCTCGAACTGCCGACGAACCTGTGCGACAAGCTCCCCGGACAAATCGAAACTCAAATCGATCCAGGGCATCCGTCGAAGAATCGGACGCGGATCACCCTCAAAATACTCGGCGGCAAGATTTCGCCCGCCGCACCAAAGACACTTCCCGTCAGCGATAACCATCTTGCGGTGATTACGCAGATTGGTTCTTCCACGCTTTGGCGAGTTAAATGGCGGCACGAAACGGACTACCTCGATCCCGGCCCGTTCCAATGCTTTCAAATCGGGATACCCTCCGAGATAAATGCCGATGCCGTCAACCAGCAACCTGACGCGTACTCCTGCACGAGCGCGTTCGCCAAGCAAGCGCAGGACTTCATCGCCCAGCACGTCGCGACCGATCAGGAACGTCGATACTTCAAGGCTTGATTCGGCGCCGGCAATGATGCGGCGCAATGCCTGCAAAGCTTGTGCGCCATCATCGTGGATAGCCAAGGCATCGTAGGAGACCGGGGCCGGCAACGCCATGGCGGTGCCCAATTGTAGCGAGCGCGCCATGGTTGGATACGAAACGGCCGCGGAAACCACCAGTGGGCGAGACTCAACCAACGTAGAAGGAATGACCACCTTGCGGCTGCCGAAGGCCAGATAAAGCGGCAGTGCCAGATAGGGCACCAGCAGTATTCCGAGCACCCAGGCGATGGCCGCCGACGGGTGGCGCCGCTGGTTCAGGGCATGCGACCCGCCGACATAAATGACAAGCCCAAGCACCACGAGGAACAGGTCCAGGATTTCCCAGTTCTCGGCAATGAAACGGGCGGCCAGGGATAACAAGTCACCCACGGTCATGCTCCGCGAACCGTTTGCCTGATAGGGCGGACTCCAGTAACCCTCAACCGCATTGCTGAGCAAACGGCCGTGACCGACCCTGCGCCAGAGGCAACAAGGCCGTCCGCGCCGAGCACGTTACTCGACGGTAACGGACTTGGCCAGATTGCGCGGTTTGTCGACATCCGTTCCACGAACCAGCGCCACGTGGTAAGCCAACAACTGCAAGGGAACCACGTGGAGCAAGGCGGAAAGCTGCCCGTAGTGCTCGGGCAGGCGCAAGAGGTGGACGCCTTCCGTCGCCGAGATTTCACTGTCGGCGTCGGCGAATACGTACAGTTCGCCGCCCCGCGCGCGGACTTCCTGCAGGTTCGATTTCAGTTTTTCCAGAAGAGTGTCATTAGGCGCCACGGCGATGACGGGCATGTCCTTGTCGACCAACGCCAGCGGGCCGTGCTTCAGCTCTCCCGCCGGGTAGGCTTCGGCATGGATGTAGGTAATTTCCTTGAGCTTGAGCGCTCCCTCGAGGGCAATCGGGTAATGCCGGCCACGCCCTAGGAACAGGGCATCCTGCTTCATGGCGAAATGCTCGGCCCATTCGCGGATCTGCGGTTCGAGTTCGAGCACCCGTGAAACCGCCATGGGCAGGTGCCGCAGATGCTGCAATTCAGCGTTCTCCATTGCAGCAGACAACTTACCGCGCAGTTTCGCGATGATCAGGGTCAGCAGATACAGCGCCGCAAGCTGGGTAGTGAAGGCCTTCGTCGATGCCACACCAATCTCAGGGCCAGCCCGCGTGATGAAGCGCAAGGTATTTTCGCGGACCAGAGAGGATTCCGGCACGTTGCAGATGCACAGGGTATGCCGCATACCGAGCGATTTCGCGTGCTGCAGCGCCGCCAGCGTATCGGCCGTCTCGCCGGACTGCGAAAGCGT
>CAZCJW010000225.1:0-4886 GCA_964499185.1 uncultured Propionivibrio sp. | reverse complement strand
GCCGAAGCGTTTGCTCCGATTCGCACGATGCAGAAGGGAATGTTGTTGTCGACCGCCGTACTCAGCATTCTGGTGGCGTATCTGACATGGTGGCTGTTGCGGCGAGAACTGTCGCCGCTGGCCAATGCCGCCTCGCTATTGGCGGCCCAATCAAGATCGGGCATGCCCATCACCCTGCTGCCTGTAAGCCGGAAGGACGAAATCGGAGAAATTATCAGCGGCTTCAACAACGTCGTAGAGAACCTGAGACAAAGCGAATCCTTGCTCAAAGAGCGCGAGTCTCTCTATCGCCTGCTGACGGAAGGCGTTGATGATGTGGTCTGGAGGCAGGACTGCGACGGCATCATTACTTACGTCAGTCCTGCCGATGAACGAATGCGGGGCTACCGTGCCGACGAGGTTATCGGCAGGCATTTTTCGGAACATATTCCCGAAGAGTGGTGCGATCATCTCGATCAACTCAGGCAACAGCGGAGAGAAAGTGAACAAAGTGGTTACCGCACGGGGACGTTGACGACGGAAATCCAGCAGCGCTGCAAGGATGGGCAACTCATCTGGATCGAAGTCCAGTCCACACCGGAACGCGATGAACAGGGTGAAATCATCGGCTACCACGGCATCAGCAGAAACATTACCAAACGCAAAAAAGCAGAAAAAGAGACGGCGATGAACAACGCCCGGCTCAGCCGGCTTGTACAGATTCTGCAACATCCGGCGGATAACATTCAGGACTTCCTCGATTTTTCCCTCGATCAGGCAATCCAGTTGACCGAGAGCACGATTGGCTACATCTATCATTACGATGAAGAGAGCCGGCAACTCGTCCTGAATTCATGGTCCAGGGATGTCATGCCGCAGTGTGCCGTCAGCAATCCCTATACCTGTTTTGAACTCGATAAGACCGGCATCTGGGGCGAGGCCGTGCGGCAGAGGCAGGCCATCGTCATCAACGATTTTCAAGCCGAGCACCCCTTGAAGAAGGGGTATCCCGAAGGCCACGTGAAGCTCCTGAAATTCATGACCTTGCCGATCTTCGACGAAAACCAGATCGTCGGCGTAATCGGACTGGCCAACAAGGCGACCGACTATTCGGACGCCGATGTGCTCCAGATCAGTCTGCTGATGGAATCGGTCTGGAAAGTCGTGAGCAGGAAGAAGGCGGAGGAGGAGCTTTCACAGTACCGGGCGCATTTGGAAGAACTGGTCATCAAGCGCACCACCGAAGTTGAAAAATCGAGGGATGCCGCGGAGGCAGCGAATCGTGCCAAAAGCGCATTCCTGGCCAACATGAGTCACGAAATCCGTACGCCGATGAACGCCATTCTCGGGATGGCCGCAGTCCTGCAGCGCAGTGGCGCAACCCCCGCCCAATCTGAACGACTCAATCAGATTGACACGGCAGGCAGGCATTTGCTTGAACTCATCAACAACATTCTGGATCTTTCCAAGATCGAAGCAGGCAAGTTCGTCATGGAGAACGAACCGGTCAATCTGCATGCCATTCTCGGCAACATCCGCTCAATTCTGGGTATGCGAGCCCACGCCAAAGGACTCAAACTCAACGTTGAAGTCACCTCTTTGCCAGGCAACTTGTGCGGCGATACGACACGCCTCCAACAGGCCTTGCTCAACTATGCCACCAACGCCATCAAGTTCACCGACAAGGGGAGCGTAACACTGCGCGCCTTTCCGCAAATCGAGAGCGAGGAATCCGTTCTGGTGAAGTTCGAAGTCGCGGATACCGGCATAGGGATAGCCGCCGAAGATTTGCCAAGATTGTTCAATGCCTTCGAGCAGGCCGACAATTCAATCTCCCGAAAATACGGCGGCTCAGGCCTGGGGCTGGCGATCACCCGGCACCTGGCCCAAATGATGGGAGGGGATGCGGGAGTTCAGAGCATACCGAACGTCGGCAGCACCTTCTGGTTCACGGCCGCCCTCACAAAACTCGAGCGCCGCAAGGAAACGAGATCACCGAATACGAGCAGTGCCGAGGAATTCCTGCGTGCACGGCATGCAGGCGTGCGCATACTGGTTGTCGACGACGAGGCTACGAACCTTGAAGTCACGCGATTCCTCATTGAGGACGCCGGACTGGTCGTCGATATCGCAGAAGATGGCGAGCATGCACTTTGCAGAGCACGTGAAAACAGCTACGCGCTCGTGCTGATGGACATGCAAATGCCGATCATGAGCGGCGTCGATGCGACACGTCAGCTCAGAAATATTCCGGGCTACGAGAGAACACCGATTTTGGCGCTGACCGCCAATGCTTTTGCTCAAGACAAAGCCATCTGCTTCGAAGCAGGGATGAATGACTTCATTGTCAAACCAATCAATCCGGAACGTTTGTTCTCAGCCTTGCTGCGCTGGCTGGATCGCAGCCGAGGCGGATCGCGCCCTGCGGGCGAACATTCGATCCGGGCACTTGAGGCCGAACATTGGTCGCCCTCGTCTTCTCCGCTCACAACAGTTTCCGCGAATCATTGCTCCGCTGAGAATGAAAACTGGAATGCGCCATAAATACGATCATGCGGTCGGAGGGATTACCGGGCTTAGCCACTTAAGCAATGTCGCAAACAACGCGTCGGGATCGAGCGGCTTGCCGATAAAGTCATTCATCCCGGCTTCCAGGCAATGCTTCTGATCTTCAAAAAACACGTTGGCAGTCAACGCCAGGACAGGCGTATTTCCGTAACCCGGCAACTTGCGTAGCTGTCGGGTCGCATCGAGGCCATTCAGGACAGGCATCTGCATATCCATAATGATGACCTCGTAGGTATTTTTTCTTGCCAGCTCAATCGCCTGAACTCCATCTGTTGCCGTATCGACAACCAATCCGGTGTCTTCGAGGAGAAATCTGGCGATCTCGAGATTGACGGCATCATCATCAACCAACAATACAAGGAGACCTTTATGATGCTGGCGAATAAACGATTCGGCATCCGCAGAACTGCCGTTTTGTTCAATGAGTTTTGAAGGCTTGTTTTTATTCAATCGGGCCGTAAACCAGAATGTACTGCCAACCCCAGGCGTGCTCTCGGCCCCGGCCTGACCGCCCATGAGTTCTGCCAAACGCTGCGTAATGACCAAACCCAGGCCTGTGCCGCCGAACCGGCGGGTCGTAGAACTGTCCTCCTGTTCGAATGGCCTGAATAACCTGGTGAGCACGTCCGGCGAGATTCCAATACCCTGATCCTGAACCTCGAAACGCACAACAGCATGCGTTTCAGCATCTTCCACAGGATAGGCACGCAACCTGACGGTTCCGCTTTCCGAGAACTTGATTGCGTTGGTCACGTAGTTGAGCACGGCTTGCTGGAGCCGTGTCGGATCCCCGTACAAACCGTGCAAGGATGGTAAGCCGCACTCCAGCTCCATCTCGATTCCTTTGTCGTGGGCGGACTCAATCACCATCGTGCGGGCGTTGTCCAGAAGACTCTGGACGCTCACAGGAACCTCCTCCATAGCCAATTTTCCAGCTTCAATCTTGGAAAAATCGAGAACGTCGTTAAGGATGGAGAGCAAGTGGTGACTTGCGGAATTGATCTTGTCGAGACGTTCCGCTTGCGCCTGTGTGACACCGCCTCGTCGCAATATACTGGCCATTCCAATGATGGCGTTCAGTGGCGTGCGGATCTCGTGGCTCATATTGGCCAGGAAGGTGCTCTTGGCTATGTTAGCCGTTTCCGCGACTGCCTTGGCCGCGCTCAGTTCGGCTGTTCGTTCCTCAACCAACTGTTCGAGACGGGAACGGTACCGATTGAGTTCTTCCGCATTGCGTTTCTGCTCGGTGATGTCCTCATCGATTCCCAAAACCCCAACAACCTCCTGGTTTTGGTTCCTGAGGGGAACCTTCGATGTCCTGACCCATGCCGCATCGCCATGAGGGGTCTTAAGCTGTTGTTCATAAAACAATTTGGCTTTGCCAGATTCCATGACCCACCGGTCGTTGGATTGATAATCCCGAGCGTATGCTGCCCACGTCAGTTCCGAGTCATCTTTCCCCCTCAGTTCCTCGGGGAACCTCATCCCTGCAAGTTGTGCGAACGCGTTGTTGCAGCCGATATACTTCAGACTCCGATCCTTCCAATAGACACTTGCCGGAACTGTATTGAGGACATTCATCAGTAGATTTCTGGATTCCTCAATCGTGGCTTTTGCCAGTTTGCGCTCAGTAATATCAGAATAGAGACAGGCGAACTGATCAGCAGCCGGACTGAATATCCTTACATCAAAAAATCTCTTCGAATCGAATGTGTGGTTCTCAATCAAGGCAGGCTTGCCAGACAGGGCAACCCCTCCACACACTTCAACCCATTGCCGGTCCAACGATCCAATCAATTCTGAAGCCGCTTTGCCAATCAAGTCGCCCGCGCCACACCCCATTATTTTCTCGAAAGCCGGATTGACTTTCACGAAACGGTAATCGAACGGCCTGCCCCCGGAATCACAGATAATTTCATGCAAAGCAAAACCATCGATCATTTCCCGGAACAGGGCCTTGAATTGCAGTTCTGACATCCGGTGTTCAGTGACATCAAGGTAAACGGCAATCCCCGCAACAAGGGCGCCTTCTTTATCGAGGATCGGAGCAGCATTGGACATCAGCACGCGATCGCCTTTGCCCGGTCTCTTGATCAGGAATTCCGCATGGCATTCTTCGCCATGTAGAGTGGCTCGCGCGAGCGGGATTTCTTCGCTTGTTAACAGCTTTCCTTCGAAAGTAGTCAACGGACGACCTGAGAAAAACTCCTCGAGCGAAATGCCGCAGATCGGCGCCAGAGTCTCGTCACCTCGGATCCTTCGTCCGACGTTATTTACATAGCGTATGGATTGTGACTTTGAATCGGCAATCGTGATTCCCGCCGGGCTCTGGTCCAGCG
>CAZCJW010000224.1:0-4910 GCA_964499185.1 uncultured Propionivibrio sp. | reverse complement strand
TGCGCCTGCCGACCATCTCCGTGCGTCCCGGCAAGCCCAACCTGGCCGCCTCGTCGTTCGCCAGCGGCATCATCCGCGAGCCGCTGAACGGCGTCGTCTCGGTCTGCCCGGTCGGCCGCGACGCGAAGATCTGGCTGCTCTCGCCGGCCAAGGTGCTCGAAGCGCTGGTTCATGCCTATGAACTGCCGTCTTCCGCGTGGGGCGTCAACCGCGTGGTCAACCTGCCGGGCAACACCGCCGTGGTCGGCGACATGATCGACACGCTGCGCAAGATTGCCGGCGACAAGGTGGCCGACCTGATCGAGATCAAGCCCGATCCGCGCATCGAGGCGCTGGTCCTCTCCTGGCCGGCGCGCTTCCGCAACGACCGCGCGCTCAAGATGGGCTTCTCCGCCGACAAGGACGTCGAGTCGATCATTCGCGGCTATATCGAGGATCAGGGCATCAAGGTCTGATGCCGGCGGCGCGTTTCCCGAGTGCGGGCCGCGCCCTGAAGTAGAATCCGGGGCTGGCGATGACGCCAGTTCCGGATTTTTCTTTCAGGAGAATTGCATGAAAGTGCTGACGATGGCGGCGGCCGCTGCCGCAAGCCTGTTGCTCGCCGGTTGCGCCGGCACCGGTGGACTCGCGTCTTCCGAACCTCAAGTCCATTCGGGCTTCCTCCCCGACTATGCGAAGCTGCAGCCGGTCGAAGGGCGCGAAGGCGCGCTGCGTCATATCGACCGCTCGGTCAACCTGCAGCCCTACACCAAGCTGTACATCGATCCGATCCAGGTCTTCGTGAATGCCGACAGTCCGTACAAGGGGGTGCAGCCCGATGCGGTCAAGCGCATCACGGACTACTTCCACAAGGCGTTTGTCGACGCGGTGACGCCGGCCTACCAGGTCGTTGGCGCGCCCGGTCCCGGCGTGCTGCGCGTGCGCCTGGCCATCACCGGCGTGCAGCCGGTCAGCCCGCCGCTCGGCGTGACGGATTTCATTCCGATCAAGGCCGTCTATAACGTCGGACGCGAAGTGGCCGGCAAGGCGCCGCGCGTTGCCGAACTGACGGCGGAAATGGAAGTGCTCGATCCCCGGAACCGGCAGGTCGCGGCGGCCGTGGTGACGCGCAAGTCGGACCGCACGCTGCCGCAGGGCGAGCAGATTACCTGGGGTGAGCTGTCGCCGGTCGTCTATGCCTGGGCCCGGCAATTCCGCCTTGGCCTTGATGAGGCACGCAAGTAGCCGACAACGGAGGAGGTTGCGGCCGGTTTGACAGGTGTCCGTTCGTGCACTAACATGGTGTACGAACGAGCACTGGAGATCTGGCCATGGTGACCCCGAACAAGGACGACGACTACCTCGACCGCCTGCGCGACTATTACGCCGAGAACCGGCGTATTCCGTCGATGCAGCGCATCGCCGAGCTGATGGCGTTTGCTTCCAAGACGGCGTCGCGCAAGCTGTTGGAGCGGCTGGCTGCGGCCGGCTTCGTCCAGCGCGCGCCGGACGAGGACGCCTGGATTCCCGCCGGGCGCTTCTTCGAGCGGCCGCTGGCGGGCGGGACGGTGCATGCGGGTTATCCGGACCTGATCGAAGGCGTCGGTGCCGATCCCTTCCTGATCGACGACTACCTCGTCCGCAACCCGTCGCGCACGGTGATGATCCCGGTGCGCGGCGATTCGATGCTCGACGCCGGTATCCACGACGGTGACATCGTCGCGGTCGAGCGCACCACCGAGGCGCGGCCGGGGGACTTCGTCGTCGCGGTGGTGGATGGCGAATTCACGCTCAAGGAGCTTGCCATCGAGGAGGGGCAGACGGTACTCAAGCCGCATAACGCTGCCTACCCGGCGATTCGCCCGACGGGTCGGCTGGAGATCTTCGGCGTGATGGTCGGCCTGGTGCGGCGCGTGCAGCGGTGATGGTGATGCGTTGCGAATCTCCGGAACATCAGCTCAGCTCATGAACACGACCGCCACCGTGCTGCGCGTCGAGCAGCGCATCCTGGTCATTCGCGGCCTCAAGGTGATGATCGATGCTGATCTGGCTGAACTCTATGGCGTGCCGACCAAACGACTCAACGAGCAGGTGAAGCGCAATGTCGAACGTTTTCCGGCAGATTTCATGTTTCAGCTAAGCGCCGAAGAAAAAGCGGAGGTGGTCGCAAATTGCGACCACCTCTCCAAGCTCAAGTTTTCCAAGGCGCTGCCCTTCACCTTCACCGAACACGGGGCCATCCAGGCGTCCAACGTTCTGGCTTCGCCTCAAGCCGTCGAGATGGGCGTGTATGTGGTGCGCGCTTTCGTGCGTCTGCGCGAAGTGCTGGCCTCCAGTCGGGAACTGGCCGCCAAGCTCGATGCGTTGGAACAGAAAACCGAACTTCTTTCCTTGCAGCACGACACCTTGGCCATCAATACGCGGGCGCAATTCAAGCAGGTCTTTGAAGCGCTACGCCAACTGATGACGCCGCCAGCCGAGTCACCCAAGCGGCCTATCGGGTTCGTGACCGACGAGAAAAAGTAACAGGCTCCCATCTTTCAGCCGTTTCTTGTGAGTGGTTGTTTCTGATTTTTTCTCATGTCCTCCGCACTTTCCCTCACCGACATCCTGGTCCGGCCCGACGTCTGGCGCGGCCGGCTGGCCGGGGCCGAGGTTCCGGCACTGTCCAGCGGATTCGCGGCGCTCGACGCGGAGCTGCCGGGTGGCGGCTGGCCGCGCGGGGCGTTGAGCGAACTGCTCGTGGACGATGCCGGCGTCGGCGAGTGCTCACTGCTGCTGCCGGTGTTGAACGCCATGCGCGAGGAAGGGCGCTGGACGGTGCTGATCTCGCCGCCGCACGGCCTGCACGCCCCGGCGTGGGTGTCCGCCGGCGCCGATTGCGCGCACCTTGCCGTGGTCGCGCCGGAATCGCGGCGCGACCTGCTGTGGGCGGCGGAGCAGGCACTGGCGAGCGGCGCGGCCGGGGCCGTGGTGTGCTGGGCGAAGCAGGCCGATCCAGCGCAGGTGCGACGCTTGCAGGTCGCCGTCGCCGGCAGTGGCACGCTGGCCTTCCTGTTCCGTCCGCGGCGCGTCAGTCCCGAAGCGTCGGCGGCACCGCTGCGCCTCGTGCTTTCCGCTGGTCGGCGGGGAACGCTCGCCGTGGATGTCCTGAAGCGTCGCGGCATGCCGTGCGCCCGGACGCTTTACCTCGACGTGCCGCGCCCATTGGCGTGGCGTGACGATCATGACGCCCCTCTGGCTCGCCCTGCATCTGCCGCGCCTGCCGCTCGAGGCCCACGCCCCCTGGCCGTCGCCTAGCGCCGTCGTCGAGCGCGGCCGCATCGTGATTGGCGACGCGGCGGCATGTCTGGCGGGCGTCAAGCGCGGGATCGGCGTTGCGGCGGCGCGCGCGCTTTCACCCGGCATCGCCCTGCTGGCGCGCGACCCGCAGCGCGAGGACGCGGCGCTGCGCCTGCTGGCGTGCTGGGCCGGCAGCCTGGCGCCGCGGGTCGTCGTCACGCCGGATACCCTGCTACTGGAAATCGGCAGTTGCCTGCGCCTGTTCGGCGGACTGGAGAAGCTGCGCGAGGCGGCGCTCGCCGGCATCGGGGCGCAGGGCTTCCGCGTCTGGCCTGCCGTGGCGCCGACGCCGCTCGGCGCCGAGTGGCTGGCGTGCCTGCGCACCGATGCGCGCTGCGGCGATTCCGAAAGCCTGCGTACGTGTCTCGATGCGCTGCCGGTCGACGTGCTGCCGGACAAGGCGGCGACGGCGCTCGCGCGTTTCGGTGCGCGCACGCTCGGCGAGGCGCGCCGCTTGCCGACCGCCGCGCTGGCCCGGCGCATCGGCAAGGAGAGCCTGCAGCTTCTGGCCCGCGCCTACGGCGAACAGCCCGATCTGCGTCCCGATTTCGTCTTCCCCGAACGCTTCGCCCTACCGCTGCAGCTTCCCGCTGCCGTGGAGAATGCCGCCGCCCTGCTGTTCGCCGCACGTCGCTTGACCGCCGCGCTGGCCGGCTGGCTAACGGCGCGCCAGTCTGGCGTGCGTGAAGCCGTCCTGCGTCTGCAGAATCGTCGCGACGAGACGCCGGTGCCATTGCAGTTTGCCGACCTGACGGCTGACGGTGCCCGCTTCGAGCGTGTGCTGCGCGAACGCTTGGAGCGCATGACCCTCGAAGCGCCAGTCGAGGCGCTGTGTTTTGAGGCGACGCAGGTGGCAACGCTGCCGGGGAGCAACCGTTCGCTGCTCGATGCCGATCAGGGAACACGGGAAGGGATCGGGGCGCTGCTCGAACGCTTGACCGCCCGCCTCGGCGACGAGCGGGTGTATCGGCTCACGCCGCACGCCGACCATCGCCCCGAATGCGCGACGCGCCGCCTGCGTCTCTTCGAAAAGGCCGCGTCCGGCACGGTTCCGCCGCTGCCGCGCCCGCTCTGGTTGCTCGATTCACCCGAGCCGCTGCGCGAAGTCGACGGCCGCCCGTATCGCCGCGGTCCGCTGCAACTGCTCGCGGGGCCGGAGCGCATCGAATCGGGGTGGTGGGATGGCGGCGAGCACGTCGGGGATGTGCGCCGCGACTACTTCATCGCCCTCGCCGAGGATGTAGCGTGGCTGTGGATCTACCGCGAATGCCGGGCGGGCGGGTGGTTTTTGCAGGGGTATTTTTCGTGAAAACGGAACTGCCCGACTACGCCGAGCTTCACTGCGTCTCCAACTTCAGCTTCCTGTGCGGCGCGTCGCATGCCGAGGAGTTGGTGGCACGGGCCAAGGAACTGGGCTACGCGGCCCTGGCGATCACCGACGAATGCTCGTTCGCCGGCCTCGTGCGCGCGCACGTCGCAGCCAAGGAGGTCGGGCTGAAGCTGATCTGCGGGACCGAAATCATGCTGGATGACGGCATGAAGCTGGTGCTGCTGGCGCAGAACCGCGCCGGCTACGGCAACCTGTCGGC
>CAZCJW010000223.1:0-4939 GCA_964499185.1 uncultured Propionivibrio sp. | reverse complement strand
TCACCAACAACGTCCGCCCGATCGAAAAGCCCGAAGACATGAAGGGCGTCAAGATTCGCGTGATGGAAAACAAGATGTACATCGAAATGTTCAAGGCACTCGGCGCCAACCCGACGCCGATGGCGCGCGGCGAGTTGTTCACCGGTCTGCAGACCAAGGTAATCGATGGACAGGAAAATCCGCTCGGGCAGATCTACACCTCCCGCTTCTACGAAGTGCAGAAATACGCGACCCTGAGCGGCCATACCTATTCGCCGGAGGTTGTCGTGTTCAGCTTGGCGACGTGGAAAAAGATCCCTGCCAAGTTCCAGGAAGAAATTCTCAAAGCCAGCGCCGAGGCCAGGAAGTTCAACCGAGAACTGTCTGCGAAGATGGACAAGGAGTACGTCGGCAAGCTCAGGGAAAAGGGCATGACCGTCACAACGCTCACGGCGCAACAAATCATGCCGTTCCAGGAAAAGATGATGCCGGTGTGGGATCTGTTCGCCGACAAGATTGGCAAGGATCTGATCCAGAAGATCAAGGACACCAAATAACAGGGAGCAGGTTTGAAGAGGGCGGTCTGAGGACTGCCCTTTCTTCATCGGAGGGATGATGAAATTTATCGACACACTCACTAATGTCTCCGTTGCGTTCGCCAAGTGGTGTGGTATTTCCACCGCGATCGTCATGACGGTGATGATTTTCCTGCAGGTGATTTACCGCTACGTGCTCGGCGAGTCGCTGAGTTTTTCAGAAGAACTTGCGCGCTACATGTTCATCTGGTCGGTGTCCATGGGATCGGCGCTGGCGCTCAGGACACGTTCACATATTGGAGTGGAGATTCTTGTCGAGCGGTTGCCGAAGAGCCTGGGCATGCAGGCGAAGGTTATTGCCTGTGTGATCAGCCTGATTTTCTACGGGATGCTGGTCTGGTACGGGTTCGAGATGGTGTTCGAGACAATGGATCAGGAATCGGCGGCGCTGGAATTACCGATGGGGTACGTCTATCTGGCGGTTCCTCTGTCGGGGATCGTGCTGCTCATCTGCGAGATAAAAAACGTCCTGGACGACCTGTTCGGCGCCCAGGGCAACGAATCAGTGAAGGGAGAGTAGCAACATGACCGTCACCATCCTGTTTATTGCGCTGGCGATCCTGCTGCTGCTCAACGTGCCGATCGCCGTTGCCCTTGGTTTGTCGACCGCTCTGGCCATCTGGCATTCGGATTTGCCACTGACGATTGTCGTGCAGCGCATGATTGCCTCGAACGACTCGTTTCCGCTGATGGCCATTCCATTCTTCATCATGGCCGGATCGGCCATGTCGCAAGGCGGTGTGTCCAAGCGCCTAGTTGTTTTCGCTGATTCCCTGTTTGGCTGGCTGACCGGCGGGCTCGGCATCGTCGCGCAGATCACCGGCGTGTTCTTTTCGGCCATCTCCGGTTCTTCTGCCGCGACGACGGCAGCGGTTGGTGGCGTGCTCTTCCCGGAAATGGAAAAGCGCGGCTACGACAAGAGCTTTTCCGCCGCGATCATCGCCGCGGCCGGCGAGACAGGGATCATCATCCCGCCGAGTGTTCCGATGGTCGTCTATGGCGTCATCGCCGGGGTGTCGATCGGGGACATGTTCCTGGCCGGCGTCGTTCCCGGCTTGCTGATGGGCATCTCGCTCTGCTTTCTGATCTACTTCAAGTCAAAGAAGCTGGGCTACGGTGGCGAGAAGTTCAAGGGAGGAGCGAACGTCTGGAAGTCGTTCCGCGAAGCCAGCTGGGGCTTGATGATGCCGGTGATCATCCTCGGCGGAATCTACGGCGGAATCTTTACGGCGACGGAGGCGGCAGTCGTTGCCGTGGCCTATGGCTTCATCGTCGGATTTTTCATCTACAAGGATTTGAAGATTTCCAGCCTGCCGAAAATCTTCGAGAGCACGGTGATAGGTACAGCCGTCGTCATGTTTATCATGAACGCCGCCGGATTGTTCAGCTGGGTGATTACGCGCGAGCAGTTTCCCGCGCAGCTGGCGGCGTATTTCGTCAGCCTGACCAGCGATCCAATCGTATTCCTGATGTTGATCAACGTCCTGTTGTTCATCGTCGGACTCCTGCTCAACGCTTCGGCCGCGATCACCATCCTGACACCGATCCTGGTACCGATCGTCATCACGCTGGGTATTGATCCGGTGTTCTTCGGCGTGATCATGACGACGAACCTGGCGATTGGATGCATTACACCGCCGGTGGGGGTAGACCTGTTCGTCGCTTCGAGTATTTCCAAAGTGTCGATGACCCGACTGTCCCAGTCGATCATCAGTTTTGTGGCCGTGCTGGTTGTGTGCCAATTGATCCTCACCTATATTCCGTCGATCACGATGTGGTTGCCGAATGCGCTGAAGTAGGAACGATGCTGGCGGTACTTGCCGCCGGGAATCAGAGTTGAACAAGCGCGATCGTCCGTCGGGACGATCGCGCTTTTACTTGAAAGGGAGACGATATGAAGGAATTGAAAATAGCCGTGATTCCAGGGGATGGAATCGGCAAGGAAGTCATGCCCGAAGGGCTGCGTTGCCTGGATGCGGTGGCCGCGAAGCACGGCATCCGGTTTCACTGGGACGAGTTTGACTGGGACTGTGATTACTATCTCAAGCATGGCGAGATGATGCCGCCGGACTGGAAGGACCGGATCGGGGGGCACGACGCCATCTATTTTGGCGCCGTCGGATGGCCGGAAAAGGTGCCCGATCACATCTCGCTGTGGGGTTCGCTGCTCAAGTTCCGCCGCGAGTTCGATCAGTACGTCAATCTGCGTCCAGCCCGGCTGATGCCCGGCGTTCCTTCTCCCTTGGCCAATCGCAGCCCGGGGGACATCGATTTCTACATCGTCCGGGAAAATACCGAGGGCGAGTACTCCAGCGTCGGCGGGCGCATGTTCGAGGGAACCGAGCGTGAGTTCGTGGTGCAGGAGAGCGTCTTTACCCGCATCGGCGTTGATCGCGTCATCCGCTTCGCGTTCGAACTGGCGGCAAAGCGCCCGAAAAAGCACCTGACTTCGGCCACCAAGTCGAACGGCATCTCGATCTCGATGCCTTATTGGGACGAGCGCTTCGCCGCTATCGCAAAGGAGTATCCGGACGTCCGCACGGACAAGTACCACATCGACATCCTGACGGCCAATTTCGTGCGTCACCCAGACTGGTTCGACGTGGTGGTCGCCTCCAACCTGTTCGGCGATATTCTCTCCGACCTCGGGCCGGCCTGTACCGGGACCATCGGGATTGCGCCATCCGCCAACCTCAATCCGGAACGAAAGTTCCCGTCGCTGTTCGAACCCGTGCATGGCTCGGCACCAGACATTTTCGGAAAAGGGATCGCCAATCCGGTCGGGCAGATCTGGGCCGGTGCGATGATGCTCGAACACCTGGGTTATCCTGATGCGGGAGGTGAGCTTCTCCGCGCGATCGAAACCGTTCTGGCTGAAGGTCCGCGGACTCCGGATATGGGGGGCAAGGCAACGACAACCGATGTTGGCAAAGCGATTGCGACCCTTGTTGGGTAGCTTTTCTTGAACTGGCCCAAAGGCAGGCTCCGGCCTATAGTGCCAACAGGGCGTATGACTTCTGGAGGATAGCGATGACCATTTCGATGTACCAAGCAAGCGTTCCCGTTTTCGTGCGAATGCTCAAGAACCTGGACCTGATTCTCGACAAGGCGCAAGCACACGCAGAGGCAAAGAAGATTGCGCCGAACGTACTTCCGGGACTTCGTCTGATTGCCGACATGTTCCCGCTGAGCAAGCAGGTGCAGATTGCCACCGATCACGCCAAAGGCGCCGTGGCCCGCCTGGCCGGCGTTGAAGTGCCTAAATACGAGGATAACGAGCAGACTGTCGAGGACCTCAAGGCGCGCGTTGCCAGGACGATCGCCTTCGTCGAGTCATTCAGGCCGGAGCAGATCGATGGTACCGAGGAGCGCGACATTGCGTTTACGCTCGGCCCTTACGATCTCAAGTTCAAGGGCATGGAGTATCTCGTCGGTTTTGCGCTGCCGAACTTCTACTTTCACATGACCACAGCCTACAATGTCCTGCGTCAGAATGGCGTGGATATCGGCAAGCGCGATTTTCTGGCGAACCACTGACTACCCAAGGAAGCGAAAATGGATGCCAACGATTGCTTCGATATTCCGTCTCTCCGCGAAAAAATGATGGCCCACCTCGGCGAAAAGGCCGATGCGTATCCTCGCCAGCTTGAACAGCGCTTCCCGCGTATTCTTGCGAAACTCGTCGAGATATGGGGCAAGCCGGCGGCCAGCACTTACCTTAATGGCCTGATGTTCAGCGATGATCGGCCGAACCGCCAGGGCTTCCCGAGCGACGTGGCGAGCGAATTGCTTCGGCTGTCGATGATCCATGACGCGCTGGAAGCACCAAAGAAATCACCGTCCCAGGGGGGCTGGTCGAACGACGAATTGGGTGCGGACGTCGATGATTCCTTCAGTCGGCGGTCCGGCCGTTAACTTGCCGATTTATTGAAAGAAATCACTCGTCCAATTTCTGATAGCCGCTATCACGATATGTAATTGGACACCTTGAAGTCCGACTTCTACCATCCGGCTGTGTCACCAAGCGCTTTCTTAATCATCGCCGGAGGGAAAAATGCAGAAGATTACAAAGATGTTGTGTGCCGCAGCGTTGGCTGTCGGGATGGTCGGAGCCTCAAACGCCCAGGTCGCATCCAAGAAACTGGTCGTGTATTGTCCGCATCCGCTGGTATTCATTGATCCAATTGTCAAGAAATTCGAAGCGGCCACAGGCATTCAGGCAGAAGTTGTCGCCGCTGGTACGGGCGAACTGCTCAAGCGCATCGAGGCCGAATCGTCCAATCCGCTGGGCGATGTGATGTGGGGCGGTACCTTGTCGGTCCTCGATCCGTCGAAAAAATTCTTCGAGGCCTACACATCGCCGG
>CAZCJW010000222.1:0-4943 GCA_964499185.1 uncultured Propionivibrio sp. | reverse complement strand
TCATGCCTTCGCCGTGCTTATAGACGGCGTACTCGACGATCAGGATGGCGTTCTTGGCTGCCAGGCCGAGCAGGGTGACGAGACCGATCTGGAAGTACACGTCATTGCTCATGCCACGCAACCAGACTGCGGCCAGCGCGCCGAACGTGCCGAAGGGCAGGGCCAGCAGCACGGCCAGCGGCAGCGACCAGCGCTCGTACTGGGCCGCCAGGATCAGGAACACCATCACCGCGCCGAGGATCAGCGCGTAGCTGGACGAACCGCTCGATTTTTTCTCCTGATAGGAGGCGCCACCCCAGTCATAACTGAAGTCCGGGGGCAACGATTCCTTGGCGATGCGTTCGACCTCGGCGATGACCTGGCCGGACGAGATGCCCGGTGCGCCGGACCCGATGATCTTTACCGACGGCAGGTTGTTGAAGCGCTCGAGCGTTTCCGGGCCAGTCGTCTGGCGGATCTGCGCCAGGGCAGAGAGCGGCACCATCTGGCCGCGTTCCGAGCGCACGTAGATGCCGCCGATTTCCCCCGGGCTGCTGCGGAATTTCGGCTCGGCCGACAGCAGCACCTGCCAGGTGCGGCCGTACTTGTTGAAGTCATTGACGTAGTAGGTGCCGAGCGTGGCGCCCAGCGTGTCGAACAGGTTGTCGATCGGCACGCCGAGCGTCTTGGCCTTTTCCCGGTCGACATCGACATCGAGTTGCGGAACGTTCGCACGCCAGAGCGAGGAGACCATGGCGAAGTTCTTGTCTTCTTTCAGCTTGCCGATGAATTGCTGGCTGACTTCGCCAAGCTGCTTGGCGCCGCCTTCGCCGCGGTTCTGCAGATAGAACTCGAAGCCGCCCGAGTTGCCCATGCCGAAGATGGCCGGTGGGCCGAACGCCAGGACCAGCGCTTCCTTGATGTGCGCCGTCTTGGCGAACAGCTCGCCGACCAGCGCGTTGGCCGGAACCTGCCGCTCGTCCCAGTGCTTGAGCGTCACGAAGAAAGTTGCCGCGTTGTTCTTGAAGCTGCCGCCGATGAAATCGAAGCCGGTGAATGCAATGGTGTGGGCAACGTTGGGATTGCTGCGGATGATTTCGTCGACCTCCTTGACGATGCGGTCGGTACGCTCCAGCGAGGCCCCGTCAGGGAGGTACACGGCGCTGATGTAGTAGCCCTGATCCTCGTCCGGAACCAGGCTGCCCGGCGTGAATTTCCACAGGCCGGCGGTGATTGCCACCATGCCGATGAAGAGCAGGGCGCCCGTGGCACCACGCCGGATCAGCCAGGCCACGCCCTTGGTGTACCGTCCCGTGACACGGGTGAACCACCCGTTGAAGGCGTCGAAGAAACGGTTGCTGGCCTTGTGCTCGTGCTTGAGGATAAGCACGCACAGCGACGGTGTCAGTGTCAATGCGACGATGCCGGAAATGACCACGGCAATGGCGATGGTCACCGCGAACTGGCGGTACAGTTCGCCAGTAAGCCCGCCGAGGAAGGCGATCGGCACGAACACCGCGCACAGCACCAGCACGATGGCGATGACCGGCCCGGTGACTTCGCGCATGGCCTGGATGGCCGCCGGTTTTGCCGGCAACTGCTCCTCGTGCATGATGCGCTCGACGTTTTCCAGAACGACGATCGCGTCGTCTACGACGATGCCGATGGCCAGCACCATGCCGAACAGCGTCAGTGTGTTGATCGAGTAGCCGAGCATCAGCAGGCCGGCGAACGTGCCGATCAGCGATACCGGTACGGCCAGCGTGGGAATCAGCGTGGCCCGCCAGTTCTGCAAGAAGATATAGACGACGAGGAAGACGAGGACCATCGCCTCGCCGAGCGTCTTCACCACCTCGCGGATCGACACCTGCACGAAGTCGGTGGTATCGAACGGGATCGTGTAGGTCAGCCCGTCGGGGAAGCGGGTGGACAGTTCGGTGAGTGTTTTCTTCACCTCCTGGGCTGTGTCCAGCGCATTGGCTCCGGGCTTCAGGAAGATGCCCATCAGTGTCGCCGGTTGCCCGTTGCGCCGGCCGATAAAGTCGTAGTCCTTGGAGCCGAGTTCGACGCGCGCTACATCCTTCAGGCGGAGGATGGAGCCGCCCGGCCCGGCACGCACAATGATGTTCTCAAACTCGGCGACATCGGCCAGGCGTCCCTTGGTGTTGATGGTCAGCGACATTTCCTGGCCGGCGGCACTGGGCGGCTGGCCGATGCGCCCGACCGCGTACTGGGCGTTCTGCTCGGTGATGGCGCGCACGATGTCCGAGGTAGCGATCTTCAACTGGGCCAGCCGGTCGGGCTTGAGCCACACGCGCATGGCGTAGTCCTTGGCGCCGAAGATCTGGACGTTGGTAGTACCGGGAACGCGCTTGAGCACGTCGAGCACGTTCAGTGTCACGTAATTGCTGGTGTACAGGTCGTCGTAGCGCCCGTCGGGCGAGGAAAAAGCCAGCACCTGCAGGAAGGAACTGGAGTTTTTCTCGACCTGGATGCCCTGGCGGCGGACTTCCATCGGCAGGCGCGCCTCGGCCTGCTTGACGCGGTTGTTGACGTTGATCACCGCCTGGTCGATATCGGTGCCGATCTCGAAGGTGACATTGATTTCCACGCGACCGTTGGAGGCCGACGTGGAGTTCATGTAGATCATGCCCTCGACGCCGTTGATTTGTGTTTCCAGAGGCGCGGCCACGGTCTTTTCCAGCACCTCGGCGGAGGCGCCGGGGTAGGTTGCGGCGACCAGCACCTGCGGCGGGGCGATCTCGGGGTATTGCGCAATCGGCAGGCTGCGTATCGAGGCCAGGCCGGCGATCATGATGAAGATCGAGATCACCATGGCGAAGATCGGCCGATCGATGAAGAAACGGGAGAACATCGGTCAGCCTCCTTGCTTGCCGCTGGTGGCTTGCTTTGCCGGGGTTCCGACCTGGACCGGTGCGCCGGGGCCGAGCTTGATCACGCCGTCAACGATGACCTGGTCGCCAGACCTCAGCCCCTTGCTGATGACGACATCGCCGCCGGACCATTCGCCGGCCTCCACCGGCCGGATTTCAGCCTTGCTTTCCTTGCCGACGACGAACACGAATTTGCCCTGCGGCCCTTCCAGAACGGCGCGCTGGGGGACGCGGAAGACCCCGACGCGCGATGCGCCGGACAGGGCGACGCGCACGAATTGGCCGGGTTGCAGCAGGCCGTCCGGATTGGGCAGTTCGGCGCGTGCCTCGCTGGTGCCGGTGTCCCGCGAGACATGCACGTCGGAGAAGTCTGTAAAGCCCGGGCGTGCGTATTCGCTGCCGTCGGAGAGCTTGACGGTAACCTTGAATTTTCCGTCCTTGGGCCATTGCAGGCGCTTGGCATCGGCGTCCTGACGCAGTCTCAGGCGTTCGTTGTCGGGGATGCCGAAAATGACCTGGATCGGATCGATCTGGGTGACGGTGGTGAGGAGTACATCCGGACCCGATACCAATGATCCTTCCGATTTCAGCGAACGGCTGGATATTCCGGTCAGCGGGGATTCGACGCGCGTCCATTCGAGGTTCAGCTTCGCTTCACGCAAGCGCGCGCGCGCGGCCAGAACGTCGGCACGGGTGATTGACCGCGAGGACAGTGCATCATCATATTCCTTCTGGCTGATGGCCTTGCTCTGGACCAGAGGCACCAGCCTTGCCGCTTCCCTCTCCGCCTGCTCGTAACGCGCTTCGGCCGCGGCGACGTCGGCTTCGCTGCGTGCCACGGCCGCTTCAAACGGCGCCGGGTCGATGGTGAATAGCGATTGGCCGGCCTTCACCTTCGAGCCTTCGACAAAGTTGCGCTTCTGCAGGATGCCGGTTACCCGCGCCCGCACTTCCACTTCGCGCGAACCGAGGGTCTGGGCGGCGTATTCGAATGAGATCGGCAGCGTTTCCTCTTGCACGGTGACCGCGGCGACCGGTACCGGGCCGCCGAACATGCCGCCGTGGCCGCTTTCGGGCGCCTTGCCGCAGGCGGCAAGGAACAGCGACGACACAATGATCGATGCCAGAACTGAACGAGAGCGAAAATCGGAGGAATGGAAAATGGCAAAGCGGCGCAACATGGCGGTTCTCCGGGGCTGTTCGCCCTCGGGGAGGGCGTCGGGTTGTGCGGGAAAAACGCGATATTTTACATACATTCGGGAATGTATGTAATGTCTGGGCTAAAATGATTGCTGGGTTGTATTGGTCGACAACAAGATTCTCGATGAGGAATGGCTCGTGGTCAGGAAAACCAAGGAAGAAGCGCAGGAGACACGCAACGCGATTCTGGATGCGGCCGAAGTCGTGTTCCAGGAGAACGGTGTCAGCCGTACTTCGCTGGCCGAGATCGCCGCGGCGGCGGGTGTGACGCGCGGGGCGATCTACTGGCATTTCGCCAACAAGGCCGACCTCTTCGATGCGATGGTGCAGCGGGTCTTCGGACTGCTCGAGGCGAAACTGGCCGAACTTCAGGAGGTGGATGACGAGAACCCGGTCGACCTGTTGCGCAAGCTGGCCTTTCACTTTCTCGAACGGGTGGTCAATGATCCGAGCTATTTCCGCATGGTCGAGATTTCCTGGCACAAGTGCGAGTACGTCGGGGAAATGGCCGCGATCCGTGACACCCACCTCGAATGCGGCAACCGCTACCTGTCGATCAGCGAGGATGCTTTTCGTCTGGCCCGGGAACGCGGGTTTCTGCCGGCAACGGTCGATCCGCATTGCGCCGCTGTCGGACTGATGTCGGTCATCGACGGGATGGTATTGAACTGGACCCTGGACAAGACGCTGTTCCCGCTGGCCAGCTACGGGCCAGCGATCATCGACATCTATCTGACCGGATTGGGATTGAAGATCAAGGCCGTTCAGGATTAGTCGTCAAGGTTATACTGCCGGCATCCCATAAGGAGAAAAATACATGGCCGCCTCCCCCGAAACCGTCAGCATGGCGATGTTCTGCGACTTCGAAAA
>CAZCJW010000221.1:0-4951 GCA_964499185.1 uncultured Propionivibrio sp. | reverse complement strand
GATTGCGTGCTGCGTCGGATTTCGAATTCGAGTTCCAGATGGCCGGGATGAACCGTAATCTTTATCCCGAGGTGGAAACGGTATTCCTGACGCCAAGTGAAAAATACATGTTCATCTCGGCGACGATTGTGCGCGAAATTGCCATTCTTGGCGGTGATGTCAGCAAGTTTGTGCACCCCGTCGTCAGCGAACGGCTGAAACAGAAAATTGTCGGCTCCCTCTAATGTCATGAAGGAAAGTAACCATGTCTTTGATTATCAGTGATGAGTGCATCAACTGCGACGTTTGCGAGCCGGAGTGCCCGAACGAAGCCATTTCGCAGGGGGATGAAATCTACGTGATCGATCCGGCCAAGTGCACCGAGTGCGTCGGCCACTATGACACCCCTCAGTGCGTGGAAGTGTGCCCGGTTGACTGTATCGCCAAGGACCCCGATGTTCCTGAAAGCGATGATGCGCTTTGGGTTAAGTACGAAAAGCTCACGGGTAACAAGCGCCCTGCCTGAAATAAACCGGCAATAACGCCGTCTTCCGGGCAAGGAGACGGCGTTTTTCTTTCCTGTGCCGTATTTAGGCGGCGTTACGCAGCGCGTGCTGCTCGAGGCGCCTGATCAGTACATGTTCGACAGCTTGGGCGGCGGTTTCGATGGCGCGAATCTGGCCGACCAACTGGCTTTCGACGTGCAGTAACTCGTTGATGCGCTCTTCCAGCGTTTCCGTGGCCTGGTGGATGCGCTTGATGCTCTCCAGCCTGCGTTTCAGCTGGATCTGGTGTTCCCTGATCTGGGTTTCCATCGGCGCCATCAATGCCTTTATCCAGACTTCGGCATCGCGGTTGGCGCGCTCGAACGTTTGCCGGGCCTGATGTGCCACTTCGTCGAAAAAGCGCTGTGTTACCTTGCGTTTTTCCAGCGTCATCAACTGGAACACCGTGTTCAGGTGCGTGTCGCACCACTGTTCCAGCCGGTCGATTTCCCTGCGGTAGCGGCCCAGCGAGAAGACCGACGGATTGCTGAGCTTGAGTCCGTGCTCGATGACGAATTTCTTCTGGATGGCATCCATCATTTCCAGAATCTCGCGGATCTCGGTTTCCGATTCCCGGAAGCTGCGGCGAGACTCGTTGAAGAATTTCTTCATGGCGTCCGAAAGCGTCCGGGAGAATGTCGCATCCATCATCTCCTTTCGCGTTGACGCGGTCAGGGCGCGCAGGGAATCCAGTCCGAGATGGCCAAAGAGACGGTTGGTCAACTGCGAAAAAACGCTGCGGACGGCATAGAAGCGCTGCAGGCCGAATTCGAACTCCTCCTTTTCGACCTTGACCTTGCCCATCATGTATTCCACGACGCCTTTGTTCTTGCCGCGCAGTTCGGTGAGTTCGCCGAGTTGCTCGCGCAGACCGGCCAGGCGGGATTCAAGCAGGCCCCGCGTACGCGTGTAGATATCGGAAAATTCCGCGCCGGTGTTTTCCTGCACGATGTCCTGCTTGGCAGGGATCAATTCCTCGGACAAGGCCTGCTCCAGGGCTGGCAAGCGGCTGCGTTGAAGCAGAACCTCGTCGCCGTTGATCCGGGCGACCAATCCCTTCTGGGCTGAAACGGGGAAGATCTGGTTCGTCGGCAGCCCCAGGATCGCCGCACAGCTCTGCACCTGTTTGTCGATTTCGTCCTCGATCTCCTGGTCCGACTTGAGTTCGTCCCAGAGTCCATCGATCTTGTTCAGTACGACGATCCGGCCTTTGTTATGGCCGCCCGGGGTACCGATGTGCTCATTCCAGATGGCCAGGTCGGATTGCGTCACGCCGGTGTCGGCGGCCAGGATGAACAGGGTGGCGTGGGCGTTGGGCAAGAGCGACAGCGTCAGTTCCGGTTCCGCTCCGATGGCGTTGAGGCCGGGCGTGTCGAGAATGACCAGCCCCTGTTGCAGCAGCGGATGCGGATAATTGATCACGGCGTGGCGCCAGCGCGGAATCTCGATCAGGTCGCCTGCGGCAACAGTGATGACGCCATGTCCTTGTTCTTCTGTCGCCAGAAACCCCAGCCGCGCTGCCGTCTCTCGCGGGACGAGACGCACTTCGCTGACGGAGCGCAATGCCTCCTGCATACCATCGGGTGACTCCGTATCGAACGGAATCACCTTCCAGGTCTCCGGGTAACGCTTGAGCTCGCTGATGCTGGTGTCGGTTTCGCGTGTCTCGATGGGGAGGAGTTGGATACACGCTGGCTTGCTCACGTCGTACATCAGTTCTGTCGGGCACATCGTGGTGCGCCCGGCGGTCGACGGAAGCATGCGGCTGCCATAGTAGGAGAAGAATATGGCATTGATCAGTTCCGACTTTCCACGCGAGAACTCGGCGACGAAGGCGACATGCAGCCGATCTTCACGCAGCTTTTCGAGCAATCGCTCGAAGCGTTGGTCGGTTTGCGCATCGCAGAGTTCGTTGTCGGACAGCCAGCGGCGAAAATTGGTCAGTCCTCCCGCGAGCCGGTTGCGCCATTCGTGGTAGGCGGCAAACTGTAGAGCTAGGGTCATGGCTCATTCCAAAAGAATAGTTTTGCGGCAACTGTATCACATACGCTACTATAATCAACAACATGGATGCGCTCCATGGTTCTCGTTGCCAATCCGGCCGGGTGCGTTTGCGCGTTTTCCGGAGTGCTGCTGGCGGTCATTCGCTGTTGGTCTTGGCGCCCGCTTTCGCTTCCGCCTTGGCGCGTTCCTTGGCCTTCTTCTCTATCTTTTCGGCATTTCTTCTGGCACGCTGCTCTTCCTTGGCCTTCCGCTTGGCTTGTTCTTCCGCAAGTTTCTTTCTGTTCTCTATGGCCTTTTGTTCCTTTTCTTGCTGTTTCTGCTCGCGTTCGGCCGCCTTCCTGGCTTCGTCGGCGCGATACCGTTCGGCCTGTTCCTGCTGTTCTGCTTCCCGGGCGGGGCGTTCGGCGTCTCTCCGGGCTTTTTCCGCTTCGACATTCCTGCGGTTGGCTTCGCGCTGGAACTCACGGGCCGGTAGATCCAGTTGCCTGGCCTCGATCGTCTTGTCCGTATAACGCTTCTTGGCATCAGCCAGGCAGTCGTTTACCAGGATTTTTTTGTAGCAGGCGGCTTGTTCTTCAGTATGGCGTGCTTCGGCTTCCTCGCGCATGGCCTTGGCGCGCTGGCGCTGTGCGTTTGCTTCTTCCAGCGTCTGCGGAACGGGGGGCGTGTTGGCTGTCTCCTGTGCATTCAGGAAAGAGCAGGCGAACAGCAGCAGGATAGGACAGTATCGAGCGCGCATCTTGAGTCTCCTTCGAGCCCGCTAATCTATCAGAATCTGTCGGATTCATCCGGTGTCCACGATGTTAGCGTCCCGCCTCCAGCCGATGCCGGCTTGGATTCTGCGCCGCGACATTTCCGGCAACTGCTCAGTGTGATCGCTGGACTGGGAAAACGGGATCTGTCACATCCCGGGCGGGATCAGCAGCCCGGCTTTTGATAAAATGCCCGGTTTGTTTCGTCAATCACTTGGGAGTTCTCCGTGAAGATCGTCTGCCTCGACCTTGAAGGGGTGCTCGTGCCCGAAATCTGGATCGCGTTTTCGGAGCGAACTGGCATTCCGGAACTCCGCCGCACGACGCGCGACGAGCCGGATTACGACAAATTGATGAAGTTTCGTCTCGATATCCTGGCGCGGCACAATCTCGGCCTGCCGGACATCCAGAGGGTCATCGGCGAATTGGAACCGATGCCGGGGGCGCGCGAATTTCTCGACAAGTTGCGCGAGGATTACGAAGTTATCATCCTCTCCGATACCTTCTACGAATTCGCTCATCCGCTGATGCGCCAACTGGCCTGGCCGACGCTGTTCTGCCACAGCCTGGAGACCGACGCCAACGGTGTCGTCGTGAATTACCGCCTGCGCATGCCTGAGCAGAAGCGCGAAGCCGTCAAGCGCTTCCGCGAAATGAACTTCACGGTCGTCGCCGCTGGCGATTCCTACAACGACACCAAGATGCTTGGTGAGGCGCATGCCGGCATCCTGTTCCATCCTCCAGAGAATGTTATCCGCGAGTTCCCGCAGTATCCGGTGACGTTGAGCTACGATCAGCTCAGGAGCGAAATCGACGCGGCTTTCGGGCGTCTCGAAGGCTGAAATCGACCATGTATTCACAACGCTTCTTTACGCTTTCCGCTTCTTGCCCCGACCGGGTGGGCATTGTTGCCCGGGTTGCCGGCTTCATCGCCGAGCACAATGGCTGGATTCTAGAATCACGCTATCACTCCGAGAATGGTTACGGCGAAAGCCGGTACTTCATGCGTATCGACATCAAGGCCGATTCGCTGCCGTTCCACCTGGCCGAGTTTCGCGAGCGCTTCCGCCCGATCGCCGAAGAAATGCAGATGAGCTGGAAGATCAGCGATTCGGCGGTCAAGAAGCGCGTGGTCATCATGGTCAGCAAGCAGGAACATTGCCTGTACGACTTGCTGGCGCGCTGGCAGTCGAAAGAGCTCGACATCGAGATTCCGTGCATCATTTCGAACCACGATACGTTCAAGGGTTTTGTCGAATGGCACGGCATCCCGTTCCACCATGTACCGGTGGTGTCGGACAACAAGGAAGCGGCCTACGCCGAGATTCGACGCCTGTATGAAGAAGTGAGAGGCGACACGATGGTTCTGGCGCGTTACATGCAGATCATCCCGCCCGACATGTGCGCCGCCTATCCCGGCCAGATCATCAACATCCACCACTCTTTCCTGCCCAGCTTCGTCGGTGCCAAGCCTTACCACCAGGCCTACCAGCGTGGCGTCAAACTGATCGGGGCGACATGCCACTATGTGACCAGTGAACTCGACCAGGGACCGATCATAGAGCAGGACGTGATCCGCATTGACCATTCGGATTCCGTCGACGACATGGTCCGTTACGGCAAGGACATCGAAAAAGCCGTCCTCGCCCGCGGACTGCGCTACCACCTCGA
>CAZCJW010000220.1:3676-4956 GCA_964499185.1 uncultured Propionivibrio sp. | reverse complement strand
GACCAACTGGGCGTGCTCACCCGCGCCGGACTGGCGCTGGCGCGTTCGATTTATGGCAATCAGGTGCCGGACGCCGCCCTCAATTACATTTGGGATAACCGCCATCCCGTCGGCACCGTGCAGGCGAACGCTTATACCGATCGCGCCCGGATGCTGGTGCTGCGCTCGGGCGGCGATCTGGCCGGGCGCTGGGTGACGGAACGGCGCAACGTGCTGGAGGATTATCGGCGGGCATTCGGCGATACCGGCGGACAGTTGCGTGGGCTGGCCATCGCCAGCGATACCGACAACACCGGTGAGGATGCGCACGCCGGCTTCGCCGATTTCCGTTTCGTTGCGACGGCGGGCGAATGTCCGGCGCCGAGCGGGGGATAGGGCGATACGATGCGCCTCTCGATTGTCATTCCCGTGCTCAACGAGGCCGAGACCCTCGCGTCGCGGCTCGCTGCCTTGCAGGGTCTGCGGGCGGGAGGCGTGGAGGTGATTGTCGTCGATGGCGGCAGTACCGACGATAGCGCCGGGAGGGCGGCGCCGTTGGCCGACTGTGTGATCACCGCGCCCCGCGGCCGCGGCCGGCAGATGAACGCCGGGGCGGAACAGGCGACGGGCGATGTAATGCTGTTCCTGCACGCCGACACCGTTCTGCCGGACTTTGCGATTGAGCGGATCGAGGCGGCCGTGACCGGCAGCGCGCTCTGGGGGCGTTTCGATGTGCGCATCGAGGGCGCCTCCGTGATGCTGCCGATCGTGGCAGCGCTGATGAACGGGCGTTCGCGCCTGACCGGCATCGCTACCGGCGATCAGGCGATTTTCGCCACGCGCGAGGCGTTCGCGCGCGTCGGCGGCTTTCCGGATATTCCGCTGATGGAGGACATCGCCTTTTCCTCGGCGATGCGCCGGATCGCGCGTCCGGCCTGCCTCACCGAAAAGGTTACGACCTCGGGACGGCGCTGGGAAAAACACGGGGTGTGGCGCACGATCCTGACGATGTGGTGGCTGCGTCTGCGTTTCTGGCTGGGGGCGAGTCCGCAGACGCTGGCTCGGGAGTACGGCTATGCCCCGCGACATGACTAAGTGCGCGGTCGCGATCCTGGCCAAGGCGCCGATTCCGGGACTGGCCAAGACGCGGCTGATCCCGTATCTGGGCGCCGACGGCGCGGCAGCGCTGCAACGCTGGCTGCTGCGGCGTACCTTGTCGACGGCGCATGCTGCCAAACTCGGACCGGTGACGCTGTGGTGCGCGCCGGAGACCGATCACCCGGATTTTGCGGCGTGCCAGG
>CAZCJW010000220.1:0-3576 GCA_964499185.1 uncultured Propionivibrio sp. | reverse complement strand
CTGCGCCAGATCTACTCCGGCATGGTGCCGGGCTGGATGGCCGGGCACTATGCGCTGGATCAGTGTGCCGCGCCGCTGGAACCGTTGGCGCGGGCGGCCGGCGTGCGCGTGCGGCAGGAGACGGTGACAGGCATCGACGCCGCGCGGCGGCTTCTCCGGACGAGCGCTTCCGGCGAGTTATCCTACGATGTCCTCTCGCTCGATACGGGCGCGCAGGTGGATAGCTCCTGCCTGGCCGCGACCGGTGCCGCGCTATTGCCGATCCGTCCGCTGGAGGAATTCGTGGTTGGCTGGAACCGCCAGGTTGAGCTGGCCATGCAGCGCGGCACGGCCAGCTTGGTTGTGGTCGGGGCGGGTGCGGCCGGTGTCGAATTGGCTCTGGCGGCGCGCTACCGTCTGGCCAGCGCGTTGGGCGGAAATAACGTTCAGGTGTCGCTGATCGCCGGGTCCGGTCTGATGCCGGGACATGGGCCAGCCATCGTGAAGCGCGTGCGGCGCGCGCTACGGGAGCATCAGGTCGTCGAACTCCTCGGCTACGCGGCCGGATCGCCGGAAGGCGTGCTGTTGGACAATGGAACCACGATTGCGGCCGATACTGTCATCGCCGCAACCGGTGTTCGCCCTCCCGCCTGGCTGGCCGGTTCCGGACTGGGCCTGGCCGGAGACGGATTCGTCGCCGTAGCCGATGGGCAGGGGAGCGTCTCGCATCCGGAAGTGTTCGCCGGCGGGGATGTCGCCTCGCGGGTCGATGCGCCGCACGCTAAATCTGGTGTCTATGCGGTCCGCGCCGGCCCGGTGCTGGCAAGGAATCTGGAGCGCGCCCTGGCTGGGCAGTCACCTCTGCCTTACCAGCCACAGAAACGAACACTCTATCTGCTGGCCACCGGTCCCAGGGAGGCTATCCTGTCCTGGGGCGGACTGTCGGCAACGGGCCACTGGGTCTGGCGGTGGAAGGACTGGATCGACCGCCGCTTCATGAGCCAGTACCATAGTCGGGAAATAACCATGAGCGAGCAGGGAACATGAGCGATCCACAACAAGCCTGGATGAACGACGCGGCTATCGAGGAGATCCGGCGCGAGATGCTCAAGTTTGCGCAGTTGCAGCTGCGCGACGCGACCATGGCCGAGGATGTGGTACAGGAAGCGCTGGCGGCCGCGCTGGTCAACGCCAGGGATTTCGCCGGCCGTTCGGCGTTGAAGACATGGGTGTTTGCGATTCTCCGCAACAAGATTGTCGACCACATCCGTCAGCAGAGCCGGACGACCAACGTTTCCGCGCTGGCCCCCGAGGAGGAAAGCCTCGATCAGTCCTTCGAGACGCTGTTCAAGGGCAACGACCACTGGCGGCCGGAGAACCGCCCGTCGAACTGGGGCGATCCGGAAGAGAGCTTGCGACAGCAGCGCTTCTGGGATGTCTTCGATGCCTGTCTCAATCACCTGCCGGAGAACACCGCGCGCGTCTTCATGATGCGCGAGTTCCTGGAGTTTGAAACGGCGGAAGTTTGCCGTGAGTTGCGTATCACCGTGAGTAACTGCAACGTCATCCTGCATCGCGCGCGCAACGGATTGCGGCGCTGCCTGGAGAAGAGTTGGTTTGCGCCGGGAGAACAGCCATGCTGAGCTGCAAGGACGTCACTCACAAATTGTCCGAATCCCAGGATCGTGAACTCTCGCTTTCAGAGCGCCTGCAGATCGAAATGCACCTGGCAATGTGTCATGGGTGCCGGAACTTCAGGAAGCAGATGAACTTCCTGCGCATGGCCTGCCGACGCTACATGACGGGAAGGCTGTCTTCCGACGACGATTCCTGATGTTAGACAGGGCAATCGCATTTGCTTTCAACCCCCACCGCAGAGACGCGGAGGCGCAGAGATAACGCAGAGAAAACCGGGGAAAAGGCAGAAACGAAAGGGGCAGAAACAAAACACGGGTTTCCCGATTTTCTGCCTTTCTCCGCGAATCCTCTGTGTCTCTGCGTCTCTGTGGTAGATGTTGAGTTGGTAAATATGACTGCCTTGTGGTGTTCGACTGGCCGGTCGGTTGTTACGACTGGTAAACTAGCCGGTTTTCCTCCCCGGTTTTCCTCGTGACCCGCACTCAAGCCAACCTGCTCCTTCTTTTTGTCGCCCTGGTCTGGGGGTCCGCCTTTGTCGCCCAGGCGCACGCCAACGCGGGGGTCGCGCCGTATACCTTTACCGGAATCCGTTTCCTGCTGGGGGCCTGCATTATCGCGCCGCTGGCCTGGCGAGACTATCGTGCCGTTTCCCGGCGCGATTCACGGCCGGTACGGCGGGACGTGCTCGGTGTGGTGCTGCTGGGTCTGCTGCTGACGCTCGGCGCGGTGTTTCAGCAGATCGGCATCACCGGTACGACGGTGACCAATGCCGGCTTCCTGACGGCGCTCTACGTTCCCCTGGTGCCGCTGCTGTCCTGGCTGATTCTGCGCTCGCGGCCGCACTGGTCGGTGTGGCCGACCTCGGCGGGGTGCCTGCTGGGTACCTGGATGCTGTCCGGGGCGGGGCATGTGGCGATCAGTACCGGCGACCTGTGGGTCATCGCCAGCAGTGTGTTCTGGGCCTTGCATGTGCTGCTGGTTGGACGGGTGGCCGACCGCTTTGCCGCGCCATTTCTGGTTGCTGCCGGGCAGTTCGTGGTCTGCGGCCTGGCGTCGCTGGGCTGGGCGCTGCTGACCGAGACGATCACGCTGGAAGGCATCCGGCTGGCGACCGTCCCGATCCTCTACACCGGAATCCTGTCGGTCGGCTTTGCCTACACCGGGCAGGTCGTCGGGCAGCGCTACGCCGATGCCGCCGACGCGGCGATCATCCTCTCGGCGGAAACGCTGTTCGCTGCGATGTTCGGCTTCCTGCTGATGGGCGACCGGCTCAACGCGGTCGGCGTGGCCGGGTGTGTGCTGATCTTCGCATGCATCCTGGCGGTGCAGATGATGCCGATGATCGAGGCGCGACGGGTCTCCGCGCGCAGCGCCTGATCAGAAGCCGTGTCGCACCTGCGCCAGGAAGGCCTGGGCGCGCTCGTGATCGGGGTTGGTGAAGAAGGCTTGCGGCGTGGTGTCTTCCAGAATGGCACCTTCGTCGAAGAAAATGACGCGGTCGGCAACTTCCCGCGCGAAGCCCATTTCATGCGTGACCACCAACATGGTGATGCCGGTATGCGCCAGTTCGCGCATGACGGTCAGCACTTCGTTGACCATCTCCGGGTCAAGCGCCGAGGTGGGCTCGTCGAACAGCAGCACCTTGGGGTCCATGGCCAGCGCCCGGGCAATGGCGACGCGCTGCTGCTGCCCGCCGGAGAGTTGCACCGGGTACTTGAGCGCCTGGTTCTTCAGGCCGACACGTTCCAGTAGTGCCATGGCCTTGGCTTCCGCCTCGGCCTTCGGCATCTTGCGCACGCGCATCGGCGCCAGCGTGATGTTGCGCAGGATGGTCAGGTGGGAAAACAGGTTGAAGTTCTGAAAGACCATGCCGACTTCGCGTCGCACGGCGCACAGGTGCTTCAGGTCATCGTTGAGTTCGATGCCGTCGATGACGATGCTGCCGCCGTCGTGTTTTTC
>CAZCJW010000219.1:0-4966 GCA_964499185.1 uncultured Propionivibrio sp. | reverse complement strand
ATCTTCTCGCCAGCGGCTATGCTGTGACCGTGTTCAACCGTACGCGCGACAAGGCGGAACCGTTGGCGGCGCTCGGCGCGGTCGTCGCCGATTCGCCGGCACAGGCGGTGACGGTGGGGGGGGTGGTTATCAGCATGCTGTCGAACGATGCCGTGCTGGAGGAAGCCGTGCTGGGCGAGGGCGGTTTTGCGGACGCTCTCGGTGAGGGCGGGCTGCACATTTCGATGAGCACGGTATCGCCCGTGACGTCGCGCAAGTTGGCCGAAGAACACACCAGGCGCGGTAGCCAGTTCGTCGCAGCGCCGGTGTTCGGCCGGCCCGATGCCGCCGCCGCGCGGAAACTGTGGATCTGTCTGTCGGGATCGATGCAGGCGAAAGTGCGCGCCCGGCCGATCCTTGAGCTTCTTGGGCAGCGCGTGCAGGATTTCGGTAATACGCCGGATGCGGCCAGTGTCGTCAAGCTGTCCGGCAATTTCATGATTCTCTCGGCGATCGAAGCCATGGCCGAAGCGATGGCGTTGTGCGAAAAGAACGGCATCGAGCGCACAGCGGTGTATGACTTCTTCACCAACGCCAATTTTGCGTGCCCGGTCTATCAGAGTTACGGGCGCAACCTTGCCGGAAGAATCTACGAACCGGCTGGTTTTGTACTCGAACTGGGGATGAAGGACATCCGCCTGGCCCGCGAAACAGCCGCCTCCACCGGCGTGCCCATGCCTGTTGCCGACTTCCTCTTCCAGCGCTTGCAGGATGCCGTCAAGAAGGGGCGGGGCAAGCTGGACTGGTCGGCTATTGAACTGGCGGCGGCGGAGGGGGCTGGAATTCCCGTGCCGGGCCAGCCGCGTTCTGAGGCGTAGCGTGACGAGTGTTATTGGCGCTACCGGCTTGTTTTGGCCGAAGCAGCGCGATAGACTTCCCCCGTTATTGCCACCTCATTGAAGAGTTTGATCACTATTCCTGCACGTTTTCGCTGGCTGTTCGCCATTTTGATGGCGTTCTCGCTGTCTCTGCCGCACCTGACGCTTCCCGGCGCGACGTCGCTGGCGGGAAAAGCCACGTCGTCGTGGGGCGCGATGGATTCCTCTGTGTCGGATGTGCTGCAGACGGCCGGGGATTCCGGGTGGGCATCGGTGTTTCCGTCGGACGCCGAGGGCGGCCCGGTTGAAGAGTCGCTTGGCGAAGGGTTTGCCGGCGATTATTCGCATGAGACGGACAAACTTCTTTTGCTGTTCTTCGTGCGCTGGGGTCGCATTCTTGCGTCCTGGAGCAGCGCATACGCCGTGCTAGAGTCTCCCGAACCGGTTTTCCCCTTCGAGCGTCCGCCAAAGTCCTCGGCAGTCTGAACCGGAGTCGGTCTCCGGCAGACTGCGTCCCGTAAAGGGATGCGATTACGCAATTCCGATTGTTTCTCAACCTGTGATGTGCCCGCGAACGATGGCTTCTGCCACGTGGTGCGGGTTTATGTAATGGAGTTATCTCATGAAAAAAGCTCTTATGGCCTTGTTTTTCTCGGTCATGGCTCTCGGTATGACTATGGGTGATGCCGAAGCCAAGCGCCTGGGAGGTGGAAAATCCGTCGGCATGCAGCGCCAGGCTGTTCAGCCAGCGCCCACAAGGCAGGCGACACCGGCTGCACCTACGTCGCCCGCCTCGGCAACGGCGCCTAAACGCAACTGGCTCGGTCCGATCGCCGGACTGGCTGCGGGCATCGGCCTCGCCGCGTTGTTTTCGCATCTCGGGCTAGGCGAAGGCTTGGCCAATGCGGTGATGATCGGTCTGCTCCTGATGGCGGCGCTGTTCGTTTTCAAGATGCTATTCCGGCGCAACGCCCCTGCTGCCTCGCCGACGCAGTCTTCCATGCAGTACGCTAGTGCGGGCCAAACCCCGGCGCCTGCTCCTGCCAACGAACATGCCGGAGGCGCCTTCTCCGCGAGTATGCCTGCGGTGTCTCGCATTCCAGCCGATTTCGACGCGGAAGGCTTCCTGCGGGTGGCCAAACTCAATTTCGTCCGGTTGCAAGCGGCCAATGATGCGAAGAACATCGACGACATTCGTGAGTTCACCAGCCCCGAATTGTTTGCCGAGATTCGACTGCAGATGGATGAGCGAGGCAATGCGCCGCAACAGACCGACGTTGTGCGCCTCGACGCCGAACTTCTGGAGGTGGTGACCGAGGCCAACCAGCACATTGTCAGCGTGCGCTTCAGCGGCATGATCCGCGAGGAGGCTGATGCGGCGGCCGTGCCGTTCGAGGAAGTGTGGAATCTGAGCAAGCCGGTTGCCGGCGACAGGGGCTGGGTCATCGCTGGTATTCAGCAGGCTTAAGAACCGTTCTTGGTGTTGCAAAACAAAAACCCCCGAGGCTAGCCCCGGGGGTTTTTATTTGGTGTGGTGATTGACGCAATCCGTCAGGGTGTGACGGTCACGGTGATCTTCGCTTTCTCCGGGCCACCCCGGAAATCGTTGGCGATGTATTCGATCACGGCTTTGCCGGTGAAATCTGCTGCCGGAGTGAATAGAACAGCGCCATCGGCATTGACCATGGCTTCACCCTTGCCTTCCAGCACGACGACCTTGGTGATCGTCAGTGGATCCTTTTCCTCATCCGAATCGTTCTTCAGTGCTTCGATGACCACCGGTTGTCCCTTGGCGGTTGTTGCCACGTCGTCGACGACGTCCGGCGGATAGTTCAGTTCGCCGGTGACGCGCGGCAGCCACAGCGATACTTGCGGCACGTAGGTCACGATCATCAATACGGTGAACAGCGCCACGAAGAAGGGGGCCATGGCCCGGGTGACGGTCTCCATTTTCTGGTTGGATACCGCGCTGGCCACGAACAGCACCGAACCGACCGGAGGCGTGATCAGCCCGATGCCGAGGTTGACCATCATGATCATCCCGAAATGCACCGGATGGACGCCCAACTGGGTGACAACCGGGAGCAGGATCGGGGTCAGGATCAGGATCAGCGGGGCCATGTCCATCAGTGTGCCGAGGATCAGCAACAGGACGTTGATGGCCAGCAGGACCACATAGGGGTTGTCGGAGATTCCGGTGAAGAATTTGGAGATTTGCAGCGGCAGCGACAGCATGGTCAGGATGTGGCCGAAAGCGGCGGCGAATCCGATCAGGATCATCACGATGGTGACGGTCTTGACTGTGCGGTGTACCAGAATGGGCAACTGGTTCCACTTGTAGTCCCGGTAATAGAACATCGTCACCAGGAACGCCCAGACGCAGGCCATGGCTGCCGATTCGGTGGCGGTGTACCACCCGGAGAGGATGCCGCCGAGGATGATGACCACGGTGAACAATCCGGGCAGGGCGTCAAACATCATCTTCAACGCTTCCTTGACCGGAATCGGTTCGCCCTTGGGGTAGCCGCGCTTCTTCGCGAAGAATACGCACATGGTCATCAACGTGACGCACATCACCAGCCCCGGCATCACGCCAGCCAGGAACAGCGCGCCAATGGAAATGCTGCCGCCAGCGGCCAGCGAGTAAATCACTGAATTGTGGCTGGGCGGGATGAGGATGGCCTGCACCGAGCCGGAAGCGGTTACTGCTGCGGCGTAGGGTCGCGGATAGCCTTTTTTCTCCATTTCCGGAATCATCACCGATCCGATGGAGGCGGTGTCTGCAACGGATGATCCGGAGATCGCGCCGAAGAAGGTCGAGGCCAGGATGTTGACCAGCGACAGTCCGCCGCGGATGAAGCCGACGAAGATCGAGGCGAAATTGACCAGGCGCGAGGCGATGCCGCCTTCGGCCATGATCGCCCCGGCCAGTACGAAGAACGGGATGGCCAGCAGCGTGAATTTGTTGACGCCGTCGCCCATCTTGAGCATGACGATCGTCATGAACGACATGTCACCGCTGAAGTAGACCGCGCCGATGAGCGCCGTCATGCCCAGCGTGTACGCTACCGGCAGGCCTACCGCCAGCAGCAGGAAGAATGTTCCCATGATTACCAGTGCATCCATGGATCTGTTTCCTTATTTCCGCATTTCAGTTGACTAGCTGTGGCTACCGAGCATCACGATCGGACGATGGTTTTGCCTTCCGAACAGAACGGACTCGATGATGAACAGCAAAGTGGCCAGGGATCCGACTGGCAGGGGGAGGTAGGTCCAGTACACCTGCAGCGAGGGGAAGTCGGGCAGGCTCTGTTTGGTGCCCATGAAGAACAGGACACGGTCGCCGCCGTAATAGATAACGAACAGGGCAATCAGTGCCATCAGGATATCGACGATGCGGGCAGCAACCACCTGAGCATTTTCCGGAAGACGGTCGGTGAGCATGGTGACGGCGATATGGCTGCCGGCGCGGTAGGCGGCGGCCGAACCGACGAATGTGAAGATGATCATGCAGACAAGTGCAGCGGGCTCGGGCCAGGACAGGCCGGAATCGAACCATTTGCGAGCGACGACCTGGACAGGAATGACCAGGGTCATGACGGTCATGGCCAGGCCGGCAATCCAGATGCACAGCCAATAAACCTTGTCCATCGCATTGCAATAGGCTTCTTTCATTTGCTACTACCTCCGAGGGTACGAAAAAACTGGCGAGCCGGGGGCTCGCCAGTTCTGGTGCCAATGCTGTTACTTGACGGCCTGGATGCGATTGATCAGGTCGGCATAAGCGGCGCCGTACTTGTCGCGCACAGGTTGCGTGGCCTTGAAGAATGCGGGCTGGTCGACGTCTTCCACGATCGTTACACCGGCGGCCTTCATCTTGGCGATCGAGTCGGCAACCTTCTCGTCCCACAGCTTGCGCTGTTCAAGTTGCGCTTCGCGGGCCAGCTTCTTGACCAAAGCCTGGTCTTCGGCGCTCAGCTTGTTGAACTTGGCCTTCGAGAACACCAGGATTTCCGGGATGATCAGGTGGGCCGTGCGGTTGTAGTACTTGGTCACCGTGAAGTGGTTCTGCGTCACGTAGGTCGGCTCGTTGTTTTCCGCGCCATCGA